>JBILVQ010000176.1:0-6524 GCA_044370375.1 Bacteroidia bacterium
CAATGGTTTCTGCCGGTTTTTCGTCTCCCTTGCAGGACCACAAAAGGGCCAACGATGAAATGAAAAATAGTTTCCTTAAATTATTGCCACTCCACCCCATTTTTTGTATCTTTAAGTTGTATTCCTGCTTCGATTAATCTGTCTCTTATTTGGTCCGACACCGCAAAATCTTTTCTGTTTCTGGCCTCTGCTCTTAAATGAATAACCAAATCCATTACTTTTTTTAAGGTATCCTTTCCACTATCTGAAGTTCCTTCTTGCTGTAAGCCCAAAACATCGTACACAAATCCCTGCATGAGTTTTTTCAAGTGATCAAGGTCGGAAGAAGAAATGCTGTCGCGGCCTTCTTTGATATTGTTGATACCTTTTACAGCATCAAACAAATGGGCAATCAAAACAGGTGAATTGAAATCATCATCCATGGCAGCATAAAAATCTTGTTCCCATTGCTGAACGTTGATGCTGCTTTTTTCTGCTACCGGAAGGTGCTTGAGGCTTTCCATGGCAGTCATCAATCGTGCATAACCTTTTTCTGAAGCTTGGAGTGCTTCATTGCTAAAGTCAAGCGTGCTGCGGTAATGCGATTGCATCATAAAAAATCTAACCGCCATGGGCGCATAGCCTTTGTCGAGCAGCGGATGATTGCCCGAAAATAATTCAAGCGGCAGAAATCCATTTCCGGCCGACTTCGACATGCGAACGCCATTCACGGTTAACATATTGGTATGCATCCAATAGCGTACCGGAGCGGCATGGTTACAAGCCACACTCTGTGCAACTTCGTTGGTATGATGCGTGGCAATGAGGTCCATCCCTCCGCCATGAATATCAAATGTTTCACCAAGGTATTTTGAACTCATGGCAGAACATTCAATGTGCCAGCCGGGAAAGCCCCAGCCCCATGGAGAAGGCCATTTCATTAGATGTTCCGGATTTGCTTTAATCCATAATGCAAAATCCAGACGGCCTTTTTTTTCATCTTGGCCCGACAATTCACGTGTGTTTTCTAAAAGGTCATCGAGTTTTCGATTGCTCAACACACCGTAATCGTGCAATTGAGAATATTTGTCAACATCAAAATAGACGGTACCATTTACCTCGTAAGCAAATCCTGAGGCAATAATCCTTTTGGTCATTTCAATTTGCTCCGCAATGTGTCCGGTTGCCGTAGGCTCAATGGACGGTGGAATGGTATTGAAAAGGCGCATCACATCATGAAAGCCCAATGTATATTTTTGAACAATTTCCATGGGTTCCAATTGCTCAAGTTTTGCTCTTTTGGCAAATTTATCATCCCCTTCATCACGGTCGCCTTCCAGATGCCCGGCATCGGTAATGTTCCGCACATAGCGCACTTTGAAGCCTGCAAATTTTAGATAACGATAAACCAAGTCAAAGGAAATAAATGTGCGGCAATTGCCCAGGTGAACATCGTTGTAAACGGTAGGTCCGCAAACATATAACCCTACCAATGGAGGATGTAGCGGTTGAAAATCTTCTTTTTTTCTTGAAAGGGTATTATAAATCTGAATCTTTCGAATAGCATCTTGGCTCATCACTTCTTCTTCTTGTTTTGATCTTGTTTTTCAATTTCGTCTTTGGCATAAACCGTCCGGGCAGGCCTTCCTTCTTCATAATAAACGGTTTTATGTAACTCTCCGTCTTTGTAGAAATAATGTTTGCCGCGAAATAATTTTCCTTTTAAAAATTCGCCATCTCTTTCAATTTTTCCGTTAGAATAATAAGTTTTGTTTTTCCCATCCGGAATTTTCATGTCAGGAGCTTCCTGCACCACCGGCTCAACTTTCTTTTCCTCAACCGGCACTACCTTTTTTTCTGCCGCCTTGGGGGCATAGTTTTTTATGTTGTTTTCGTCAATTTTTCCATCATTAAAACTCTTTTCTGCTTTCAATGAACCATCTTCGTAATACTCCTTGATGACACCTGATTCTTTTGAATCTTTCCAGGTTCCTTCGTACATGGTGTTGCCGTTTTCGTAGTAATACTTTTGAAACCCTTCACGCTTGCCATTTTCATTAAAAGCAAATTCATAAAAAGGTTTCCCCGACTCATAAAAATACTTGTAATCGCCAATCCAAGTGTTGTTTTTCCAGGTGCCTTGTTCACGCAAAACACCATTTTCATAGAAGTTTTTTACAAAGGCTGATTTGTCTTCTGCGTAAACCATTTCGCATTTAACCCTTCCATTGCAATGATATAATTTCCAGGTGCCTACTTTTCTGTTATTTACATAACTTCCTTCTTCTAGTTTTTGTCCATCCTTGCAACCCGGCATCACCCCTGCAATATTCACCACCACCCATTTGCCTTGCTTCCATCCTTGCTCATCTGTTTTATTGATGGTATCGTTTCCTTGCATTTCAAAAGTTTGTGCCATTCCGTTTTCAACTCCGGAAAGAACTAGCAGGAATAGTAGTATCGCAGTGTATTGCTTTCTCATAATTTTGGGGCAAGTCAACCTTGGTTTTGACCTACAAATATAACCATTGAAACATTAAAAAAGGCAGGCTGCCGGCAATTGCATTAATTTGCCAATGAAAGTGGTTTTTGAAAGCCCAAGTGCTTCATTTGATGCGATTAATCGGCTTTTTTTCAAAATAATCCCTTGAATACTCAATAGAATCCACTATTTTTACCACCGATGTTGGGTTTTTTCAGACCATTTCTTTCCTTTTTGCTAACCATTGCCCTGTGTTTGCCTCAGTTGATTTCTGCGCAAAACACTGGGCTAAGCTTCGACCACTTAGGATTGGCCAATGGCTTGTCGCAGTCGTCTGTTAATTGCATTCTTCAAGACAATGCCGGTTTTCTTTGGGTTGGAACCCAGGATGGGCTGAATCGTTATGATGGGGTGTCTTTCAAGGTTTTCAAACACAATCGAAAAGACAGTACTTCCATACACGACAACTTTATTCATACCTTATGGCAAGATCCAATGGGCAGAATATGGATTGGAACCAATTCAGGAATTGATATTTTTAACCCGCGTGATGAAAAGTTTTATGCTTTGCGATTTCCTGATTCAGGAAAAGATGTTTCCCCTCCTTCCGTAAGCGATTTTCTTCTTTGGACCAAAAGTCTTGTGTTTTGTGCTACTGATCGCGGCTTGTTTCAGGTTAATCTTGATTCACTCGAGAAAATCAATCCACGGATTTTGCGTTCTGTTGTTAAGTACTTGGATATTCCGGCAGTAGGAAACAATATTCAGATGATTCAATCGGCCGGGAATTCATCTCTTTGGATGGCTACCACCGATAAGGGTTTGCAGCTGTATAAACCCTCGTCCAATAAATTATTGCCGCTACCTGATTTTTTGAGCCCCCGCTTTTCTGACCTTCCCATAAAATCTATTTTGGCCGAAAACAATGGGGTATTGTGGATTGGTACCGATGAGGGATTATTTTTAGCCGAAATACCAAAGAACAGCCTTAAACATTTTACAACCCAACCGGGAAATAGCCGCAGTCTTTCGGGCAATGGGATAAGAAAAATTTTTCGCGACCAAAGGGGAAAATTATGGATTGGAACCCTAAGCGGGTTAAATCTTTATCGGCCACAAACCGGCTCTTTTAGTAGGATTTTGTCTTCCCCATTTAATGATCGGAGCATTGCAGGAAACAAGGTTTATTCCTTTTTGGAGGATTATGCCGGTACCCTTTGGATAGGCACCGAAGCCGGTTTGAATAAGTTTGACAGGATTCAAAACAATTTTAATTTGCTGCTGCAAAAGAATGATTTACCCTCCCCCTTGTTGAGCAACAATGTTTGGTCAATGCTTGAATTAGAAAACGGAAATTTAATCGTTGGTACAGATGATGGGTTGAACTGGATAAAGCGGGATAATCAGTCGTATGAATTTTTTCCGGTACCCTTTCAGCCTTCTTCCGTTTATGCAATTTGTAAAGACAAGGCCGGTGAAATTTGGTTGGGTACTTCACGTGGATTATGTAAATTCAATAGCAATTCACAAAAAATTATTCCCTTCAATGCAAGCAAAGAATTGTTGCTTTTTTTGGAGAATACAGTCGTACAGAGTATTTGGGAGGATGAGCGACAAAGATTGTGGATAGGAACGAAGAACGGTCTTGTGATCCTGGATGTTGACAGAAAGTTTCATCAACGCGTAACGGGTCCCGGGTCAACAGGTGTCTTGCCGCATCCTTCGGTTCGACAGGTTTTTGCTGACGCATCCAAAACCATTTGGATGGCAAGCGGAGGAGGTTTAGTTGAACTTCTGAATTACAAAAATGGCGAATTGAAAATCCCTGATACGCTTTTGTTCAGAACCTACAAGCATCAACCGGGCAATGAAAAATCACTAAGCAATGACCATATTTTAAGTATTGCACAAATTAAAAGCGGAGAATTATGGATAGGAACTTATGGTGGCGGATTAAACAGGTTTGATCAAAACAGCGGTAAATTCGATTCTTATTTGGAGGACAACGGACTGTCCAATAATGTTGTTTATGGGATATTGCCCGGTAAAGAGGATGCCCTCTGGTTAAGTACCAATTTCGGATTGTCAAAATTTTCAATCTCATCCGGGGTATTTAGAAACTATTATCAAAACAATGGCTTGCAAAGCAATGAATTTAATGTTGGTGCTTGGTTCCGTTCCTCTACAGGAGAATTGTTTTTTGGCGGAATGAATGGTATCAATGCCTTTGATCCTGCCAACATCATTGTCAATAACACGGCTCCTAAAATTTGTTTTACGGCCTTGAGTGTTTTTAATAAAGAGTTAAAACCCGGAACCGACCAGCCGCTTCAAAAAAGCATACAGTTTGCAGATACCGTGGTATTGTCTTACAAGCAAAATTATTTTACACTCGATTTTGCAGCGCTTCATTTTAGTTCCCCCATGAATAATCGCTATCAATATATTCTGGAGGGATTCGATGAAGAATGGACAGAGGTAAGAGGAAAGGGACAGGCGGTTTTTACCGGTTTGCCTGCAGGAGAATATGTATTTAAAGTAAAGGCAAGCAATTCTGACGGTGTTTGGAATAAACAGGAGGAAACACTTGTTATTATTATAACACCACCTTTTTGGCAAACCCTCGGATTCAGAATTATTGCCCTCATTCTTTTTGTTTCGCTCTTGTTTTACTATTACAAGAAGAGAATCAACAGGGTTGTTTCTCAAAAGCGAATTCTTGAACGGCAAATCAGAGAGCGAACCTCAAAGATCATGTTGCAAAAAGAAGAAATTGAGAAACAAAAAGAGTTGATAGAAGAAGAACAAAAGAAATCTGAATCACTCTTGCGCAATATGCTGCCCATGGAAATGGCAGAGGAATTAAAGAACAAAGGTAAAGCATCTGCAAGAAGCTATAGCATGGCATCGGTAATGTTTACCGACTTTAAAGGCTTTACCAAAATTGCACAGAAACTTCGTCCCAAAGAGTTGGTAGAAAAACTGGATATTTGTTTCGGAAAATTTGATGAGATTATTGAGAAGTATAACATCGAAAAAATTAAAACCATCGGTGATTCCTACATGTGTGCCGGTGGTATTCCCATTAGAAATAAAAGTAATCCCATCGATATCGTTTTAGCCGGTTTAGAAATACAACATTTTGTAAGGGAGTTCCAAGAACAAAATGCTGATCCGGATATCATTTGGGAACTTCGAATCGGTATCAATACTGGGGAACTGATTGCCGGTGTAATTGGTAAAAAACGTCTTGCCTACGATATTTGGGGCGATACCGTAAATATTGCTGCACGCCTCGAAGCCTATGGCGAAATTGGAAAGGTGAATATCTCTCAATCAACTTACGAATTCGTAAAAGAATTTTTTGTTTGCAAAAGAAGAGGGAAAATTGAAGTGAAATACAAGGCGGAAATTGATATGTATTTCGTGGAAAGAATTAAGCCCGAATTATCGGCCGATGAGGATGGAATGATACCGAATGATTTGTTTCAGGAAAGACTTTCTACCTTGCTTTCTGAACGTTTTAATTTCAGAAAGTCGGAACAAAGAATTTTAAAGCTGCTTACCGATAATCTTCCGGAAGGACTTTACTACCATGGCATTCACCATACGCTTGATGTTACCCAGGCGGCAGAAAGAATTGCGCGACATGAAGGGGTGGATGGTGAAGAGTTGTTTCTTTTAAAAACAGCAGCCTTGTTTCATGATGCAGGATTTATTCATGAATACAACAAGAATGAGCATTTGGGAGTTACCATGGCCAAGGAAATTTTGCCCAATTATGGTTACACCGATAAGCAGTTAAAAATTATTGAAGGCTTAATTTTAGCGACTGAAATTCCACAAACTCCGCATAACCTGCTTGAAATGATTATGTGTGATGCCGATTTAGATTACCTGGGCCGTGACGATTTTTATGAGATTTCAGATTCATTAAAGAACGAATTAATAAAATTTGGAAAAATAAGTGGCGACAGGCAGTGGGATCAAATGCAAATTAGTTTCTTAGAGAAGCATCAGTATTTTACCAAGAGCTCCATTGAAGTTAGGCAGCCGGAGAAGT
>JBILVQ010000177.1:0-6506 GCA_044370375.1 Bacteroidia bacterium
GGCTGCAGGAAATATTCCTTTTGATTATAGTGATTATCCTGTTTCTGTCTCTTATCTTAATGGGATAGAAAACCATGTAACCGAATTGATTGGCTACTCAAAATGGTTTAATGCTTGTGCCATTAGCGCTACCCGTGAGCAAATTCAACAGATTGGAACATTCGTTTTCGTAAAAAAAATTCAGGAAGTTGAGATCAACCAATCCCTTTCCGCGGTTGAGGAAATTTGTGGAAAGGAAACGAATGGTCCAACCACCGGCCGGATATTTTCAGCCAATGAAAAAAAAATTATTCGTGCGCAGCAGGAATCAATGGGTTTAAGTGCATGGCAAAAAAAGGGAATTGCAGGAAAAGGAATCAGGATTGCAGTTTTTGATGCTGGATTCCCTAATGTTGACAAACATCCATGTTTTGAGCATATTCGTCAAGGAAATAGAATTATTGCAACCAGAAATTTTTTGAATAAATCCACAGATGTTTACGGTAGAAATTTTCATGGAGAAGCTGTTCTATCCTGTATTGCCGGGATTCAAGATACAACCCAACTTGGCGTTGGCAGTGAGGCCGAATTTCTTCTGGCCATTACTGAGTATGGCATGCGTGAGCCCTTTAGAGAAGAGGTGTTTTGGTTAATGGCTGCTGAATGGGCCGATGAAAAAGGGGCCCATATTATTAGTAGTTCTTTAGGATATGGATACCAACGGTATTTTTTAAAGGACATGGATGGAAAAACCAGTTTGGTTGCTAAGGCTGCTGCAAAGGCGGTGTCAAAAGGAATATTGGTGATTAATTCTGCCGGCAATGAAGGTACCGACCCTTGGAAGTTGATTATTACTCCGGCCGATCAGGATAGTGTGCTTGCCGTTGGTGGAGTAGATCCACGTTCAGGCTACCACATCGATTTTAGTTCTTATGGTCCTAATTATTTGGGTCATGTGAAACCCAACCTATGCGCTCCGGGTGATGTAATGGCTGCAAGAGGTATGAAAATCGGGAACATACAAGGAACCTCTTTTTCCTGTCCATTGATGGCAGGATTTGCTGCTTGTCTGCTTCAATTTAAACCTGAGCTGATTGGAAAACCAATTCAAAGTATGCGCTTTCTCGAGGAGCATAGTAGTTTATATCCCTACTTTGACTATGCCCATGGTTATGGTGTTCCGGATGTAAATTATATTTTGGAGGGAAAAAGAAATACAGGCAACGCTGCATTGTCCCTTAAAGATGAGGGAGCCAAAAAATCCATCAACATTCATTTTGAAGAAACTTCGGCAGACCCATATTTAATCAATGAATGGAAGCATTCTTTGTATGTTAAATTTCTAGATGAAAATGGCAAAGTTATCTCCTACCAATTGTATGAGGTGAAATCAGACATGAAGGAGATTGATGTTTCCTACCAGCGGGTTGAAAATGTATTTGCAGTGGAAGCTCATTATGCCGGAGTTACCAAAAAATTAATCCTTAATCATTACGCACATTAATGAATTATTTCAAGAAAGAAAACAGAGAACAGGGTTTTGTTTTTTTGTTGTTACTGTTGGTTTTAACGGTTCAAACAAGTTTAGCACAAGGTCCTAAAATGGAAAGGGTTGTTGCGCGTGACACAGCAGAGGGAACCAAAGGTCCGAATTTAAAGAAGTATAAACATTGGTTTATCAATGTTGGATTTGCGTTGCCTCATTCCAATAATCATTATGTAAAATA
This sequence comes from Bacteroidia bacterium, assembly GCA_044370375.1. GTDB lineage: Bacteria > Bacteroidota > Bacteroidia > UBA4408 > UBA4408 > JBILVQ01. Next base: position 1,707 of record JBILVQ010000177.1, read on the forward strand.
CGGACTATCGCATGAAATTGGTTTTGGTTACCGCACCAAAAGAAAATTAGGCGAGCATTATGCATTGGGTATGGATTTGGCCTATCAATACAGAAACTACAATGTAAAGAATTTGGTTGGATTTCCGGGTGTTGATTCCTTGAATGTTACCAAGGAAAGGTATGTTCAGCGCGGGTTTCAGTTTGATTTATACCAAAGAATTAACTACGGAAAAAGAGGGAATTTTCTAGGAAAATACATTGACCTGGTGGTATGGGGTGAGTTGCCTTTTTGGAATTTTCATTCCTACCGTTTTTCAACCCCCGAATCGCAGAAAATGTATGGAAAGAATGGAAAAATAACGCTGCGAAATTTTGATTGGGATGAGCGTTTTCTATACGGAGTACAACTTAGAATTGGCTTTAACAAAAATATCTTTTATGGTAATTATCGTTTAAGTCAGTTGTTTACAACAGCATCGGGCCTGCCGCAGCTCTCCCCTATTGTGGTTGGTTTCCAGAGAGGGTTTTAGCATGAGCTGGGATCCATACATCAAGGGTTTTAAAGCCTATTTGAAGTTGGAGAAATCACTATCCCCCAATTCTATTGAAGGATACCTGGATGATGTATTTAAGCTAAAGAAATATTGCGAAACAGAAACTGCGGTGAGCAGTCCGCTTAAAGTAGATTATTCCCTTCTAAAAGAATTTATTGTTTGGGTAAATCGGGAAGGCTTAGCAGCCAGAAGTCAGGCACGTTTAATTTCGGGTTTGCGGGCCTTTTACAAGTATTTATTGCTTGAAAATGCGGTTAGCATTGACCCCACCGAGCAACTAGATTCTCCTAAACTTGGTAGAAAATTGCCCGATACCTTGTCGGTTCAAGACATTGATGCCCTTATTGCTGCCATCGATCGCAGTAAAGATGAAGGTGAAAGAAATGTGGCCATGATGGAAACCTTGTATAGTTGCGGTTTAAGGGTGTCGGAGTTGGTGAATTTGAAGATTAGCCACATCAATGCCGGACATGGTTTCGTCAAAGTTACCGGTAAGGGAAATAAAGAAAGATTGGTGCCTATTGGAAAAAAAGCATTGAAAATTATTCAGCAATACCTTCAATTGGTGAGAAGCAAAATCCCTGTACAGAAAGGTTTCGAGGATCACGTTTTTTTGAATAAAAGAGGAAAAGCTTTAAGTCGTGTCATGGTCTTTTTAATTATAAAGGACCTTGCCGAGAAAGCGGGTATTAGAAAAGTGATTAGTCCACACACCTTACGCCATAGCTTTGCCACCCATTTGGTGGAAGGAGGTGCCGATTTGAGAGCCGTGCAAGAAATGCTGGGCCATGAGTCGATTACAACGACTGAAATTTACACGCATTTGGATCGTGAATTTTTGCGGTCTAATATTTTGCAGCATCATCCAAGATCGAAAAAATGAGTTCCATTCATGTAGAAACCACGCATGTGCTGAAGGGGCATTACAGTTCTATTTATGCAATCATTTCGGGTGGTGGTGATACTTTTTTTTCGGGCTCAGGCGACAAGTATATTGTAAAGTGGAATTTAGAGACTGGTTTGCATGAAAATTTTTCGGTCATGCTTCCGGCACCTGTTTATTCAATGGCATTTTCTGAAGGGAAGAATTACCTGTTTGCAGGAAACGGCATCGGACAAATTCATTTTATCAACTTAGATTTAAGGGCAGAAGAAAAATGTTTACAGCTTACCAAGGCCATTGTTTTTGATTTATTGCTGCTGGAAGCGCAGGGTATCTTGATAACAGGCAGCAGTGATGGATGGATTCATGCGATAGAATTACCGACAGGGACGATTTTGTGGGCCCGGAAAATTTCGGATGCAAAAATACGTCAATTAAGACCTTTGGACCAAGAGGGAAACTTTGTTGTTTGCTGCGGAGATGGCAATTTATGTGCCTTGGATTTGAAGGGAAAATTCCTGTTTGCTTTCAAAGCCCATTTTGATTCATGCAACACTGCCCTTGTTTTTAGTGATGCCAATTTAATTTATACAGGCGGCAAGGATGCTCATTTGAATGTGTTTGAATTAAGTTCACAAAAATTAGTGGAGCGTATCCCTGCACACAATTTTGCATTGTATGATTTGGCTCTTCATCCCGACATGGAGTTGATGGCAAGTTGCAGCAGAGATAAGACCATCAAATTGTGGGATCCTCAAAAGGCTAAATTTTTGTTGAGAATAGAAAATCCAATGCAAGGAGGACATAGTCACTCCGTTAACCGTTTGTACTGGAGTTCTTACAAAAACTTATTGGTTTCAGGTGGCGATGACCGTATATTGTTGGTTCGAAAAATAGAAACGGATGCTGAATAGTGCTAATCGGTGTGTCCTTTTCCGTCACCTTTCAATTTTCCTGTTTTCCAAAGTTCTTCTTCTGCTTTAGCGGCAAGGCGCAAAGAATCTGAGACTTCTTTATCGAGGAGTCGGTTAAGATTGGGTTGACCTGCATTGACCCAGGCGGTTAACCACATACTGGCAGTTGCGAGAATAGAGGCTCTCATTCTTCGCTCCACCATGCCATCCATCATATCGTTGTATTTTTTACAATAATCTTCAGAATAAACTTTCATCATGCTTTGCCCACGATTTTCATAGGCATATTTTAAGTCCGTTGGAAAAGAACTGTTTAAAGCAGCCTCAAATTTTAAAACGCTATCCACGGCCATGTGGCTTTGGTAAACGATATCCCAAGCTGCATCAAGGGGCTTTTCAATGTATTGGGCTTTTCCGATAAAATAGTCGTAATTATCTGAAAACAATTCAGGCAATCTACTTTCCCAAAAACCATGAATTCCTTTTTGGTTGGTAAGTTGGCCGTTGTAATTTTCGGTTGTATGCAGCGGAACATGAGCATCTGCCACGTAATGTCCTAAATCAGCTGAGTAATGCAGTATTTTATCGAGGTTCCCTTCACGGAATGCTTCGGTCAATCTGAACATCATTTTTTCAATGTGCCATGGAACAATTCCATAGGCCTTGAGGGTGTCTTCGGTGTATTTTTCGACTGCCTTTTTCCACATTCTGGGCACCACTTTAAAGGCATCAGGACCGTAATGATCGATATCGATGTAATGTCTTGCTCCTTCATCGGCCACGGCATATCTTCTTTTGTCGGGGTCAACGGCATGTTCGGTAACAAACTCAATATGTTTTTTAAAGAAAGCCATTAAATCGGTTGGCAGCACCAAAACGGCCATCCGATTAATTTTCTTGTGTCCGAAGAATCCCCAAGAATACAAGGGGTTTTCGTTTGCGGCCAGCAAAACCAATAAAAACAGCAAAAAGAATTTCTTTATCATAGAGAATTGGCCGGTAGTTTAACATCCATTTTTACCAGATACTGTCCTTGCAACATTGGAATGATTTTAATCAAATCAAGGCTTAGGCAGTACTTTACATCATCTTTCAGTCCAAGGGCTGCAAGACGTTCCTTATGCGAGGAGTAGTTCAAAAACTTGTAAGGGTTTTGTTCAGCGTTTTGGTAAAGATATTTGGTGGCCAAAGCACCATCTCCTAATTTGAATGAATCTTTGGTGCTAAGTTTTTCGGCTACAGCCCCTGCAAACAGCGTGTCTTCGAGGTTGAATTTATTTTTCCATCCCGAGCAGAGCAGCAAAATGTTTTTGTTTTGGGTTAGGAGCCAATCACAGAGAAAAGAAATATTGAGAAATGAACCAATGACCACAAGATCGGCATTTTTAGAAGCCTCAATGGCTTGTGTTCCGTTGGTGGTTGTAATTACAACGGTTTGGTCTTTGATTTTATCGGTCATGTAACCGTAGGGAGAATTTCCGAAATCGAAACCTTCAATGGCTATTCCATTTCTTTCTGCGCCAACTAAAAAACCCTTGTCTTTGTAACTTTTTGCCTCATCGATTTCTGCTACGGGAATCATCTTTTCTACCCCGTATTGAAAGGCGGTACAAATGGCAGAGGTTGCTCTTAAAATATCGATAACAACAACAATTTGATTGCTTTTTTCATATACCGGATAAAGGTAAGGTGAAAAGCAAACATCGATTGAAGGTTGTGCACTTTGCTCCATTGATCAGGCCTTGTAAAAAGGAATTTTTGACACGACAGCCTTTGTAAGTTTATCGCGAACTTTGATAAAAATTTCAGTACCTGATTTGGTAAATGCTGTGTTCACATAACCCATTCCGATTCCTTTCTGAAGGCTTGGCGATTGGGTTCCTGATGTTACTTTTCCAATAACATTTCCTTGGGCATCGGTAATTTCGTAATCATGTCTGGGGATGGCTCTTTCCAGCATTTCGAAGCCAACCAATTTTTGGGTAACACCTTGTTCTTTTTGTTTCAATAAGGCCTCTGAATTGGTGAATTTTTTTGTGAATTTAGTAATCCATCCCAGGCCTGCTTCAATAGGAGAAGTGGTATCGTTGATATCGTTTCCGTAAAGACAAAATCCCATTTCAAGACGCAAGGTATCACGGGCTCCAAGGCCAATGGGCTTAATTCCGTAGGGTGCACCGGCCTCAAATATTTTGCTCCAAATTATTTCGGCTTGACTGTTTTCAAAATAAATTTCGAATCCGCCGGCTCCTGTATATCCGGTGGCAGAAATCAGCACATTGTCGATGCCTGCAAATTTTCCTTTGGCAAAAGTATAGTAGGTCATCTCTGCAAGGTTAATTTCTGTAAGGCTTTGCAAGGCTTTGGCTGCAAGAGGTCCTTGCACTGCCAGCAAAGAGGTTTTATCAGAGATGTTCTCCATTTCAACCCCGCCGGTATTGTGTTGACTAATCCAATTCCAATCTTTT
>JBILVQ010000178.1:0-6484 GCA_044370375.1 Bacteroidia bacterium
GGAGGAAGCGCCCAAGGCAGAAGTCCTGCACATTGCCACGCATGGTTATTTCTTCCCCGACCTTGAGCAGGAAAAAGAAACCCTGAAGAAAAGCACCAAAAGCAAGGGCGAAGTACTGGCTTTCCGTGGCGATACCGAAGGATGGATAGGCAACTCCTTGTATGCCAACTGGAACTTTGTGCAGAACAGCAATCCGATGAGACGATCAGGATTAGCCCTTGCTTATGCCAATGATGTTTGGACACGCGGTTTAGGAATAGAAAGCGAAGACGGAGTGCTCACTGCACAGGAGCTCTCCAACACAGATTTACGCAAAGCAAAATTGGTCGTGCTCTCCGCCTGCGAAACCGGCCTGGGCGATATCAAAGGCAGTGAAGGAGTTTTTGGTTTGCAAAGGGGCTTAAAACAAGCGGGAGCGGGCAGCCTGATCATGAGTCTTTGGCGCGTGCCGGATAAAGAAACCTCGGAGTTCATGCAAGTCTTTTATTCCAACCTGCTCAGCATGAAAGACATTCGCCAAGCCTTTGTTTTCACCCAAAAAACCATGCAAAAGAAATACGCCCCTTATTACTGGGCGGCTTTTGTGTTGGTGGAGTGAGGATAGAATTACATTTCCACTGTCAAATTGAAAATTCTCAATGACCAACTAATTTGATTTTTTTAATTTTAACAACGGAGACTCAACATGCCTAAAATATTTGAATACCTTGGTATTATTGTGTTTTTCTATTCAAATGAACATGAACCCATTCATGTGCATGGAAGGCATAACGGTTGCGAAAGTAAAGCCGAGTTCTACATTGTGAATGGAAAAATTCAAGAATTTTAGTGAAATCGGTTAAGGGTTATAAACCTTTATCAGGCGTTAAATTGAACGATTTTAAACTTTTTTTGGAGGTTTATGGAAATAAAATTGTTGAGAAATGGATTGATTATTTCGTATATCACAAAAACATTGAATTTGAAAAGATTAATACGCGCATAGGATGATAATCAGGGAAGAAGAACAAAAAAATCAAGCCGAGTTGTTAGAGATAAAATCTGCAACATACATTGGCGATTTTGCTATCAGGGTTGAATTTAATGACCATCATAAGGTCTTGGTTGATTTTAAACCATTTCTGATGAAAGCCTTGCACCCCGGCATCAGGAAATATCAGGAGGAGTTATTGTTTAAGCAGTTTAAAATAGTAGATGGTAACCTTAATTGGAATGACTACGAGATGATTTTTCCTTTGGAGGATATTTATAAAGGCAAAATCTAGATAATTAATAATAGACCTTATTTGTCACATTCTCCCTTGACGGTGAAAACTCTATTTCGTAATTGTTTTTCAACGCCCGGACAGGAGCGCAATAGCCCGAAAACTGAGATTGACGACTAGGAGTTGTTGTATAGGCTTCCATGATCTTGAAAAATGGCGGTAAAGAAACATATCATCATGAGCCTTTCGCGCGTGCCTGATAAAGAAACTTCGGAGTTCATGCAAGTCTTTTATTCCAATCTGCTCAGCATGAAAGACATTCGCAAAGCCTTTGTTTTTACCCAAAAAACCATGCAAAAGAAATACGACCCTTATTACTGGGCGGTATTTGTGTTGGTGGAGTAAATATTCGCTAATTCTTTATCAATAAAAATAGTAACTTGGCCCATACAAAGAAAATGCTGTTTTATGATGCGAAACTTATTGATCTTACTTTCATTTGTACTGTTTTCAAAGCTTGCCTTTTCAAGTGAAAAATACACCATCATCAAGGTTATTGGTACCATATTGATTCAAAAAACCGGCAATCCTTTAATCTCAGGAGATATTATTCTGCCGAGTGATGCCATTGTATTCAAAAGTCCGGAATCTAAGGCATCGGTGATCAGCTCAGAAAAGGGAAGAATGGTGCTTTCAGCAGATGGGGTGGTGGACAAACAGGTAATGGTAAAATCAAGCCTGATCCCTCCTATGAGCAATATAGCTTCCCGAAATGGTCCAATTTTAAGCATTTCGGATGTGCAAGGTTATTTTTCAGGAGATTTTCTTTTGCTGAATCAGGGTAGTGTTAAGATATCCAAGAACATTTTCCCAATGAATGATACCTGCTTTTTTTACATCAACTATTCTTTTAATGGCGAGGAAATCAATAAGAAACTACCATTTGATAATGAGATGCTTTTGCTTGACAGAAACAATATTTTCAAGGTGGATGGGAAGTCCATCGAACATCAGTCTAGAACAAAGGTTAAAATAGGATATTTTTCGGGTAGTCAATCTCTTACTATCAATGAAATGTTTTTGATTGCTCCCGAAATGGAAGCCCTGTCTAAGGAAATTGAGATAATTATAAAGCAAAATGAAAAAAAGAGCAGTACTGAATTATTGGATGATATTGTTGCCTATGCCACTGAATTTTATGGAAAGGCAGATAGAGAACAGATGAAAAACTGGCTTGAGCAGAAATTCGGTATCCGGTTTTAGTCCATGCGATTGGTCTTATTTCAGGTTTTCCTGTTTCTTATTTATCAGCCTCTTTTCGCCCAAAGAGGCCAACTTCCGATTAATAATTATAGCCCCAAACAATATGGAATGCACAGTTCCTCGAATTGGGGAATTGCGCAAGACCACCTTGGCATCATGTATTTCGGAAATGCAAATGGTGTATTGCAATTTGATGGCAGAACCTGGCAATTTATTCCTGTAAAATATGGAACCTATGTTCGGACCATAACATCTGACAATAAAGGTAGAATTTATGTGGGATGTTACGGAGAGTTTGGATATCTGGAATCCGATGCGAATGGAAAGATGAAATATTTTTCCATTTCATCGTCCTTAGGGAATATTGATGAAAAATTCAAGGATATCATTAAAATCCATGTTGTAGAAAACAGAGTATATTTTCAAAGCGAAGAGAGAATATACATTTACACCGGAAGCGGCACTCTTCAATCTGTATTGCCTGAAACTAGTTTTCATACTTCTTTTAAAGTGGACAACAAATTGTTTGTAAGGCAAAGATCAAAAGGGCTTTATGAACTGAAAGGCCGTGAATTAATTTTTATTCCAGGCTCCGGGATTTTTGCTGATAAAGGTATTTTTTCAATGTTGGGATTGGATCATCAACGAATGTTGATTCTTACCCATGAATCCGGTTTGTATCAAATGGAAAGTAGTAAGGGATCTGTTGTATTTTCAAAATTTAAGGTACAAGAAAATGTTTTTCCTGAAACAGCAAAAATATACGGTGGCATTAATTTACACGATGGAAACATTGCCATCAATTCGCTTACATCCGGCATTTTAATCATGGATAATGTTGGTAACACCATTACCAGATTGAATAAACTGACAGGTATTGCTGATGATGATGTAAAGGAATTATTTCAGGATAAACATAATAATCTGTGGCTGACTACCAACAATGGAATCAGCATGATCGTATGGACAACACCCATCACTTATTTCAATGCCGGATCCGGATTGGAAGGAAGTGTGCACGATATTTTAAAGCACGATCATCGTTTGTATGTGGCGACTTCGAATGGACTATTTTGTTCCGATTCGGTATCAAGTAATCGTTTTTATTTTAAAAGAGTGGAAAATACGAGCCGCAATCAATACTGGGAAATTCGTTTTGAAAACAATAGTTTAATCGCCTCGGGCATTGACGGGCTTTATGTCATCAATAATAACAATGCAAGACGGGTGTATGAAAATTCTTGCCGCAGCGCTGCATTTGATCCGGATAACAAAGTTTGGTTAGTAGGTGGCGAAAGTGGATTAACGCTTCTGGAAGAGGATTGGAAAGTAATCCGGCAAATAGAAGACCTGAATATTGTAATCATCAAAATCGTGAAAGAACAACTTCATCATGAGCATCGCTTCTGGATAAGCTCGCTTCAGTATGGCTTAAGTTATCTTTCGTTGGATATTGCATTAAATGCCAAGGTTCAATATCTTGGATTTCCCAAAGGTGCTGAAAACGAATATATATATCCTTTTACCTACCATGAAGAAATCTTATTCGGTACAACACAGGGAATATTTTCTTTTAAGAATGACGCATTTTCTTTATCAGCCTATTTCAATGATAAAACAATATTTAAAAATGTATCCATGTTCAGGCAGGCTGGAAATAAAATCTGGATGGTCAATAATAATCGTTTACAGATTTATTACCCCTATGAAAAATCCTTTACTGAGGCACCCTTCAAGGCTTTAAACAATGGTCAGATTTATTGTGTTTTTTCCGAGCATTCGCACACATGGATTGGTTCTCATGAAGGATTAATTCGATATGAACATCAGGATAAAAAGAACTATAAAGAAAGTTACCCAATTTTAATCCGAATGATTAAAACAAAGGATGATTCCGTCCTTTATTTCGGTAATCAAATGGGGTTCAGTCAAAAAAATAAACTTCCATTTCGATTAAACAGTTTGAATATTGAGTATGCAGCGCTCTTTTTTGAAGAATCGCCCCGAACAGAATACAGCACTTTTTTAGATGGATATGATAAAAACTGGACGACATGGAATAAGGAAAACAAAGTCAACTATGCCAATTTACCTGAAGGCAACTATCAGTTTTTTGTAAAAGCACGGAATGTTTATGAAACCCAAACCCGTGAAGCAGTATTCTCTTTTACTATTCTTCCGCCCTGGTATCGAACCTTATGGGCTTATTTGCTTTACACCTTAACAGGAATAATTAGTTTTTTTGCCTTTATCCGTTGGAGAGAACGCAACTTAAAAGCAAGACAAAAAGATTTGGAGATAAAAGTGGAGGAAGCCACCGTTGTGATTCGTAAACAGAGGGACGAGGTAGAGAAACAAAAGGAAATTGCAGAACATCGAAAAGAGGAAGTCGAAGAAAAGAACCGTGAAATTTTAGACTCCATCAACTACGCCAAGAGAATCCAGACTGCCATTCTTCCTCCGGCCAGAGTGGTCAAAGGATTTTTCAATGATTCCTTTGTTTTGTATCTTCCCAAAGACATTGTTGCAGGTGATTTCTACTGGATGGAAGGCAAAGAAGATAGCGTTTATTTTGCTGCCTGTGATTGCACGGGTCATGGAGTACCCGGAGCTATGGTTAGTGTAGTTTGCAATACGGCATTAAACAGAAGTCTGCATGAATTTGAATTGCGGGAGCCCGGTAAAATCTTCGACAAAACACGCGAACTTGTTTTAGATAACTTTGTACGCAGTGATGAAGAAGTAAAGGATGGAATGGATGCTGTTCTTTGTGCATTGAATCTGAAAACAAAACAATTGTTTTGGTCGGGAGCCAACCGGCCTATTTGGATTTATCGGAAAGCGACCCGCGAGATGGAAGAAAAAAAGGCGGATAAGCAACCCATCGGCATGGGTTACGGCAATTGGCCATTTTCAACGCATTCGCTCACTTTAAACGAAGGTGATGCAATTTATATTTTTACGGATGGCTATGCCGACCAGTTTGGTGGTGAGAAGGGGAAAAAGTTAACCATAGCCAGATTCAGGGAGTTTTTGCTCAGCATTGTTCACTTACCCATGGAACAACAAAGAGAAGAGTTGTTGCGTTATCATCTTGATTGGCGCGGACAAGGGGAGCAGGTAGATGATATTTGTATAATAGGGGTGAGGGTTTCACTTTTTGAATCAATTTTCAATAATTTTTAACAAATGGGAGGGTATAAAGAGGGTATAAAGAATTTTAAGCTTTTTGCTTTTAAATTTTCTTCTGCCTTCACCTCTAAGGAATTATTTGGTTATCTTTTTGAATAGTAAAGTCAACTTCTGCCGTTGCACGCGGGGCCGCCCAATAAAACAACTGATGCCTTTTGATTAATTGCTGAGCTACATATTGTTCGGTTAATGCTCCTTTGTATTCAACTAGTATTTTGTTCTGATGAATTAAAATTTGTTCACTCACTCCTGCAGAAGCATTGAGTAAGCCAATATCTGAAAAATACAGCTTAAAAGCATCGAAATTGGCATACGATTTTAATGGAACTAACGGTCTTTCCACTAAAAAGCATTGATAGATTAAGCCTGAATTTACTAACCAATTGATAGCACTTTCAAATTCTTTTGCCCTTGCTCCATGCTTTAACTTCCCAGAATTAAACTTCATATTTTCCTTGGAGAGTTGTCCAAAAATTGATTTCCAAACCATTCTTATTATCGAAACAATTTCGATGGGTGCATACTTCGCAAAATCGTTTTCATAGCCTGTTAAAATGTCGTTTTGAATTCTTCTAACCTCATTAAAATTGTTGTTTTCAAAATAAGAGTTTAAAACTTCGGGCATGCCTCCAACGAAATAAAAGGTCCATAATTTCGTAACCAGTTTTTCATGGTAGGGGAGCAAAATTTCATGCTTTTTTTCTTTTAAAAAACTTAGCAATTTATGGTCTTTGTCATTCAACAAAAATTCTTCAAAACATAGTGGATAAAGCGTTAAAAAGTCAACTTTACCAACCGGAAAATTTTGTTGCTTTTGTATTGAT
>JBILVQ010000179.1:0-6460 GCA_044370375.1 Bacteroidia bacterium
AGCGAGGCTTGTTGCATTACATTGGTTCAGGCAAAAGCGTTGAGACAAGAATAAAAAGAAGTATTGAAGTCATGAACAAGGCCAAAATGGGGATGCTTCACATGCAAAAAAAATCCTAACAATTCTTCACTTCGTCAAATCATTTCCTTGTCTTCTATTTCCCTGGAGAAGGGCCTAATTACGCGTGGAAGAAAACGAAAAAAGCCCAGTGTCCATTTCAATAATTTAAAGGAAAACCAATTGTTGAGTCGTTGAAAAACATTTAGTTGTGCCTTAGTAAATCGGCCTGCATCCACCTTTTCGGAGATAGAAAATACCGTCTCCAACTCCTTCAACAATTCCTTGGTTAAAGTTTGGTCCTGAATGCGGACATTCAATTCTATGCTCAAAAAGGAACTTAAATTATTAAGGTTGAAAGAGCCAAGACTTACAATTTGACCATCAACACAGGCCATTTTAGCATGTAAAACCGACTCTTTCCAAAAATAAACTTCCACATTGGCGCGACACAAAAAACTCAATAAATAATTGGTGGCATGGCTTAGAACAGGAACATCAGAAATTCCACCAATTAAAATTTTTATCCTCACTCCTCTCTTGCTTGCCTTTCTGATTGCCCTGCGCAAGGAGGCACCGGGCAGAAAATAAGAAGAGATTAAGACCACTTCGGAGCGGGCATTTCTGATGATATTTTTGTAATCACGGAGTATTTCTTGCCTTCCCCAAAAGCCATCGTTCATTAACCACTTCAAGCCCTCAACAGGCGCTGCGGATAACCTTGGCAATCTTTTTTCCTCAAAGGCACGGCACCACTGCACCAAGGTTTGCACCTCCGCTGATTCAATGGCCAAAGCATAATCGAGCCAAGGTTTTTCCTTAGAATTGCCCTTGTATTTTTCTGCAATATTGATACCACCCAATAGGGCAAATTTACCATCAACCGTTAGTACTTTTTGATGCAACCTTCTTCCGGGAGATGGATTTTCATCAGAGAACAAATAACCAAAAAAACGAAAATGAATGTTAATGTGTTTCAACCATTTTTCGGCTACGGCTTCAAGTACCTTTGAACCAAAACGATCGAGCAAAACATGAACCTGCACCCCATTGTTGGCAGCTTTGCGCAAACATGAAATCATGCGTAGGCCGCAAACATCGGGTTCAAAAATGTAGGTATGCAGATGAATTTCCTTTTCTGCAGACAAGATCAATTGTTCATGGATTCGAAAAAACTCCTCACCGCTGCGAACAATTTTTACTTTGTGTTTCCCAACATTAATCCAGGGATGTTCATGTGGGTTCATCAAAATATCAATTACATTTTTTCGGGAACCTCAATGCCTAAAAGGAACATAGCATCCTTGATCACCCGGCCACAAAGATCGGTTAACAGAATTCTGAATTTCCTTTTTTGTTCGCTCTCTTCCTGTAAAATAGAATGATCGTGATAAAACTGATTGAAGTCTTTGGTTAAATCATAAACATAATTGGCGATGGTGGCCGGACTAAGCATTCTACCTGCCTCTGCAACTACATTGGGATAATTCAACAAAGTAAAGACCAACGAACGCTCTTTGGGCAACCAATTATTTTCGGAAGCAAAAGCACCATCAAGGGTTTGTTCAACATTGAATTCCCACTTCCTTAACACAGAACGAATCCTTGCGTGGGTATATTGAATAAAGGGACCTGTATTGCCATGAAAATCGATAGACTCTTTAGGATTGAACAGCATTTTCTTTTTGGGGTCCACCTTGAGAATAAAATATTTTAAGGCACCCATTCCAATCAGATTGAACAATTTCATTTTTTCGTCTTCGCTCATGCCATCAGTCTTACCCAATTCAAGGGTGATGGCCGCGGCTGTATCCACCATTTCACGAATAAGATCATCGGTATCCACTACGGTTCCTTCCCTTGATTTCATTTTGCCTTCAGGCAATTCAACCATGCCATAAGAAAGATGATAAAGATGATCGGCCCAATCGAAACCCAATTTTTTAAGGGCACGGAAAAGCACTTTGAAATGATAATCCTGTTCATTGCCCACCACATGAATCAAGCGGTCGAAATGATGTTCTTTGTAGCGCTGCCAAGCAGTTCCAAGGTCTTGGGTCATGTAGAGGGAAGTACCATCGGCACGCAGCAAACATTTTTCATCCATCCCTTCATCGCGCAAATCGAACCACACAGAGCCATCTTCTTTGCGTTGCAAGACCTTTTTCTCAAGGCCCATGCTTACCAAGTCTTTTCCGAAATGATACATCTCAGATTCATAATAAACTTGGTTGAAAGAAACACCAAGGGCTGCATAACTTTCATCAAAACCTTTCAATACCCAGGCATTCATTTGGCGCCAAAGGGCAACCACAGCTTCATCGCCATGTTCCCAAGCAAGAAGCATTTGTCGTGCCTCTGCCATTACCGTTGATTTTTTTTCGGCCTCTTCTTTCGACAGGCCATCTTTCATCAGTTGCTCTAATTCGGCCTTGTACATGGTATCGAAAGCAACATAATAGCGGCCAACAAAGTGATCGCCTTTTTCACCGGTCATTTCGGGTGTTTCCTGCTTTCCTGCCTTTTGCCAGGCAAGCATGGATTTACAGATGTGAATTCCCCTATCGTTTACCAGCGTTACTTTGAGCACCTGGTGTCCGTTATGCTCCAAAATACGGGCTACCGAAAAACCAAGCAAGTTGTTACGGGCATGACCCAGGTGCAATGGTTTGTTGGTATTGGGGGAAGAATATTCCACCATTATTTTCTGTGGATGAGAGGCGATGTTGGTTCCAAAGTTTTTTTGGGCAAAGGCTTCGAGGAATTTTTGCTCCAACAAAGAGGCTGCAAGACTAACATTTAAAAAGCCTTTTACCACATTAAAACCCGATACCAAATCGGGATGATGTGCCAACAAATAATCGCCCAGTACCTGTGCAGTTTGCTCAGGACTTTTACCGGATAGTTTCAGTAAGGGGAAAACCACCAGGGTTAATTCACCTTCAAATTCCGGACGGGTTTTGGACCATTCAAGACCATTGATTTTTTCACTCAACCCAAACAATTGGGTTAGTCCGGCCTCAAGTGCGGCTTGCAAACGGGCAATAATATCTTTCACCATTTCAGGAATTGATTGGGTTTTTCTTGCATTAAAATCGGGGCCAACCCGAAGAATTGTTAAACGAGCTGCGAAACTACTTTCTGCAAAATTTCGAAAGTATTTTCAGCCATTAGATTTTCCTTGTCGAGCGTAGGATTTACCTCACAAACTTCAAAGCAACAAACCTTTTCGTTTTGAACCAGACGCACACACAAGCTGCCTGCTTCCTTTTCAGTTATACCATTTCTAACAGGCGTTCCGGTTCCTTTCGAGATGGAGGAATCCATGCTATCAACATCAAAAGAAACATAAATCTGATTGCAATTGCTTAAGTGGGCCAGGGCATCACGGGCAATTTTTTCCACTCCGTTTCTTTTCACCTCTGCCGTAGTAAACACTTTTACTTTATGCTTTTTGAGTAAATATTGTTCTTCGGGTTCGAGGTCGCGCACAGCAATGTAAACAAGGTCGCGGTATGCGATTTTAGGAGAAATGCCTCCTAGTTTTTTCAACTTGTTCCACAAATCGATGGTTTCCTTATCGGGATTATTCATTTTGTTGTTGCTGTTATCTTCATCCAAAACAGCTGCAAGGGGCATACCGTGCATGTTACCGGTAGGCGTGGTAAAAGGCGAATGAATATCGGCATGGGCATCTACCCAAATAACGCCCAATCGTTGTTTTGGGTAAGCCATTTTAATACCGGTAATGGTTCCACCGGCAGTGCTATGATCACCTGCCAAAACAATAGGAAAACCGTTACTTTTAAGAATGGTTGACACCTCCTTTCCAATTTTCTCATACATGCTTAAAATGCCTTTGATTCTTTTGGCATAGGGGCTACCCTGAGATTCAAATAGAAGATTATTCTCGGAAGGAATTTCAACCGATTCAAACTTTTTGAACAAGCTGCTACCATAATCCAGTGCAGCAATTTTAATGGCATCAACGCCCAGACTGGCACCTCTTGTTCCTGCACCAATCTCACTTTTCACCTCAACAAATTTTACTTTTCTCATTGTTTTATCTTTTTTGAGAAACATCCCATGGTAAAATGTTACCTAATGTTAACAATTCGTATGACCTACGTATGTTAAATGTTACTACTTTCGGCAAAAATACAAACAATAAGGCAAACGGCTAAATGGTAACAAGGTATCACGACCTAATCACACAAACTTTTGAGTTTCCGCAAGACGGATTTAAGGTGATTGATGACGAATTGTACTTTTATGATATTCCCTTGATGGACATCATCAAACAGTACGGAACACCGCTGAAAATTAGTTACTTACCAAAAATTTCGGCCCAAATTCAAAAGGCGAAAAGGCTGTTCAATGTGGCCATTGCCAAGACTGATTACAAGGGAAGTTACACGTATTGCTATTGTACAAAAAGTTCTCATTTTTCATTTGTGCTGGAGGAGGCGCTGAAAAACGACATCCATTTAGAAACCTCATCGGCCTTTGATATCCCGATTATTAAAAAACTCCATGAAAGCGGCCGTATCAATAAGGATATCACCATTATTTGTAACGGTTACAAGCGTCCTGTTTATGCCCAGGCCATTGCCGATTTGGTCAATAATGGGTTCAAGAATGTGATACCGATTTTGGATACCCGGGATGAGTTAAATTATTATGAAAAATTCATCAAGAAAAACTGCAATGTTGGTATCCGCATAGCTGCTGATGAAGAGCCTGATTTTGAGTTTTATACCTCTCGTTTGGGCATCAGGGCCAACGATATTGTTGACTTTTACCTGCAAAAACTCAAGGATCACAAGAAGTTTAAATTAAAAATGCTCCATTTTTTCATTAATACCGGTGTAAAAGATACCGCCTATTACTGGAATGAAATGACCAAATTTGTTCAGGTTTACTGTCAACTGAAAAAGGTTTGTCCGGATTTAGACTCCCTTGATATTGGAGGCGGATTCCCCATCAAAACCTCGTTGAATTTTACCTTTGATTACGAATACATGGCCGAGCAGATTGTGGCCCATATTCAGCATATTTGCCGAGAAAACGGAGTAGAAGAGCCCAATTTATACAGCGAATTCGGTAGTTTTACCGTTGGAGAAAGCGGGGCCATGCTTTATTCCATCATTGACCAAAAAAAGCAAAACGACAAGGAAATCTGGGATATGATTGACAGTTCGTTTATTACCACCTTGCCGGACACCTGGGGAATAAAACAAAAATTTATTTTGTTGGCCATTAACAATTGGGAAAAGGCTTATGAGGTGGTGAATTTAGGAGGACTAACCTGCGATAGCGATGATTATTACAATTCAGAATCCCATTTGAATCAAATTTATCTTCCGGTATTTGAGAAGGGTAAGCAGCAATACATTGGTTTTTTCCATACCGGGGCTTATCAGGAATCGCTGGGAGGATATGGAGGAATACAGCATTGCCTGATTCCTGCACCTAAGCATATCATCATTGATTTGGATGAAGAAGGAGAAATAACAACCCGGCTGTTTGCAAAGGAACAAAGCTATCAGAGCATGTTGAAAATTCTGGGCTATTAGGAAAAGAGAACCTATTGGGAGTGACTTTTTTACGCTGAAAGAAATTAAATTATCTTTGTGAGAACACTTAGGAGAAAAAAGACCCAATTAAACCCCTTTATGGCCCCAATTTCACGCCTGTTCCTGTTTCTGACCCTGTTTAGTTTTTTCTCCTGTAAAAATCTCACCACCGATAAAATAGTTGAAGGCACTATTGAATACGAAATTAGTTATCCCTTTCCTGAAGAAACAACGATTTCGGCTGAATTAATGCCCAAAACCCTTACTTATCAGTTCAAAGAGGGCTACACCCTTTCAACCATAGCCGCGAGCATGGGCGTGTTCAATACCTATATCATTACCGACCGTGAAAAGAAAAAGATTACCCAGGGCTTGAGCATCATGGGTAAAAAATACAAAGTTGAATTTGATAAGGATAAAATTGCCGAAATGGTAGGTATGGAGCCTAAGATGAACATTCAACTTACTGAAGACACCAAAATGATTGCCGGATATAAATGCAAAAAGGCCATTTGTACTTTTCCGGATACAACCCTGCCCGCTTTAGAAGTGTTTTATACGAACGACATCATGCAAGAAAAGGCCAACTGGTATTCCACTTACAAAGAAATTGACGGAGTATTGATGGAGTTTTATATCAAGCGTTATGATATACACATGAAGCTTACGGCTAAAAATGTTTTGAAAGATCCGGTGGACAGCAAAGTATTTCAATTGGAAGGAGACTATAAAACAGTATCCGCTGCCGAAATGGACAGCTACTTTAAAATTTAATCAACCCTGTTGAGGAGGGCTTGTTCAGAAATTTAAAATATCACGTTTTGACG
>JBILVQ010000180.1:0-6405 GCA_044370375.1 Bacteroidia bacterium
ATAATCAATAAAACAGCGAAAGGGGATTATCAGAAACACCAGATTTTTATCACACCCAACGAAATTTATTCTTTCAAAGTAAGTGGTATTCAAGATTATTTTCAAAAGGGCAATGAGGCAGATTTGTTTTTTAATTCCATTCGTTTTCGCAATATGCCAACCAATCCACAGATCTTTACTTCAAAGCTTGGATTCCGAGTAGAGGTGGAAGGAAATCATGCTGCCTTTCACCCGCACCCTGAAAATAATCCCTATCAGCAAGAGGTTATCTTCTCTGCGGCCCCTGATTCCGAACATTTCCGCCTTGTAATGGCTGCCTCTCTTTACGATTTTTTCTATCTTGAACAGGACTCCTTTGAGCACAACATGCTGGCCGAAAGGCTTTGTCTTGAAACCAACAAAAAGTTAAAGTCCTTTGGTTATCTCGATGATGCTACACAAAAGAAATATTGGTTTAAATCGCAGCATCCCACCAATGTTACGGAAACTTCTTATGGTCAAATTGTGATGTATGGCCCAAATTATTATTTGTTGTTTACCAACCAAGATAGTGTCAATGCCTTTCGTTTTTTTAACTCTTTTGTTCCCGGAATTCAGACTGCTGTTGAAGAACCAAGTGTGTTGCAAGATACCTCGCTTTACTTTAGGGTAAAAGCTCCTTCTTTCAGCAATGAATATTCTTCACTGCTGTATGATTATACCAAGGAGAAAAAAGCTGTAACCAAAGAGGAAAAGGAAGAAGAGGTGAAGTCGTATTACCAACCGATAAAGAAAACCAAGGTTTATCAATCGGTTGCCTCCGGAGAAAAGGTGATGGTGGAGTACCGAAAGTTTAGCATGTATTTTCAGATGAAAGACATGGATGAATTTTGGAAGTATCGCTTAAAAGGTGTTTCCGATGATTATGCCTTAAAAATGTCAAGGATTCAAAAAAGTAAAAAGGGCGATACTTGGCAGTGTGAATTGTTGCTAACGGATACCGCCAGTAGTCGCGGAATTGCTGTTAAATTGATGCAACGCTGCGGAACGCTTTACCAGTTGCGTACCGTAGTGGATACCACGCTAGGATTGAATGGTTTTGCCAAAACTTTTTTCGATTCTTTTGCTCCCTTTGATACTTGTATCGGTCTGGATGTAACTGCACCCAAACTGGAAACTTTTTTCTTTTCGAAATTGTATGATGCTGATTCAACACAAAGCAACCGTGCCAAGGGCGCTATTGAATATGTGCAGCCCAATATGTTGGAGGCCAATGTTCCCATGCTCATCAAAGCCATTCAGCATCCTGATTTCGCAAAGCTTACCAACCTTGAAAAACGAGAATTAATCAGTTGTTTCGACAAGGTAAAAACAAAAGAAACCATTCCTTTTTTAGAATCCATTTATCAGCAATATGCAGATTCAGTTTCGATTGAGTTTACCATTTTGCAAACCCTCGTCAATTTAAAATCGGCAGATGCCAATAAATCTTTATTAAAGTTATTGAAAATTGATGTGCCAATAACCACCAACGATAACCTGGTCAACCGACTTTTTGAATTTATGGAAGATAGTCTCCAAAACGCTGCAGGCTTATTCCCCGATCTTATTCGGTATACCAAGTATCAGGAATATAAAAGCCAGATTTACGAATTAATGGCCCGTGCCATAGAAACAGGAGCCTTGAAACCTCGTGTCTATAAAAAGATGGTCCCCGATATTCTTCTGGATGCCAATTACGAATTGAAGAAATTTATTTCAGACCGCAGTCGCGACAAAGAGCCTTATTCTTTTTCTTCCAATTCATCCGTTAAAGAGTACCAACTTTCTAGTGAGTTAAATGGTACACAAAAGAGAATCTTTTATTACGCTACCGTTCTTGCTCCCTTTTATTCCAACCCTGAGGTAGAGAAGTTTTACCGCAAACTCTTGGTCTCAACATCCAGCAAACGTTTTAAAACGCTGTTGCAAGGACAATTGTTATTGCATGAAATGTCCCCGCCCGACACCGCCTTTCAGCGTTATGCCTATGACTTGCAAAGCAGAATTGCCTTGTATGCTGCTTTGAAAACGGGCAATAAAATGGATTTGTTCAAAAAGGATTTTTTGGTACAGAAAGACCTTGTTATTTCTCAGCTTTTCGGAAAAAGAGAAAGTTTTTCTAAAGATACCATCGTTTTACTTTCTGTGCATAAGGTGCAATACAACAATAATCCCGGAAATGTTTATTTTTTCAAATCCCGCGAAAAGGATAAAAAAATATGGAAACTAAGCTATTCCGCTGTTCACGGAGTCAACGAATCGGAGGTAAGCCTTAAACCGGAATGGTCAAGAAACGGTATTTCTTTCGAAAGCGATAAGCAGTTGCAAAAAGAAATCGGCAATGCTTTGCAAGCTATCAGAATTGAAAACCGCAGGCGAGCACGACTTTCGGATTTCGAAATTACGATGGAATTCGATTACGATTACCTGAGTTATTAAACTTTCGGAAAGGAAAAAGATTTAGTTTTTTTTGATGTAAACGATAACCTTTTCATCAAATTCAGGTAGCGGAAAGTAATCTTGTACCTTAACCAAATCTGCTCTAACCCTGGCCTCTATCATTTCTTCGCTAAGATTTCCGCCTTTTAAAAATATCCAGCCATTGCTTTTGTCAGATGCGTTGCCTTTTCTCACCGAGGTTTTTGTCCAATCGAGTAAGGTTTTTACCGGTGCTACCGCTCTGCTTACAACAAAGTCGTAAGGCCCATGCATTTTTTCAGCACGGCTACAAAAGGTTTTTACATTTTTTAAATCAAGACTGCGGGCTATTTCTTCAACGCAATTGATTTTTTTTTGAATAGAATCTACCAAATGAAATTGTACCTTAGGGAAAAGAATGGCCAGCGGGATGCCGGGGAAACCGCCACCCGTGCCAAGGTCCATTACGAGCGATTGATCAGCAAAGCATACAAATTTTGCAATGGCAAGTGAATGCAGGATATGCTTCTCAAACAGGGCATCTACATCTTTCCTCGAAATTAAATTCACCCTTTGATTGATTTCGGGAAACAATTGCAACAGGGCTGAGAACTTTTCTTGTTGTTCCGCTTGGGTGAAATCCTGGATAAGGGAAAGATTCATCAAAAATCAGAGTCCTTTGTTATGTTTTAGAATGTTGAAAAGGAACTCCCTGGCTCTAAATAGCTGAGCTTTAACGGTGCCCAAGGGTAAACCGGTTTTAACGGCAATTTCTTCGTAGGATAACTCTTCAAAATATCGCATTTCAACCAAATCGCGGTATTTGGGTTTTAGTTTTTCTACCACCACGCGCAGCATTTGGATTTTCTCCTTCTTCATTACCTTTTCTTCGGGATCCAATATTTCGGCCTTGATATTCATACCATATTCTCCACCTTCATCGTTTGAATAAGGTTTATCAAGAGAAATGGTTATTGTTTTTTTCTTGCGGATAAAATCGATGCAATTGTTGGAAGCAATTTTAAACAGCCAGGTACTAAAAGCGTAGTTAGGGGTGTATTGGTCTAGCCGTTTAAAGGCTTTACCAAAGGCTTCAATGGTTAAATCATCGGCATCATCGCGGTTATTAACCATTTTTAGCAGCATAAAATAAACAGTATCGCGATAACGGGCCATTAATTCGGCATAGGCTTTTTGGTCGCCTTGCTCAACAGCAAGTTTTACCAACTTATAATCATGCTGGGCTTTTTCTGTCAGATTATTTCCTATTTCCATTTATGCTTGCTTACGAATAAGTTTGATGAATGCAATATTGGGTAAATACCCAACAAGGCCAATTCAAATATAGGAGAAAAAAACAAAAGGTCGGTTTCGTGCAATTTTTCCATGGCTTTGCCAAAAATAATTAATTGAAGCAACAACCTGAAAACAAAGATTCCTAATAGCAGGTAGGTGTCTAAACTACTGAATGCCAATGCTGCAAAAGAAATATAAAACAAATACTGGCTTAAAACATACAAACCCAATCGGAATTTGTCTCCGGTTTTGTAATGCTTTGCGGTGGTCAAATGCCTGCGTTTTTGGTTAATCCAGGACGAGTAAGATTTTTTGGGCTCAGAATAGGTAAAGCTTTCGGGCTTTAACTCAACGGCAATATTGGCCGCTTTTCCAACTTTATTGATGAACAAGTCATCATCACCGGATTGTATATGATATTGTGCTGCAAAGCCTTTGTGCCTGAAAAATAAATCTTTGGTGTAGGCCAAATTTCTGCCAATCCCCATGTAAGGACGCTTGCCTTTGGCAAAGGATAAAAACTGCAAGGCACCAAAAAAGGCATCATAACGAATCAGTTTATTGAGCCAACCCTTTTGTTTTTTATAGGCCCCGTAACCCAACACAATTTCCTTTTCCTGGCTCCAGTTAGCCGCCATGGTCTTTAACCATTGATTGTTGGCAGGCACACAATCTGCATCTGTTAACAAAAGCAAATTGTATTTTGCGCCCTTGATGCCAAGTGTTAAGGCTAATTTTTTATCGTGTTCCTTTATTTCTTCCTCTTTAAGATTGACAACATGTAAATTACTCACCTTCTTTTGAAATTCCTCCAAAATATCTTCAGATTCATCATAAGAACAGTCGTTTACCACAACCACCTCAAATTCAGGGTAGTCTTGCTCGAAAAACAAATGCAGATGTTTGTGTAGGTTTTCGGCTTCGTTTTTTGCACAGATAACAATAGAAACCGGCCCCGGGTATTTTTTTTCCTGTTGATGCTTGCCAAAGGCCAGCAGGGAATAAAAGCGCAGGAAATAATACAACTGTATCAGCAAAGAAAATGCAAGTATGATTAATACTGCATAGGAGAGGGGAAAAGTCAACAAATCGTCCATCATGTACAAGACAACAAAGGTATTGTTCGTGAAAATACTTCTATTGCTATCTTTGACCGAGTTTAAACAAAGAAATTAACAAAGGGAATTAATCAAAACGTGCTGAAATTCAATTTACTAAGCTCCGATCCGGGCAGCAAAGCAAGGGCAGGACGCATTACCACCGACCACGGGACCATCGAAACACCCATTTTTATGCCGGTTGGAACTGTAGGTTCTGTGAAAGCCGTTCATCAGCGTGAACTTAGAGAGGATATTGATGCACAAATTATTTTAGGGAATACCTATCATCTATACTTAAGACCCGGTACCGATGTGCTGCAAAAATTAGGTGGTCTGCACCGTTTCATGCAATGGAATCGGCCCATTTTGACCGATAGCGGTGGTTATCAGGTTTATTCACTCACCGACAGACGGAAACTAACCGAGGAAGGAGCGAAATTCAGTTCTCACATTGATGGTTCCAAACATATTTTTACTCCCGAAAAGGTAATTGACATTCAAAGAGCCATTGGTTCCGACATAATGATGGTGCTTGATGAATGTACCCCATACCCCTGTGATTACCAATATGCCGAAAAGTCTTTGGGCTTAACCCACCGCTGGCTCGATCGTTGTTTGGATCGATTCAAACAAACCGAGCCGCTGTATGGACATCATCAGGCCTTGTTTCCCATCGTTCAGGGCAGCACTTTTCGCGATCTAAGAGCAAAATCTGCGGAGTTCATCGCTTCCAGAGGGGCTGAGGGAAATGCCATTGGCGGCCTAAGTGTTGGTGAACCGGCCGAAATAATGTATGAAATGACCGAACTGGTTTGTAATATTTTGCCGGCAGATAAACCGCGTTATCTGATGGGCGTTGGTACCCCTGTGAATATTCTTGAAAACATAGCCTTGGGTGTAGATATGTTTGATTGCGTAATGCCAACACGCAATGCACGCAATGGAATGCTTTTTACCGCTGAGGGTATTCTCAACATGAAAAATGAAAAGTGGAAGTATGATGATGGCCCAGTGGACCCGCAAGGAATTAGCTATGTCGACACCCAATATTCCCGCGCTTATTTGCGTCACCTCTTTACAGCACAGGAACGATTAGCCGGTCAAATCGCCTCTGTTCACAACCTTGCTTTTTATTTGTGGTTGGTGAAAGAAGCTCGCCAGCATATTATTGCCGGTGATTTCACGGATTGGAAAAACAAAATGATTCCCAAACTGTCTAATCGTTTATAGCCTTTGAAAATTATTGACCAATATATTTTAAGAAAGTTCCTCGGGACCTTTTTCTATGCCATTACCGTAATTATCAGCATTGCCATCATTTTTGATATCTCGGAAAAAATTGACGATTTCCTTGATAAACGTGCTCCCTTGAAAGCCATTGTTTTTGATTATTATTTCAACTTCATTCCTTTTTTCGTGAACATGTTTTCTCCCTTGTTTACTTTTATTTCGGTTATCTTCTTTACCTCTAGAATGGCCTTTAATACGGAGATCATCGCCATTTTAACAGGAGGTATCAGCTTTCGCAGAATGTTGGTTCCATATATGATTGGTGCAACGGTTTTAACCG
>JBILVQ010000181.1:0-6386 GCA_044370375.1 Bacteroidia bacterium
ATCCCGAAAGGTTTAGTAAAAGAAGGCTTATTATTAAAGCTCTCATACACTTAATTTTTTGTGGCACTTTTTTTTAAGTCCGCAATTCTTTGAGGTAAGCCTTTCAATGGCTTGGTCTTTTCTGTTTTGAATTACCCAAATAGATATTTTAATGAATCTAATTAAATAGGCTTTGTCTTTTGTTGTACGGTACATGTCTAACAAGCTCCACCAGGAGTTAATTTTATCATCTGTAAAATTGTAGAAAGTAGAGTAACCATTGCTATAATCAAGCATGCTAAATTCGTTCCCCACAATATCGTAGGTTTCCTTTAAGCGAAGTTGATCCGTTTGAGCGAATGATTCCAAAAAAGGTTGAAACCCTAAAAGAAAGATAATACATTTTATCTTAAAATGGCTACTTAAATTCTGCATAAATTCGGTTGGTTTTTTTTTGGTGCAAGTCGAAAAATGGAATTTTGATTTGCCAAGTGAGTATTCACTTTGCGATAATAGTAGTTGGAGTCTTGACAAGCATAAAATTTATAATTTTCAGTATTAAAGGATGATCCTTCCTCTGTTTTAAATATTGTATACTCCATAGCAATTTTCTTTGTTATCATTGAATTTGTAGGAGCATAATATTTTAAGACTTGAATAACGGTATCAGGCAATCCTGTGCGTTCCTTAAATTTGAAAACGTAACCCCAATAGTTTAGATATGCTCCTACACTTCTGTTGTCACGGACTAATATTTCTAAACTAGTCTCCATTTGGTAAGTTCCACTTGAAGGAATGTTTTTTTCCTTTTTGCAACTAGGTATTATTGCAATGAGAGAAATAATTCCAATGAAATATTTAATTTTTAATAATCGCATCTATCCTGTTTTTTCTCCCCGTTTTTATTTTATTCTTTTTATTTCCTATTTCATTTTCATTGGTTCGCAGGAATTCAACTTCGGTGGTTTCTGATAACATTCCAATAAGGTGCCCTGTGCTATTTAAATCAGTGAATTCTCTGGAAATACAAATGAAATAATCCGAAAAATCTTTTGGATAACCTTCAGGTCTAGGATCATCTTTAAATTTAAAATCAAAACTACCCTCTGAATTCGTTTCTACAATCAAAACAAGATTAATATTTCCAGCAGAAGAACTTGTTCCCTCCGAGGTTTTAAAAACCTGAACCAATTTCACATATACTCCAGAGGCAGGTGATCCATCAGCATACCTAACAGTTCCTTCTACCTTTGTAGAAATTTTGTGGTCAAATTTAGCACAGCCGCATAGGCTTAGTAATAAACAGCATGTTATTAAGGTTCTCATACACTTAATTTTTTGTGGCAGTTTTTTCTAAGGCTGCAATTCTTGCCTCTAATTGCAAGATGTACAAATAGCTTTCTTCTAATTTTTTGAGAATACTTGCATCCATGGTGGCGAGGTTATAATGGCCTATATCTTTCAGTTCTGCCTCGGAGGGAATTTCAGGGAGATGCTTTTCTATCAAAAGGAATTTCCTTAGTTCACTAAAACTTAAAAGCGCGTAATCTTTTTCAAAAACATAGTCGCGCCAAATGCTATTGGCTTGAGGTATAACTTTTATTTGTCGGGCCAATATTTGGCCTTCAACATGGTGTTTAAAATTTAAGATTCGTCTCATCAATTCCTTAATCATTAAGGAACGAAGTTATTAAAAAACTGCGAATAAGGAAATTTATTTTTCTTTTCCCTGTTTTCCAGCCTTGATGCTATTTTGGGGATTACTGCATCATTCTTAATTCCGGATAAGCCATTATTTTTTCTTTGGCTGCCCCTTTCGCCATGGCTTTTTCCATCGCCTGAAGTGCCAATCCTTTTTGTGCGCTGCGGGCATAAAATCTACTTAATAATATCCAGGCCTCGGCATTATCAGGGTCGCATAGGGTGTACAACTGGGCAATGTATCCCGCTCTTGCACTTTCCTTTTCTAATTCTTTGTTACCGGCCGAATAACATAACAAACTTAAAAACCCCAAAATCCTTTTGTTCGCCAATGCCTTTTCTCCCTGCCCTAAGGTATCGGCACGCCAAGCAGCAATTTTTAGCTTCCATGCATCCATGTCTAAACGCCCCATGTCAGCACTTATTTCCTTTATCTGCCGCTCTTCAAAATTTCTCCATTTTTTTCTTTCCCCTATCTCTTTTTGGCTTTCTTCCGCCTGCAATAATTGTGTTAGTTTTTCTTCGCAGGACAAGCATCGTCCACCCGATAACCTGGCTCGGCTTAACAAGTATTCTTGGTCAGCTATTTTTTCGAAACTGCTTTTCGAAGTCCCGCCTTCCAAATAGGCCATTATCTTATCTCCTGCAATGTTAATTTGCATCGGAGCCAAACCTGCCATCCATACCAAGGCCTTACGCATTTCTTCGTAGGGCGCCCATTGGTGCACTCCTTTAAAGGCATGCAAGTGAAAAAGAAAATTGGTTTTGTTCAATGCCTGCCCTAAGTTTTCCATTTCATTCAGGTTCATGTCGGCATTGCCGTATAGTCCGTAAAAAGCAAAATATTTGCTCATTACTTCCGGAATTAGCGGGAATCCTGCACTGTTACCAATGATTCCCCTGAAGGCTTCTCCTGCTGCTAAAAAACTTACCGCTTGTCGGGCCCCACCCGAAAATCCTCCACCAATCATTCGCAATGAATCTACCGGTAAATTGGCCATTACATCTTTTTTTATACTCACCCAACCCTTTAAAGCAGACGATGGATCAATGTTGTTGCTGTGGTAATTGCTGCAAACCAATACCCAGCCTAATTCTTTACTTAGGTTTTTATACTGTTCCAAACATCCACGTCCATTGCCTGCCGGATCAAACAGGAATACCACCGGAACTTTTTCTCCCGACCCCGCTGCTACTGTATAGGAATAGGAAATGCCGTCTTTTGTGGTCTTGGTAAACACCGTCATCTCTTCAGATGATTTTTGCTCTTTGCTTTTCTCTTCGGCAAGTTGATCATCCTTCTGCTGTTGATTTTGTTTGCAGGCAAATCCTATCGTTAGCAAAACAGCAAGGAGGATGAATTTCTGCATCAATAATATGTAGCGACCCATTGGTAAAAATTGAAATTTTTTTCTTTTTGTTTTTCTTTTAATTGTTGGTCTAATTGCAGGCGTTGTATGTCTTTCATGCGATGATCGCGAATCAAACGATAGGCCTTTTCCAATAAAAGAAATTCTTTTTTTGTTTGTTGAATCAAAGGCAAAGCTTTTAGCACGTTTTCCCACAAGGCAGCAATCCCTTCTTCCTGTGATGCAACTGTTTTTAAAACCCTTTCATAAGGAATTTTTTCTCCAGGATGTCTCAAATTTTCAAAGAGGTTTTTTCTGAAAGTGTCCGCTCCCGGCCTATCGGCCTTGTTTATTACAAACAAGTCGCCTATTTCCATGATGCCCGATTTTATCTGCTGAATTTCATCTCCGGCTTCAGGTACCAAAACCAAAATAGTACAGTCGGCCAATCCTGCAATCTCTACTTCCGATTGTCCTACGCCAACGGTTTCTACCAAAATATAATCGAATGCTGCCGCCTTCATTACATCACAGACTTCAATGATTTTTGAGGATAAGCCTCCCAAAGAACCCCGGGTGGCCAGCGAACGAATAAAAACATTGCCTTCATTAAAGTGCCTGCTCATTCTCACCCGATCACCCAGCAACGAACCCATGTTAAAAGGAGAGGTAGGATCCACGGCAATTACTCCAATTTTTTTTCCTTGTTTACTCAGATGACTAATCAGTCCATCCAACAAAGTGCTTTTGCCTGCGCCCGGAGGACCTGTGAAACCAATCACCGGAGTAGGGTTGTTTGTGCTCAAAGAACTTAAGATGGCAAGGCTTCCTTCCAGGTCATTTTCTACAATAGAAATGCATCTGGACAATGTCCTAAAATCTCCTTCTTTTAATTTTTGAAGAGCGCTTTGTACAACCGGTGACGACATTATTGATTTTCTTTCAATTGTTGCAGGATGTCTTTTGCTTTGTTGGCAGCATCCTGAACTTGCTCAAAGGTATTATCTTTCCCGAAACTAAAACGCAGTGAGGCCGATGCCTGTTCCTTGTTCAGGCCCATGGCGCTTAGTACATGTGATGGTTCAGCAAGGGCCGAGCTACAGGCAGAGCCGGTTGCAATGGCCATAAAAGAGAATTTCTTCAGTAGCTCGGCTGCCCTGAAATCTTCAAAAAGAATATTGCTCGTGTTCGGCAATCTGGAGCGGGTAGAACCATTGATATAAGCTCTTCCATCCTCGGTAAGTTGTTGTTCAAACCAGGTTCTGATTCTCGAAACATGCGCTCCCCAATTCCATGTGTTTTCTTTGGCAAGAGCCGCTGCTGCTCCCAACCCCACAATGCCCGGAACGTTTAGGGTGCCCGGCCTCAATCCCTTTTCCTGTCCTCCGCCCTGCATAGCAGGCAGCAATTGCACCCTTGGATTCTTTCTCCTCAAGAATAAGGCCCCTGTTCCTTTGGGTCCATACATTTTATGAGCAGAAATACATGCCAAATCTATTCCCAATTCGTTTATATCCAACATCATTTTTCCCGGTGCCTGTGTCAAATCGCTAAACACAAAAGCTCCTTGTTCATGTGCCATGGCTGCAATTTCCTTTAATGGAAAAACAACTCCTGTTTCATTGTTCGCCAGGGCAGCAACCACACAGAGAACGCTTGTATCAAGATGGTCTTTTAGCGTTTGCAAATCGGGCAAACCGAAGCGGTCCACTTTCAGTAATTTAATATGGGCGCCAAGGGTTGCAAGGTAATCCAGGGTGCCCAACACCGCTTTGTGCTCTGTTTCGTAACTGATAATGGTTTTTCTTTCCTTTTCAAATCTTTGGTATAAACCGGTAAGTCCCAGGTGAATTCCTTCTGTTGAACCAGCGGTAAAAATGATTTCAGAAGATTCGGCTCCTAAAAGATCGGCCACTTTTTCTCGCGCCATTTCACAAGCCTTGGAAGCCGACCAGCCATAAGGATGCACAGCACTGGATGCATTTCCGTATTGCTCAGAAAAATAGGGAAGCATGGCCTGCAGAACCGTTGGGTCAACCGCAGTGGTAGCATTGTTGTCGAAATAATAAGGGTTATTCATTGTTATTTCGAAGCTTTGTTTTTTTCAATGAAAAAGGCATCCGGTATTCCTTTGTTCACCACATAGTTTTTGTATTGTATGGTCAGGGTAGCTTTCTTGGGTTTGCCATCGTCTTTTTCCTTTTTCTCTGCATCAAATTCTCCGGTAATTCCGATGGGCAAGGTTGATTTATTGACATCAAAGGTAAAGGTAAGAGAAGAAGGCAGCTCGTAGGGATTGGCCACTGTCGGGTATTGAAATTGTATAATAGATTTGCCCGAATTTCTGGTCACCATTTCGGCTTTGTGCAACAAGGATGTTTTTCGGTCAATCCATAAAGTGGCCAATAGAATGTCTGCGTTTTCATCAATGGGTAATACCTTAATCACACTCAGATTTTTTTGTTGAAGGGTTTCATTTTTTACATAAATAGCATTATAGCTTTTGCTGAACAATTCCTGCATGCCCCATCCCATGCCCTTTTTAGGAATCATCGCAAAACCTTTGCTTTCTAATTTTATTTTGTCGGGCTGCTTGAAGTATATTTTTCCTTCCTTCACCGGAACCTTGATAAAACTAACATTCACCTTGATGTTTACATCTGCCGAATAATCTTTTACACGGGTGAATTTAATTTTTAAACTATCGAGAATGGGCTGTGGGTCAGGGCTTCCGGAAAATGAGCTGTTCCCTACAATGCAAAGAATCAGTAAGAGGTAAAGCAGAATTTTTTTCATCAGGTGGTGATGTCTTTTTTGTTGAAGTGATAAAGTGATATAGACAAGGCTCCAACAATGTGCAGGGTTAAGATGAATATGGCGTGGAGTATTTTACCGCTGTCAATCGGGTCTGAAAAGAAAGAGCGCCAAGCTCCCATGTAAGTGGTAAAGAAGAAAGGTTTGATGGTACGGAAGAGTTGCAGATCAATGGCAGAAAGTATCATGAAAGCAATGATGATGGACATGATCAGCACAATGGGGGTAATGCCATTTTCGCTGAAGGTAGAAAACATAAAAGTGAGGGAAGCCACAGCAGCCATGCTGAAGAATGAAAAAGCAAAAGCGGCTACTATCCGCCACAAAGCATCGTCTTGGTTGAAGATGTAAATAACATCGGTAAGAACAAGCAGGTCGCCAGGACCAAAGAGCAACAAACCTAAGCCAATGCTCAAACATGTCATGGTAACAATCATGCTCAAAACAAAGAGCAGGGCAGCAATAAATTTTCCCAACAAGAGGGTGGTTCTGCTAACAGGTTTGGTGAGCAACAAACGGAAAGTTCCGGTAGTGGCTTCACCG
>JBILVQ010000025.1:0-21401 GCA_044370375.1 Bacteroidia bacterium
TTCAACAGAAAGAGACCCTGACCCATCTGCTGTTGGCATGTGGAAGGTAAAAGATGATAAATTGGCTGATTTGGAAAAGAACCCTATCCGGGTTGCTCCGCTTGGTCAGGGAACCTTGCGAAACACTGAGTTTCTTACAAAGGATGATTTAGAGCCGATTGCCGCAAAGCAAAATGTTAGAACCAATT
Organism: Bacteroidia bacterium; assembly: GCA_044370375.1. Taxonomy (GTDB): domain Bacteria; phylum Bacteroidota; class Bacteroidia; order UBA4408; family UBA4408; genus JBILVQ01. Next base: position 189 of record JBILVQ010000025.1, read on the forward strand.
TCGCGAGGATCAATGCTAAGTTGGATTTTAAACCAACTGAAAATTTGAACATTACTGTTGGTGGATCTGTTGATTATAATAACCGACACGAATATATTTATGAATATGCCTTGTTAAACCCATCAAACAATCCGCAAAACATTGACAACACCTGGAGGGTTTACGGAAGACTTCAGCAAAAATTTGGTGTTCAGTCAACCGGAAAAGATGCTGAAAAGTCTGCATCAAATGTGAAAAACGCATATTACTCTTTAATGGTGAACTATACCAAGGTAATGAATAAGGAACAAGATGATACGCATGAGAATCGTTTTTTCAATTATGGATACTTGGGTAAATTTAATACCCACAAAACAAGAACATATTCAATCGGTAACGATTCCTTGCTAGGTTTAAAAAATGTTTGGGTACACGATGGTTACAGAGACACCTTGGTAACCTTTAATGCCGATACCACCATCAACCCTAACGGTGCGGCCTATACATCTCAATATTATGCTTTGAAAAATGGAGAAGTGGAAGGCAATTACGAAAACCTTTTTCAAATTCAAGCCAACGGTGGTTTATTGAATGGTGACCGTCCAGGAAATGCTTATGCATTATGGTTCAATACAGGAAGACAGTACAATGGTTATTCTATCGATAACCAGAGCCAATTCAGGATAAACACAAGTTTTAATGCCGATATTAAAAACCACGCCATTCAGGTTGGATTTGAGTACGAGCAAAGAAACCTGAGTTACTATTCTGTTAATCCAATTGGATTATGGACCTTAATGCGTCAGTTGGTTAACGACCATGTTCAGGACCTAGACAAATCATCAGGTACAGTTATTACCTCTGGTCTTATTGATACCGTTAACTACGAGCGTTTGTATGTTGCATCCAAAGAACGTCAGTTTTCAAAAAGCCTTAGAGAAAAATTAGGTTACTCAAAAACAGATTGGGTTGATATCGACAACATTTCTCCCGATCAGTTAGAAATGAGCATGTTTAGTGCAGACGACCTTTTGAACAATGGTAATAGTTATGTGAACTATTATGGTTACGATTACTTAGGTAAGAAACTAACCTCTGATCCTACCTTTGAGGATTTCTTCACAAAGAAAGATGAGAACGGAAACTATCTTCGTCCGATTGCCCCCTTTAAGCCAATCTACATTGCCGGTTATATTCAGGACAAGTTTGATTTCAAAGATTTGAAGTTTAACGTAGGTATTAGAATTGACCGCTTTGACGCCAACCAAAAAGTATTGAGAGATAAATACAGTTTGTATGAAACGTATAAGGCCGGTGAGGTTTCAGAAATTGGAAGCCGTGAAGTTATTCACCCATCCAACATTGGCAGCGATTATGTTGTTTATGTTAATGATGTAAAAAACCCAACCAATGTAGTTGGTTACCGTGATGGAGATCGCTGGTACAATGCAGAAGGTAGAGAAATAGCCGACCCAAGTGTATTGGCAACAGGAGGTGTAATTCAGCCATATTTAAGAAACCCAACGGTTGGTATCAGAGATACGGCCAATTATGACCCTAACACAAGCTTTAAGGATTATGATCCACAAATTAACTTCATGCCAAGGGTTGCCTTTTCATTCCCTATTTCTGATATGGCGAACTTCTTTGCACATTATGATATCTTGACTCAGCGTCCGCCAAGCCGTTTAAGAATGGATGTGTTGAGTTATTACTATATGGATATTAACACCGGTGGTGTTTTAAACAACCCAGATTTGAAGCCGGAAAGAACGGTTGATTATGAACTTGGTTTCAGTCAGGTATTGAACGAAGAAAAGAGCGCAGCCTTAACCATTTCTGCTTTTTATCGTGAGTTAAGAAACATGATTCAGGTACAAAGGGTTAATCAGGCTTATCCGGTAACCTATACTTCTTTTTCCAACATTGACTTTGGAACAGTAAGCGGATTTTCAATTGGTTATGATATGCGCAGAACCAATAACGTTTCCATGAACGCTAACTATACCCTTTCGTTCGCTAATGGAACAGGTTCTAATTCAACCAGTGCCTTTAATATTATCAACAATTCCAACCAGCCAAACTTAAGGACGACCATGCCTCTTGACTTTGATCAAAGACACAACTTTGTAGCCAATGTTGACTATCGTTTTCCTTCAGGGTCTGCTTATAACGGCCCAAGAATCGGTGGAAAGCCAGTACTGGAAAATTTTGGTGCAAACGTAACAGCAAGAGGTTCATCAGGAACACCCTATAGCCGTCAAGGAAACATCACCCAGGAAGGAGCCATTGGACTATCTCAGATTTCAACATTAAAAGGAAACCTGAACGGTTCACGTTTACCCTTTCAGTTCAGAATTGACTTACGACTTGAAAAGAGCTTCGCTGTTAACTTTGGAGGAAAAGATGCTGAGAACGGTCGCAAAGGAAACCTTAGCATTTATTTACAGATGTTAAACGTATTGAATGCGCGTAACGTAATCAGTGTTTATCGTGCAACCGGTAATGCTGATGATGATGGTTACTTGACTTCTGCAGCTGCTCAAAGCTCCATTGAAACACAAACCAACGCGCAGTCTTTCAGAGACCTATATAGTATCAGAATCAATAACCCAGATAATTATTCAATCCCCAGAAGAACGAGGATTGGTGTAATGCTTGACTTTTAAATCTTTTGTTGAATGACTACCAAAAAAGAAAAGCCAACTAACATCAACCAACAAAAACAAAAAGCGATGAAGAAAATTCAAATTTTCCTGCTTGCAGCCCTTGCAATTTTGGCCAACGACCTAAATGCCAAGGAAAATGTCGGACTTAGCGGCGGGCGAGTTCGTTCGGGCACCGGAACCAATGCTGCCTGTTCACCTTCAACCTCAAGAAAAGATCTTGACATCAACAATGTTCGTGCTTTGATCATGAACGGTGGTGATATGTGGTGGGATCAGGGAGGAGGAGTTCCTCGTTATGAGGTTCCCAAGGATTCAAAAAAACACTCTCAGTTTGCTGCATCCCTTTGGATTGGCGGAATTGATGCCGGAGGGCAGTTAAAAATAGCTGCTCAAACGTATCGTCAAACCGGAAACGATTTCTGGCCGGGTGCTTTGGATGTGGCAAACGCATCTATTGATGATGCAGGTTGTTTGTCTTACGATAAACATTTCGTAATGACACGTCAGGAAGTGGAAACCTTCCTTGCGTGGAGAGTAGACCCAAACAGTGTTCCGGGCTATTCTATTCCGGCTAGCATATTGACCTGGCCGGGTAATGGAAATACTGCTAGAAACGAAGATCAGTTTTTGGCTCCATTTACGGATGTAAACGGAGACGGAATTTACGATCCTAACCAAGGTGATTATCCGGGCTATGATTTTAGCACCGGTACTGGTGGTGGTTGTGAAAACGTATTGTTTGGTGACCAAACCTTGTGGTGGGTGTTTAACGACAAAGGAAATATCCATACCGAAACCAATGGTCAGGCAATTGGATTGGAGATTAGAGCTCAGGCTTTTGCCTTTGCTACCAATGACGAAATTAACAACATGACCTTTTATGCCTATCAGGTAATTAACCGTTCAACCATCTCCTTAACCAACACCTATTTTGCCAACTGGTCGGATCCGGATTTAGGAGACTATTCTGATGACTTTGTTGGATGTAGTGTTCCTGATGGATTAGGTTTTTGTTATAATGGAGACGAAGATGATGGAACAGGTCAGGGTAACTCCTATGGTAAAAATCCTCCGGCGAGTGGCGTTGACTTTTTCCGCGGCCCATTAAAAGACCCTGATGGAATTGACAATCCTTTCTCTGAAACCATCAGTGGAACAGGTTACGGTGATACCATTATCGACAACGAACGTTTGGGAATGGAGTACTTCATGGTGTTTAAAAACGATGCAACCCTTGAAGGAAATCCTAGCAACGCAACCCACTTTTATAACTACATGCAGTGTAAGTGGAAAGATGGTTTGGCCCTTACTTATGGTGAAAATGGAAGAAATCCGGCCAACCCATTGGCCAAATATGCATTCCCTTGGACCAGTGATCCTTCTAATCCAACCAACTGGGAAGCACAAGAAGCAAAAGACTGGCGCTTTATTCACTCTGCCGGTCCGTTTACCTTACGCCCGGGCGCTGTAAATTATGTAACCGTAGGAGCCGTTTGGGCAAAAGCCAATCAGGGAGGTCCAAAGGCTTCTGTTGAATTGTTAAAACAAGCAGACAGAAAAGCACAAGCCTTGTTTGATAACTGCTTTAAAGTATTGAATGGTCCGGATGCTCCGGATGTTACTGTTCAGGAGTTGAACAGAGAGGTATTGCTTTACCTTACCAATGCAAAGCGCTCTAACAATTACCTTGAGCGTTACGAAGAAATTGACCCTTTGATTGTTGATACAACAGGAACCGGTTCAATTGACAGAACCTATAATTTCCAAGGGTATATCATTTACCAGTTAAAAGATGCAACCGTTAGTTCTACCGAACTTGACAACATTGACAAAGCGAGAGTTGTTGCACAGTGTGACTTAAGGGATAGTGTTGGACAATTGGTGAATTATACCTTCGACCAAAGTTTGAACGCAAACATTCCAGCATTGATGAACCCAACCATCAACGGATATAACAGTGGTATCAAGCATAGCTTCCAATTAAAGGAAGATTTGTTTGCTACCGGTCAGGATAAGCGATTGGTAAACCAAAAAACATACTACTACATGGCGGTGTCTTATGGTTACAATAACTATAAGTCATATAATCCAAATGATCCTAATTCTTTGGATGGACAGAAACAGCCATTTAAAGCCGGTCGTTTGAACTTAAAAGTTTATTCAGCAATTCCACATATTACTGCCCCTGAAGAAGGAGGAACATCACTTCAGGCCTTGTATGGCATGAGCCCAAGAATAAAAAGAATAGAGGGACAAGGAAATGGAGGTAACAATCTAGACTTGACCGAAGCTACTATTGAGGAAATTCTTGCCAGCAGCGAAGGAAGATCAAAAGAGCCTGTTTATGAGGTTTCTAGAGGTCCTGTAGATGTGAAGATTATTGACCCGTTGAATGTACCGGGCGGAGACTTTACTTTGAGGTTTTTGGCCAACGGAGACAGAAAAACGGCCATCGATTCCTCAAAATGGACCTTAACGCATAAAAATGCATCAGGAACCGAAACAACGGTAAGTTCTGATACCACCATCAATGTGGAAAATGAGCAACTGATTTTGGATTGGGGCTTGTCTGTTAGGATTAATCAAGCGGTTGATCCCGGAGTTTCACAGAAAGAAAACAACAATGGTTTGATTGAATCAACCTTTGAGTTTGAAGATGTAACCAAGCCTTGGTTAGCTGGTGTACCTGATATTGATGGACAGTTTGCCTTCAATTGGATTAGAAGCGGTACCACCACTTTCCCTCAGCCGCTGCCCGGTCCTCCTCCCTATAGCGGAAACGACTATGTGGGGATTGATGACAATCAGTATTATGAGACCGTAGCAGGAGGTACCATTGCTCCTTATCGTTTGGCCTCTAATGAATATTATGGTCCGGCCTGGAACAAATTCATTCAATTGAACAAGTTGTCGGATATTGCTAGCGTTGATTTGGTTATTACTTCCGACAAATCTAAATGGACAAGGTGTCCGGTTCTCGAAACCCAGGATGATGAAAATCTAACAGAAGGAGGAGCAAGAAAAATGGATTTGAGAAAAGCTCAGTCTGTTGATAAGGAAGGTAAACCGGATGCCTCTGGCACCACCGGTATGGGATGGTTCCCAGGCTATGCCATTAATGTAGAAACAGGAGAGCGATTGAACATTGCCTTCGGAGAAAACTCTTGGCTGGTTGGTGAAAATGGAAGAGACATGGTATGGAATCCGACAGCAAACTTCAATACAGAGTTCTTTGAGCCGCTGTTTGGTGGAATGCACTATGTGTATGTATTTGGACACAATGGTAACGGAGAGGATTTTTGCCCTGCCTATGACGAAGGTGAATACATTCGTAAAAAACTTATGTTGAATGGCGGTGAGCCGTTGGATGCAGACAAGCGGGTATTGTATCGCGATGCCATGTGGGTTTTTTGCCCAACCCTTGCATCTGCAACCTCAAAGGTCTTGGATTGCGATGTAAAAGTTAGAATCAGAATAGCGAAGCCTTACGAAAGGTTCTATGCAGGAAATGCCTTTACGGCAACCAATGTTGTAGACCCCAATGCTCCGGGTTCTGCTAATCCGCAAAACAACAACATGCCATTGTACACGTTTAACACGGACGATTTGATGACCTTGAAAAACAATGCAGATGTTGCAAAAGGCGCGCTCGATTTAATTAAGGTTGTACCTAATCCTTATTATGCCTATTCTGCATATGAGCGAAGCAACCTTGATAATATTGTAAAGGTTACCAATCTTCCTCAAACTTGTACCATTAATATCTACACAGTAAACGGTACATTGGTAAGAACCTTAAATAAGGATGACTCACGCACCTACATCGATTGGGATATGAAGAACTTAAAGAATGTACCAATTGCGAGCGGAGTTTACCTAATCCACGTCAATGTACCGAACGTAGGAGAAAAGGTATTGAAATGGTTTGGTGCCATCAGACCGATTGATGTTGACCAATTCTAAAATCAAGAACGAAAGGTTTTCAAAGAAACATGAAATTAGTAGCCAATAAAAAAGTGAATAGAATGAAGCAGCTATGTCTTGCGCTGGCCGGGGTTGGATTAATTCTTTCCTCAGGAATAACAAAAGCAGGGAATCCTGACCGTGCCGGACAGGCAGGAGGCGGTCAATTGTTAATTAACCCCTGGGCCAGAACATCAGGGTGGGCAGGTGCCAATTCTGCATCCGTACAGGGATTGGAATCTCAGTTCCTGAACGTTGCCGGTGTTGCGCACACCAAACGCACAGAGTTAATTTTTGCCCGTACCAACTGGATGGCAGGCAGTGGAATCAATATCAATAGTTTCGGATTTTCGCAGAAAGCCGGTTCTTCAGGTGCTTTGGCTGTTGGAATTGTTTCCACCGGTTTTGGTAGTATTGATATCACCACGGTTGAGTCTCCCGATGGTGGAAATGGCTTTTTCACCCCTCAGTTTCTGAACCTGAGTCTTGCCTACGCAAAGGAGTTTTCTAACAGTATCTTCGGAGGTATTAATGTAAAAGTGCTTAATGAGTCAATTGCTGACTTAAAAGCAACGGGTGTTTGTTTTGATGCCGGTATCCAATACATTACCACTATTGGTGAAGCCAACAAAAAGATGGAACGCAAGAACCTTAAGTTTGGAATTTCATTGAAGAATGTTGGTCCTCAAATGTCTTACTCAGGAGATGGTATTTCTGTTAAAGCCAATTTGATTTCAACGGGAGCTGCGCTAACCCTTGAGCAAAGATCAAATAAATTCGATTTGCCATCCTTGATTAATATTGGTGGATCTTATGATTATTATTTTTCTAAGGAAAACAATGACCATCGCTTAACCACTGCAGGAACGTTTGTTTCAAACTCGTTCACCAGCGACCAATTTAACCTTGGTTTGGAGTATGCGTTTAAATCTATGTTTATGATTAGAGGCGGTTTTTCTTACGAGAAAAATATTCTTAGCTCAACCGAGAGGGCAACAGCCCTTACCGGACCAACGGCTGGTTTGAGTGTTGAATTACCTTTTGCTAAGCGCGAAAAAGACAATGTTAAAACCAATTCAAGTTTTGCTCTTGATTACAGCTACCGCGCCACCAACCCTTTTGGTGGATGCCACAGCCTTGGTTTGCGAATAGCACTTTAATTACTTAATTTTGTTTAAGGATTGTGGAGAGTCCCGATGGAAACATCGGGATTCTTTACTTTTAGTATAACAGTAAAAACACGACAAAAAATGTCACAAACAACGTATTTCACCGAAGAAGGATTGAGGAAACTCAAAGAAGAGTTGCACCACTTGAAAGCCAAAGAAAGGCCATTTATTTCTAATCAGATTGCAGAAGCAAGAGACAAAGGCGACCTGTCGGAAAATGCCGAGTATGACGCGGCCAAGGAAGCTCAAGGCTTGTTGGAGTTGAAAATATCGAAACTCGAAGGCGTAATTGCCAATGCGCGCTTAATTGATGAATCGAAACTTGACGCAAGCAAGATTTTAATATTGTCCAACGTTAAATTAAAGAACACGCAGAACAATATGGTGCTTAATTATACGCTGGTGCCTGAAAAGGAAGCCGATTTAAAGTCCGGGCGTATTTCCGTTGATTCTCCAATAGGAAAGGGTCTGCTAGGCAAAAAGGCAGGAGATTTGGCAGAAATTAAAGTTCCCTCAGGAGCCGTAATGAAATTTGAAATTTTAGAAGTTTCAAGATAATGCCTACCATTTTTTCCAAAATCGTTTCCGGAGAAATACCCTGTTATCAAGTGGCAGAGAATGAAAACTTCCTTGCTTTTTTGGATGTTTTTCCTTTGGCAAAAGGTCATGTTTTGGTAATTCCAAAAAGGGAAACGGATTATATTTTTGATTTGGAGGATTCGGAGTATCTTGACTTAATGATTTTTGCCAAGAAAGTGGCCATAGGGATTAAGAAAGTAATTTCATGCAAAAAGGTTGGTGTGGCTGTGATTGGCCTTGAGGTGGCACATGCACACATTCACTTGGTACCGATTAATGCAGTAGGAGATATTAACTTTAGCAAAGAAAAACTGCAGCTTCCGCAAGATCAGCTTCAGGAAATTGCAAAACAGATTAGGGGGGCTTTATAAGCCCCCTTTGTTTTTAAAGTTGGTGGGCTTATGAGCGGTTTTTTCAGCGATACGGATGAGGTCAGCAAATGATTTTACATTAAACCGAACCATTAGCTTGTATCTGTGATTATAGGCTGTTTTGTATTCGATATTGAGTCGGGCAGCAACTTCTTTATTATTTAACCCATTTCGCAGTAGCTCCAGCATTTGTTTTTCACGCAGGGTTAACACCTTATCGTAAATGGTATTGATGTCCATATCCGCATCTGTCATTTCCGGCATCATATTGCTCTCCAAAACAGATTTACTAGCATATTTTTTCCCTGACAAGTAGGAGGCAATGGCTGTATCAAGGTCGTGGTCAAGATCACTTTTGAGCAGCACACCATTGTTGCCGGCTCGGTAAATCATTTGTAGCCCCTTGTCATTGGCAAGTTCGGCAAAGGCAATGATGGCGGTATTTGGAAGGTTGTTTAACAGTTGACGAACCACCGCAACCGTATCAGATTTTATGGGGTTTAGGCCTAAAAAAATTAGCGCAGGTTTTTTTTGTTCGGCCAATTGAAGACCGTCTTTGTCGCAGGTGGTTTGATGAATTGAAAACAAATCATCATAATGTGTATTGAGAAAATTGGCAAGCCCACTTCTAAAGAAATAATGGTCATCAATGATGAAAGCCAGCTTAATGGGAATCGAATTCATATATAACCGCTATGATTCTCAAAAATACAAAAACATCTTGAATAATTGATTTAGGTCAGTTTTTTCAGTCGAATGCACTGACAGAAAGGAATTTATTTTCAATTTGTGTTTAAAAAAATCGACCTTTGTTTCAGGAAAACGGAAAAAATGAACCGGAAAAAATTTGCCGGCAGAAGCTCGTACAAGCAGCCTTGATTCTTTAGGATTGTTGCGTGTTTCCAGTTGCATAATTTTCAGATTTTTAAACGGAACATCAATCGTTCCATAGTGGAGATGAAAACAATGAAATTTACGTTGCCTAAACCGTTGAAAAAAAATATTGAAATGAAAAAACGTCTTGTCATTTTTTGTTTGGCTTGTGCTGCAGTGCTTTTTTCTTTGGTTGGTTGTAAGCAAACGAAAGAAAAAACAACCATTCAAAAGGGCAAAATAACCGAGTCGGTTTATGCCTCAGGATATGTAAAGGCACGAAATCAGTACCAGGTTTTTGCTTCAACATCGGGCATTTTGCAGGAGATACTTGTAGAGGAGGGAGACACTGTCCAAAAAGGAGATGTGCTGTTCAGGGTGGCCAATCCGATTAACAAGTATAATGAGGAGAATGCCAAACTTGCCTCTAGGCTGGCGCAGGAGAATTTAACAACAGACAAACTAGATGAACTATTGGTGAACCTTGAGTTGTCGAAGGCCCGTTTGAAGCAAGATTCATTGATGTTTGAAAGGCAGAAGAAATTGTGGGAAAGTAAAATTGGAACCAAGCTGGATTTTGAAACACGTGAACTGGCTTTTCGTTCTTCTAAGGCCGCCTATCAGTCTGCAGTATTCCGTTTTCGCGATGCCAAAAGACAACTTGGTTTTTTAGCAGAACAATCAAAGAACACCTTTTTGGCGAGCAGCTCTTTGAGCAACGACAATCTTGTAAAAAGTGGTATCGATGGGGTGGTTTATGCTTTGATGCGCGAACAAGGTGAAATGGTTGGACCGCAAACCCCATTGGCCGTAGTAGGTGATGCCAAAGAATATTATCTTGAATTGCAAATTGATGAGTTTGATATTACAAAAGTAAGACCCGGACAAATCATTAAAGTGCGATTGGATAGTTACAAAGACAAGGTTTTTGAGGCAAGGGTAACCAAGGTAAATCCATTGATGAATGAAAGAAGCCGCTCGTTCTTTATTGAGGCGGTTTTTATTGACATGCCGGCAAAACTTTACCCTAATTTAACGGTAGAGGCCAACATTATTTTGCTTGAGAAAGATCAGGTAATAACCATACAAAGAAATTATTTAATAGGAGACAGCTTGGTGATTCTTGAAAATGGAGACACCCAGCGGGTTCAAATTGGCTTGAAGGATTACCAAAGAGCAGAGGTAATTTCAGGTATTAAGGAAAATCAGGTCTTATTAAAGCCAGGCAAATGAAAACCGGATTAATTGCAGGTATCGCCAAGGCATTGTTATTGGCCCGTTGGCGACAAACCATGGTGGCAGCCATTGGCGTAACGTTCGGTATAACCATGTTTATTACCCTCTTGAGTTTTATGTCGGGCTTGAATGACCTGCTGGATGGTTTAATCATGAACAGAGCGCCCCATGTAAGATTGTTTAATGAAATAAAGCCAAGTGCTGTTCAACCCATCTCAATGGGCCATGAAAAAGCAGACACCTACCACTTTATTCATTCGGTAAAATCGGCTTCTGCAAGGCAAGAAATCTACAACGCATCTGCCATTACAAAAGCCATAAAAAATGACCCACGCGTACTGGGATATGCCCCACGAATTACCGCTCAGGTTTTTTTTAATGAAGGAGGAATAGATATTACCGGAGTGGTAAACGGAATAGATGTAACAGAAGAAGTAAGATTGTTTTCATTTAATGACTATATCACCTCGGGCATTTCAATGGATTTGAAGAATACGCCCAACAGTATTATTTTAGGAAAAGGACTAGCCGATAAACTATTAGCGGGCATTGGCGAAATCGTTCAAATTACAACCGCCAAAGGAGACCGAATGTCGTTGAAGGTTGTTGGAATTTTTCAATCGGGATTGATGGATTATGATAAGGTTCAAAGTTTTGCTTCAATTAGTACTACTCAAAAATTACTCGGCAAGCCGAACAGCTATATTACCGATATACAGATTAAGCTAAAGGACATGACACTGGCGCCAATGCTGGGAAAAGAGTATTCCAGAATATATCAGTTGGATGCAGAAGATATTCAAACAGCCAATTCACAATTTGAAACAGGAAGTTCGGTACGAACAACCATTTCTTTTGCAGTTGGCATTACCTTGTTGATTGTTGCGGGCTTTGGTATTTACAATATTTTAAACATGATGATTTACGAAAAAATGGATTCTATTGCCATTTTAAAGGCTACTGGTTTTTCGGGGCGTGATGTAAAAATGGTATTCATTTTTATTGCTTTAACCATTGGCTTCACAGGAGGATTAGCCGGTTTGTTGTTTGGCTTTTTGCTTTCGGCAACCATAGATAGTATCCCGTTTAATACCGCTGCGCTGCCAACCATTACCACCTATCCAATCAATTACAACCCCAAGTTTTATTTGATTGGTGTTATTTTTTCGTTAATTACCACCTATTTCGCCGGATGGTTTCCTGCCAGAAAAGCGAGCAAAATAGATCCGGTTATCATCATCAGAGGGAAATAAAATGAGCAAGGAAATTCTCTCGGCCAAAGGCATTGTGAAATACTTCCATGATCCGGTTAGCATTAAGGTGCTGAACGAGGTTCACCTGAATGTGAAACAGGGAGAGTTTATCTCCGTAACCGGAAAATCGGGTTGTGGAAAGTCAACCCTGCTGTATATTCTTTCTACGATGGATACAGATTATGAAGGTGAGCTCATCATAGACGGGGAGTTGATGCGGACAAAAAAAGAAGGCGAGCTGGCTGCTATCCGGAACGAAAAGATAGGCTTCGTTTTTCAATTCCATTATTTACTCAATGAGTTTTCGGTATTGCGCAATGTGATGCTGCCGGGATTAAAACTAGGAAAATACATTGAAAAAGAGGTAGAGGCCCGTGCCATGGAGCGACTTAAAAGATTGGGCATTGATCATCTTGCCCTAAAAATGGCCAATCAATTATCGGGCGGAGAAAAACAAAGGGTTGCGATAGCAAGAGCGCTTATTAATGATCCTCTTATCATTATGGGGGATGAACCCACCGGAAATCTTGACAAAAAGAACAGCGACATTGTTTTTTCTATATTTCAGGAATTAGCGAGTAAATACAATCAAACCTTGTTGATTGTTACCCATGATCCTGATTTCGCTCAAAAAACCAATCGTACCATTGAAATGCTGGACGGCAGGGTAATAAAAGACTAGTTTTTGCCGAAGAGCTTATTAAAAAGGCATTAATTTTTTAAAAAAAACGTGCAGGTATTGGATTATTAATAAAATACCTCACATTTGTTGGAAACAAAACAAGAACGAAAAATATCTTTAACATGAGGAAAATCTTATCCTTGCTATTCATTCTGTCTTTTATAGGGAATGTTTGGGCTGTAAATCAAAACTATCAAACGGGCTGGAAACAGTTTTCTGATAACGACAGAAAAGGAGCCAGAAAATCGTTTGAAGCTGCACTTAGCGATCCTGCTGCCAAAGCGGATGCATTGTTGTCGTTATGCTTGTTAGACTGGTCTGAAAACAAGCAGGAGGAGGCCTATAAGCATTTTATGGAGTTTTATCAAGCCTCAGAAAACCCACAGCCCTATCTGTACGCACTTTATTCTCATGAGTTTTTGTTCGAAGGAAGGGTTGTTTTGAACGAGGAACAAATGAAGTTTATTAAAGCAACCCTTGAAGACCCTAAGGTGAATGGTACGCTAAAAGCCATGATGCGAATAAAAATGGGTTCGCATTTCCGTTTAATTAACCAGAACAAGAAAGGGAAACAAGAGTTTGACAAAATGGGCGCCATTAATTCTTGGCAAGTTTTGGGAACCTTTGATAATACCTCGGGAAGTGGATTTAATAAAGATTGGGGTGCGTTACAAAAAGCCAAACTTTCGGATGTGTTTAAGAACGAAGTGGATGCTGACGTAACCTGGTATACACCGAGTGCTGTTAAACACGATAACTGGTTTTATTTTGATTATTATTTCGATTACGCAAATGCAATTATGTTTGCTCAATCCTTTGTAACCAGCCCTGTAGACCAAGAAGTTTATTTGAGAGCCGGAAACTCAGGGTCTTTGAAAATATGGGTGAATGACGCGCTTGTTTCAAGTGTTGCGGATGAAAGAAATTGCGACCTTGATATTTATGCATACAAGGTAAAACTAAACAAAGGGGCCAACAGAATTTTGGTGCAAATTGGCGAAAGCGAAACCAATGCTGCCAATTTCATGGTTCGTTTAACAGATGAAAACGCTAACCCCATTCCGGGTTTGGTTGCTAAGGCTGAATATGCAGATTACACCAAATCAACAGCCAGCACAAGCACCACCGTTCCGTTTTTTGCTGAGGCTTATTTTGAGAACAAGTTGAAATCATCTCCTGACGATTTATTGTCTTTGATAATGCTTGCAGAAGTTTATATGCACAACGACAAATCGTATGATGCGAATAAAATCTATAAGAAATGTCAACAAATTGCTCCAAAATCTTCTTTTATTTCTGACCGTGCCAGCGAAGGCTATGTAAGAGCTAAAAACTATACTGACCAAACCAAAGAGATTGAAAAAATAAAGAACAACGACCCAGAGTCTTTTAAAGCGCTTCAATTCAAATACAACACAGCCCAGGAGTCTGAAAAATACGATGAGGCTGAAAAGCTGCTTAAAAAAATCAAAGAATTGTATGGTGTTTCTAAGTACACAGAGTTGTGTGACTTACAAATAGCATCTAATCAGAAAAGAATACCGGAGGTATTACAGATGGCAAAGGATTTATACAAGAAATATCCTGAAAGTTCTGATTTAATGTTGCTGAATTACCGAATTGAAGATAACGCTTCGAAAAACAGTTCTAAGTCGATTGGTATTGTAAAGAATTATGTAAAAAACTATTACGATAGCGATGCCTTCGAAACCCTTGCTCGTATTCAGTTTGAAACCGGTTCTGCCTACGAAGGAATAGATATGTTGAAAGAGCGTATAGAAAGCATGCCCTATGCAGTAGGTTTTATTACCCAATTGGCCGATGTTTATTATTCAATGCAAAACTATCAGGCAGCCCTAGAAACATCTCAAAAGGCCCTTCTGCTTTCTCCTTATATTGGTAGTACCTACAATACCATCGGTTCTATTTATAAAATCATGGAAAAAAAGGATTTGGCGATGGAAGCGTTTAAAAAGTCAATTTATTATGATCCTACTTCCTATGATTCAAGAGAACAGCTAAGACAATTGCAGGAGAAAAAAATCATGTTCGATTTCTTTGCTAAATCGGAGCCTGAAAAAATATTTGAAAACTCTCCCAAAGCAGATGCTTACCCCGAAGACCATAGTTTGATATTGTTAAACGAACATCAATATGTTATCTACCCAGAGGGCGCAAAAGAGTTCAGAAATGAACTGATTGTGAAAGTGTTTAACAACTCAGGGATAGAAACCTGGAAGGAGTATCAAATTGGATACAATGGATATTCACAGCGTTTGATTGTTGACAAAGCCGAAGTTTTTAAATCCAACGGAAACAAAGTACAGGCAGAGTCGAACAATGAAGGCTATATTGTTTTCACGAATCTTGAAGCCGGTGATGCGATTCACCTGGAATACAGAATTCAAAACTATAACCACGGAAAACTCGCCAAACATTTCTGGGATCAGTTTTTTTTCCGTTATACCATTCCTTCCCTGCACAGCAAATACAGCGTGCTTCTTCCCAAAACCAAAGAGTTTAAGTATGAAATATTAAATGGCGACATCAAGCCCACCATTGCCGATATTGAAGACATGAAGCTCTACACTTGGGAATCGCGAGATCAGGCTTCTGTAAAAACTGAATCATATCGTCCCGCATTGGTAGATATCGTTCCTACCCTCGATATTTCCAGTATTCCGGATTGGAAGTTTGTTAGTAGTTGGTATAGCGATTTATCATCTACCAAATCAAGAACAGATTTCGTTTTAAAAGAAACTGTTTCAGAAATTTTGGCAGGAAATGAAAAGGCGAGTGCTTTGGAAAAAGCCCGTTTGTTTTACAACTATATTTGTAAAAACATTACTTACAGCAATGTTTCTTTCATGCACGGGCCTATTATTCCTCAATTGGCTTCGCGTACCATTACCACCCGTTCAGGCGATTGTAAAGATGTTTCTACCTTGTTTGTTGCCATGTGTAAAGAAAGTGGCATCAAGGCCAATTTAATTTTGGTGGATACACGCAGCAATGGACAGAAACATTTGAATTTACCCAGCATAGAATTTGATCACTGTATTGCTCAATTAGAGGCCGATGGTAAAAAATACCAACTGGAGTTAACCAACTCAAAACTTCCGTTTGGTGCAGGTCCTGTGCAGGATCTTGCCGCTAATTCATTGTTGATTCCTAGAGAAGGCGAAGCGGAAGTTAATGCCGTAAAGCCATTGGAAATGCCGGGTCGCAAAAAGAATACAGTACACAGGCAAACAGAAATTAAAGTTGAAAACAACGACTTTCAGTTAACCCGTGACAACATCAACCGTGGTTCTTTATCTACCTATACCCGTTCAAGGTATGCCGATAAAGGGAAAGATGAAATCGAAAAGAGCATGACGAAGTCAGTTGCTTCCTCATTTACCAATCAAGTTAAACTAACAAACATTAGCTTTAAGAATCTTGATGATCTTGCCGATACGGTTGTTTACTCATATTCTTTAAATGCAAAAAATGCAGTGCAGGATGTTGCCGGCATGAAAATTTTGAAAATGCCTTGGGTTGATTTAAACAGTAACCTCTCTATTGTTTCTCTGGAGAAGAGAGAATATCCTGTTTTGTTGTGGAGCTATTCTTCGCAGGAAGAAGAAACAGAAACCATCAAATTGATTTTACCGCAAGGAAAATTAATGGTTGAAAAACCAAAGGATGTTGTGGTTTCATGCCCTAGTGCCTCTTACTCTCTTACCTACGATTCTTCTAAACCCGGAGTATTAATTGCCAAACGTAAGTTCGTAGTATTAAAGGACATTGTTTCAACGGCAGAATACAATGAGTTCCGCGATTTTATGAATAAGGTTTCGGAATACGACACCAAACAATATGCCTTTAAATAAGAAGGCTTAATAACCATTAAAACCCCCGGATTTTTTAAGAGTCCGGGGGTTTTTGTTATTTGCTTTTTAGCCAGTTACTGAATTGCTGGTTGTTTTTGGCATTGAGGCATTGGCTTGGAATTAAGCCTCCTTTGCGGGCCACATGAATTCCGTATTTTACATCCTTTATACCGTTGATGTTGTGCGCATCTGGGTTGATACTAATCAGCACATTTTTTTCGAGACAATAAGGCAGCCATCTCCAATCAATATCCAGACGGTGAGGATGCGCATTCAATTCGATGCAAACATTGTTTTGTGCACAGGCATCAATTACTTTTTGGGTTTGGAGCGGATACCCTTCGCGAGAAAGCAGGAGTCTTCCGGTCATGTGCCCCAAAATTCTAGTATATGGATTTTCAATGGCACGAATTAACCTTTGTGTGGCTTTGTCAATGTCCATTTTTAATCCGCTGTGCACGGACGCTACAATAAAGTCAAATGATTTCAGGACATCCTCTTCATAATCCAAACGGCCATCCTGCAAAATATCACATTCAATGCCTTTATAAATAACAAAGGGAAATAGCTTTTTATTCAATGCATCTATTTCAAGGTGTTGTTCAGCAATGCGTTCAGGCTTCAGACCATTGGCATAGAAGGCAGACTGAGAGTGATCACTGATGCCAAGGTACTCCCAGTTTTGTTGGATGCAGGCAAGGGCCATTTCCTCTAGTGAGTTAGCTCCATCCGACCATTCACTGTGCATGTGTAGTCCGCCCCGCAAATGTTCCACCCTGATAAGTTCATCTTTCGTTCGGCCGTGTTTTTTGAGTGTTTCCAGGTCAAAGTGCTCCCTCATTTCAACGGCCAGAAGCGGTAGTCCTAAGGACTCGTAAAGAGCAGAGGGTTCATCAGCCTTAAGGCTTTCTTCACCAAAAAGAGTCAAGTGTTCGGCAGAGCAAGAGCTTTTCCAAAGATTGAAGTCAAAATTTTCTTTGGTCGTCAAAATTAGGACAACGTCCAAATGGCAGGGCTTTATCCATTCAGGATAGTTTTGACTTGCCGAACCAATGGCCAGAACCTCTATTTGATGGATGATTTCACATTTTCGGATGATTTCACCGGTAAAACTCCAGTTGTTTTCTCCAAATACTTCATTGAGTTGTTTTTCGAGGGGCGTCAGATTTTGTTCAACCTTGGCAAAGAGGCAAACTCCCTGATTTTCCAGTTTAAAAGCAATGTTTTTTAGGAGGGTATTTTGGGTTTTTTCTCCAAAACCTTTGATACTGATCAACCTGTTTTCGTTACAGGCATATTGAAGTTCTCCTAAGGATTCAATGCCTAATTCATCCCAAACAAGTTTCGTTTTTTTGGGGCCCATGCCCGGAAGATCCAGCAAATCGAATAGCCCTGAGGGTGTTTTTTGCGTAAGCTCCTGAAGTTCGAGCGTTGTATTGCGTTCCTTCAGTTCGGTGAGTTTGGCCATAATCCCCTTTCCGATTCCTTTGATGGACTCCCATTGTTTTGGTTCCATACCGAGGATGGGTTCGGGAAGTTTTTCTATCAGGTCGGCAGCTTGGGTAATGGCTTTAATCTTAAAGGGGTTGTCGCCATGTAATTCAAGGAGTCTTGCTGTAAGGGCCAAGTTTTCTGCAACGGCTTCATTATCCATGATAATCGGGTTTAATAGGGTCAAAGGAAGCAAATTCAGAGAAAAGCGTGATAGAATTTGTTGATTTGGCTGTTAAAGGATGCTTTTTGCGCAATACTTAATGCAGAAGGTGGCGTTTTGTTCGCTTTCTTTTTGAAACCCTTTTTCCTGTTTTGGTGTATGACAAGGTGGATAGAAATATCCCCAAGGTTTTTCTACATTTGCCCCAAAATCTAATGATGACATCATCGCTCATAAAGGACGGTTCAAAATTTTCGAAACTTGCAGAGGGACTGGCCGGGTCGGATATTATACGCTTGGCCTGGGAGATAAACGACAGAAAAAAGAAGGGCGAGGAGGTCTTTAACATGACCATCGGGGATTTTAATCCTGATTATTTTCCCATCCCTGAAGGGATGGTGGAAGAAATTCACAAGGCCTACTTACAACATAAAACCAATTATCCTCAAGCCGAAGGTTTGCCCGAGTTAAAAAAAGCCGTTTCCGGTTTTTTAAAACGCAGAGGCGGATTTGATGTTGACCCTTGTGATATTCAAATAGCCAGTGGGGCACGACCGCTGGTATATAGCATTTTTCAAATATTGGTGAACGAAGGAGAAACCGTTGTGTATGGTGTGCCTTCATGGAACAATGAACATTTTGTTTATTTGAGCAGGGCCAAGGGTGTTCCGATTAATTCCGGACCGGAACACAATTTTTTACCCACTGCCGCCTCTATTCAGCCTTATATTCATGACGCGGCATTGATTGCTTTGTGTTCTCCGCTCAATCCAACAGGAACCGTTTACAGAGCAGAAGACTTAAAAGAGATTTGTGAAATCATTGTTGCCGAAAATGCACAACGAAAAATACAAGGACGAAAGCCTGTTTATTTGATGTTTGACCAAATTTATTGGCGGCTGACCTACGGCTCTATTCATCATGTACACCCTGTTGGACTTGTACCTGAAATGAAGGATTATACCATTTATGTGGATGGAATTTCCAAAGCCTTTTGTGCCACAGGAGTACGTTTGGGCTGGGCTTTTGGTCCTACCGAGGTGATGGATAAAATGAAACATTTTTTAGGCCATGTAGGCGCATGGGCTCCCAAACCTGAGCAGTCGGGTGTTGCAGCCTTTTTAGACAGAGTAGAGGATGAGGCGAAATATAATGATTGGGTAAAGGATGAACTTTCTACCCGCTTATTCTCCTTGTACCACGGGATTCAATCCTTGTCGGCCATGGGCTTGCCGGTAACGGTGATGGCCCCTGAAGCAGCCCTTTACCTCAGTGTTCGATTCCCACTGTTTAACAAACGCTTTAATAACACAACGTTTCAAGACACAGCTTCTATTATGCAATTCTTATTGAATGAAGCAGGGTTGGCAGTTGTTGCTTTCCGCTCCTTTGGTGTGGTTGGCTTGGAAGATTGGTTTAGGGTTTCTGTTGGCAGTTGCTCAAAAGAAGAAATTACAACATTGTTGGACAGACTAAAGTCGGCATTGTTACAAGTTAAATAAAATAAAGGCTCCTTTAACAGGACAGCAAGATGAAAAATAATTTTTGTGTGATCATGGCCGGTGGGATAGGAAGCAGATTCTGGCCCATGAGCAGAACCAATTTTCCCAAGCAGTTTATTGATATTCTCGGGCTTGGAGAAACACTACTCCAGTTGACCTATAACCGGTTCAGGAAACTATGTCCGGCAGAAAATATTTTGATTGTAACCAATGATACGTACTATCAGCTGGTAAAGGATCAGTTGCCTGGACTAAGTGATAACCAGATTTTGCTTGAGCCCGCAAGAAGGAACACTGCAGCTTGTGTAGCCTATGCCTGCTATAAAATTTACACGCAGAATCCGAATGCCAATATCGTTGTTTCGCCCTCTGATCATTTGATTCTGAAGGAAGAAACCTTTGTTAAAGCCATTAAGTCTTGTTTTAAAAAGGCAAGTTCGATGGATTGTTTGGTTACGTTGGGGATAAAGCCCTCTCGTCCGGATACCGGTTATGGTTATATTCAATTTGTAGAAAGTTCGGAAAACGAAAGCGACAAGCGAATAAAAAAAGTAAAAACGTTTACCGAAAAACCAGACCTGGAAATGGCGAGGTTTTTTATGCAGAGTGGTGATTTTTTATGGAATGCCGGAATTTTTGTATGGTCGGTAAGCAGCATTATGAGCGCTTTTGCAAGGTATATGCCTGAAACAGACTTGTTGTTCAGAGAGGGCTTTGCTCATTACAACAAGCCAAGCGAGAAGGACTTTATTGCAAAAACCTATGAGATTGTAAAAAACATTTCCATTGATTATGCTATTCTTGAAAAGGCGGATAATGTTTACGTAAGAAGTTCCATTATTGGCTGGAGTGATTTGGGAACCTGGGGAAGTTTATATACACATGTTCCGCGCGAAAAAAAGCACAATGCCATTGTGAACAAGAATGCCTTGGTATATGATACTTCGGGGTGTTTGGTGCAGGTGCCTAAGCAGAAATTGGTTGTTTTAGAAGGGTTACAAGACTATATCATTGTTGACACACCGGATGTTCTTTTGGTTTGTAAAAAAGAAAACGAACAACAAATCAGACAATTTGTGAATGATGTAAAAATGGAAAAGGGCGATAGGTTTGTATAGTCCATTAAATCTATCTGATTTTTAATCGAATCTAAAGCCCAGGTTTTGCAATGTTTTTTGGTCGACTTTTTTGAGGATAAAAAAGTGAGCGTCAACGACCCTTATTGTATCTGTGCTCATTAGTTTTTCCCGGGGCGGAGGGATTTTCGAAAAACCTATGAGAGTAGCCTGCCGTTTTTCAAGAAAATTGTTATTTACTTTTTGTACATCGGGAAGATATCGGTCGATGTTATAAATGAAACGAGTAAAGACCTTTCCGTCTGAATAGAAGTTCAACAACCACATCAATC
>JBILVQ010000027.1:0-21285 GCA_044370375.1 Bacteroidia bacterium
TACGCTGTGGGTTTTGGCAATGATTGGGCTTGGCAATGCGCTTTTTTCAAGTATGGTAGGTATTGCGCATTTCAATATCAAAACTATTTTTTGGTTCGAAGTTTATACGGTTTTGGTGGGTATTTTTCCTACCATGGCTACCCTTGTGGTAAAAGAAAAAATCCTTTCTAAAAAATACGAAAAGGAAAGCGAACAAATCAACCAAATTATTGAACCCAGGCAACAAAGCACAGAAGTTGCAGGCACCATGGCTGCTGGACAAAGCCTGAATGAAAATGTAAAACTACTCTTCCCTTCCGAAAGCGGTAAAGAAGATCTTCACGTAAATGATGAAGATTTTTTATTTGTCCGCTCTGCCGATAACTATGCAGAAATTTATTTTCTTTCCGGAGGAAAAATCCAAAAGAAAGTCATTCGCAGCTCGCTAAAAGCCATTGTGGCTGCCCTTCAGGGCAAGCAAAACATCTATCGTTGCCACAAAAGTTATTTGGTCAATCTTGCAAAAGTGAATCATGTTTCAGGCAATGCACAAGGCTATAAATTGCATTTGAAAGACGTTGAAGACCAGATTCCGGTTTCCCGAAAGCTGAACGAAGAAATCAAAGAAATTCTTGAAAAACGTGCTTAAAAAAAGCACCTCGCTTTTATTTGATTTTTAAAACCAGATAATCCCAAGGTTTAAGTTCAAGATTTTTTAAATCGTTTGCCGTGTATTTCTTTTCGCTAAACAACTCCGTATAATCCGTATTGGCCAAAGAGGCATTTAGGCTAAAAGACTTTGGACTAGCAGAGAGATTAATTAAAACAATTACCTCATCCTCTCCCCTTTTTCTGCGGTAAGAAAAAATTGATTCGGGCGCAGAATTATCCAATCGTTCAAAAGGAACACTTAAATCGCAACCGGCCATGGCGGGATGATGCTGCTTTAATTGCAAAAGGCGCGTATAAAAATCGTTGAGAGGATAATCCTTCCAGTCAATCACATCTTTATCAAAAAATTTCAAACGATGGTTCAAAGCCGATTCCTGACCCGAATACACCAAAGGCATTCCGGGCAAAAAAGCGGTCAAAACAGCAAAGGCTTTGGCCCCATCACCCATTCTTTCATACTCGGTTCCATTCCATGAATTCTCATCATGATTAGAAGTAAAATTCATACGACAGGCCAAAGGAGTGTATTCTTTTTGCATGCGAGCAACGTAGGCATCAATTTCTTTGGCATTCTTTTTACCTCCAGCAATTTCGGTTAGCAAATGAAAAAGACTCCAGGTGTAGGTCATGTGAAAACCTAAATGCAACTCGGCTTTTTCACCTTCGGCCAACATAAAAATATCAGGTTTAATTTTCTTTAATTCGCGGAAAGCTTCCACCCAAAAAGAAGTTGGAACCATTTCAGCCACATCGCATCGGAATCCGTCAATACCTGTTTTTTCAACCCAAAATTTCATTGCGTCAATCATGGCGCTGCGCATATTTTTGTTCTCGTAATCGAGATCAATTACATCGCTCCAATCGGCCACCGGCGGAACAAACTTTCCGCTGGCATCTTTGGTAAAAAATTCAGGGTGCTCTACCGACCACTTGCTATCAGCCGCAGTATGATTTGCCACCCAATCAATCATTACATGCATTCCCATACCATGAATAGTTTCCACTAAGTGTTTAAAATCATCCATGCTGCCATGTTCCGGATTTACGGCCAAATAATCCTGCACTGCATAATAACTGCCTAAACTTCCTTTGCGCTCCTTTAAGCCAATGGGGTGTATGGGCATAAACCATAGTATGTCAACACCCATCGATTTTAAGCGGGGCAATTCTTTTTCAAAATCCCGGAAACTGCCAGAAGCAGAATATTGCCGCAGGTTTACTTCATAAATAGTAGCATGCGCAGTCCATGCCGGGGCCTTTTGAAAAATCTGAAGGTTGGTGCTCACTTTCGGACTATCCATGTTAGAAAACTGGGCATCACTGCTAAGCGGACAAAACAGCACGGAAGCAAGGGCAAGAAAGAGAGAAGCTAGTTTCATGAGAATAAAGCTTAATGTTAAAAATTAGAGGAAAGAATTTCGAAAGAATGCGGAGGCAACACCACAGAAATTTCATTCTGCATAATGCTCCATTTAGAATCGAAATGTTTCTTTAAGGCCGAGGAGGCATACTTTTTAGGAACCTTAACTTTGATGGTTTGCGGTTGATCAGATTTATTAAAAAAAACAATGGCCACATTATCGAGATAATAGCGTGCATAGGACATCACATCCTCTCCTTCTTTGAGCCAATCCATATCACCCAGCAGCAAGGCAATGTTCGACTTTCTGATTCTGAACAATTCGCGGGTAATTTTCAATTGCTCTCTTTCCTTGTCGGTTAGCTTCTCAAATTCCATCATTCTTCGGTTGTCCGGATCACCGGCACCGGGCATGCCGAATTCATCGCCATAATACAAAATGGGTATGCCCGGCATGGTTGTAATCAAGGCCATGAGTTGGGCTAACTTTTGATAAGATGCAGCATTTTTTACCGTAATTTTTCTATTCCAACCGGCCTCTTTTTCGTCCTCACCAGGAGCAATTGAACCATCTGCAATGGTAATAAAACGGGGGATATCATGATTGCCGGAAATATTTCCCATTAAATGATGGTAACCATAATACATAAAACTCTCCTCCATGGATTGCTTTAACTGTAAAAAGGAACCATTCTTTGCCGTAAGCGCGGTTCTTGCATCAAAATAAAAATTAAAATCAAACTGGGCATCCTGCATCCCTGAGCTGACGTAGCTTCCAATCAATTCTCTGCTTCCAAATGTTTCACCAATCTGGTACAATTTATCTGCTTTTTCAGGGCCTATGCTGTTCTTTATTTTTTTGGTTAATGCACGCCAAAAAGCTTCAGAAACATGTTTGGTAGCATCATGCCGGAACCCATCCACCTTGAATTTATCAATCCAATAAATGGCCGAATCAGCCAAGGCATTGATTACTTCGGGTTTCGTATAATCCAGGTCAGGCAAAAAAGTATCGAACCAAGTGGTTAATCTTTGCTCATCCCAAAGTCTGATATTCTTTCTACCATCGGGCAAATCAATTCCGGTGAACCAATCAGGATGTTGCTTATACATGGGATGCTCCTGATGAACATGGTTTGAAACATAATCAATCAAGATATTCATATCGGCAGCATGTGCCTTCTTTACCAATTCTATCAAAGATGCATCACCTCCAAAACGATGATCAACTTTGGTTGAAGAAATCGGCCAATAACCATGATAACCGGAGTATTTTCTATGCGGAGCCGGATATTCAACGTATGCAATTTCGGGATTCTGAACAACCGGTGAAAGCCAGATGGTGTTAAAGCCCAGGTTGGTAAAATAATGATGATTCAAACGGTCGGTAACGCCCTCGAGGTCACCGCCCATATAATTGGCCTTGGGAAAAACCATGGCATCTTTTACCGGCTGATCGTTTTTAATATTTCCATTGCTAAAGCGGTCAACCATTAAAAAATACATCATCATGCCCCATTTATCATGCCTTGTCAACTCCCTGCTATCTGCAACCACTTTGCCATATTTTAACGGAACCACCAAATCGTTGGAGGCACCAAAGCGATTCCAGGCATAGACCCTGATGACTGACGAACCTTCATCGCGGGCAATGTGCGGAATTTTTATTTCACACAAAGACGGGGTCCGCTGACACATGTGGGTGATATCTATATTATCCCATAAAACAATATAATTTTCGGGAAACTGACGGGTTACAACACGAATCAGTGAACCCTCGGCATAATCAACAAAAATTCGCGGTGCCCGGGTGTTTGAAATTTCGCCTAACTGCAATGGAGAATTAAATCCGCCCATGTTGTTGGATACAGAATCCTTGTTAGAAGGATCCAACATCCAACGGCCATCTACCACCATTTGGTAAACATACTTTCCGGGATTCAAAGAAAGTTTTAAAGACCAGTTGTTCCCTTCTTTTTTCAAGGGTGAATTGGTGGGGGTCCAACCGTTAAAATCGCCTGCAACAGCCACCGATTGATGATTTCCACTTACATCATTCAGTGAAAAAGTATGCTCAATTTTTCTTGATTTTTTTAATACCACACCATAATCACCGCTGGTGGTTTCAATGGTTAAAACAGACAACAAGGGTACATTTACAGAAGCAATGAGCGTACACAAAGTTTTATCGGCCGAGAGTATTTTGGTAAAACTTTCATCTACCTGCACCCCTCGAATCAACGTAGCATCAGCAATAAAATCTTCAAGGTGAAGTACGGTTGTATCCTTGTTTAAATTTACCGGCAAAAAGGGTGTTTTGCTTAGCCATTTTTCGGGCTTCACCGGCTCACCAACCTTGTTTTTACAGGCCGATAGGCTGAGAATGGCCGCTAAAACAAAAAGAAAAAAATGCTTCATTACTTCATTGAAATTATAAATTCATCACCCGAATGGTCGACCAAAACATAGGGTAATGCTTCTATGCTTCTACTTTTTTTATCTGTCTTTGTGAAGGGATCAAAATCAAG
This sequence comes from Bacteroidia bacterium, assembly GCA_044370375.1. Lineage (GTDB taxonomy): Bacteria > Bacteroidota > Bacteroidia > UBA4408 > UBA4408 > JBILVQ01. The sequence continues at coordinate 4,540 of JBILVQ010000027.1, forward strand.
CGGGGGCTCAATGTATTGAATCGTCTCCTCTCCTTTGGTAAGCGATGTACCATTCATAGAAAAAACCGCATTGGGTTTTATTCCGTGCCAATAGATATGAAGTTTCGTAAAATGTGATTGCATGCTTCCTTCGGCTTTAGCAAAATGAAGCAACCCGTTTTCTACATCGAAAAAAATGTTTCGTTTAAAGAAAACATTTTGTTCGCAGTCATAGGTAGCACCATCATCTTCATAATAATCAAAGCTGCCGTTGCCTGCACCAAACACATGTAAATAAAGGGTTTCGGAGGGTTTGTTCAACAGAGATTCTACCTGCGATTGCATTGGAATGATACTTCCTGCTTTCACATAAAGGGGTAAAATTTCTTTGGGAACTTCCCGCAATATTTCTTGTTTACCGGTGAACAATTGGTCGGTATAAAAATCAAACCAAAGTCCTTCGGGCAAATAAACCTTTGTAAAATTTTTATTGCTTTCAACGGGTATTACCAAAAAGGAAGCACCAAATAAATATTGGTTTTGATACTCGTGGCGATAAATATTTTCATCAAAGGCATGGTTCAGTGCTAGGGATCGGGCCACGGGTAATCCGCTGCGGTGTGCCTCGTAGAACATACTATACAAGTAAGGCATCAGGCGGTAACGCAAACGAATATAATTTTTAGCAATGGCTTCGGTTTCTTCACCAAAAGCCCAAGGTTCAGCATCGCGGCTGTTGATCATGGAATGGGCTCTGAAGAAGGGAGAAAAGGCACCAATGCTGATCCAGCGTGCCATCAGTTCCGGACTTGCTTCACCGGCAAAGCCACCCACATCATAGCCGGCAAAAGGCACAGCGGAAAGTCCAAGGCTATTCACCAACCGAATTCCGGCCATCATGTGTTCATCGGAAGCAACATTATCACCGGTCCAAACAGCCGAATAGCGCTGAATACCGGAGAATCCGGCTCTTGTTAGCACAAAAGGACGTTTGCCATCTAAATGTTTCCTTGCCCCTTCATAGGTACTACGTGCCATGTTAAAGCCGTAAACATTTCTTGCTTTTTTATGAGTAGCACCTTCCCCATCGTAATCAAACTCAATCAAATCGGGCAGATGTTGTCCCCATGCAGCCGGTTCATTCATATCGTTCCAATAGCCCTCAATGCCGGTATCGAGCAAATCCTGTAAAGCATTTCCCCACCATTCGCGGGCAGCGGCCTTCGTAAAATCGGGAAAATGCGACCAGCCCGGCCAAACCTGTCCTGCATAGTGGCTTCCATCGGGATATTTTACCAGCAAATCATTTTGCAAAGCTTCTTCATAAGGTGCATATCCTTTTTCAATTTTCACACCAGGATCTAAAATTAAAACCAAATGAAATCCGAGTGCTTTTAACTCCGCTGCCAAAGCTTTCGGGTCAGGAAAGCGCTCTTGGTGCCAGGTAAAAACTTTATAGGCATCCATATAATGAATGTCGAGATAAATTACATCGGCAGGAATGCCTTTATCGCGGAATGTTTTAGCAACCGATAATACTTCCTTATCAGGATAGTAGCTGTATCGGCATTGTTGAAAGCCCAGACTCCAGCGTGGAGGCAATGACATTTTGCCCGTGAGGTTGGCGTATTCCTTTACAATTCCTTCTACCGAAGCATGATGAAAAAAATAATAATTCATTTCACCGGCTTCGGCCTGAAAATAGGCAAAGCGGTTGTTGGAGGCGCCAAAGTTAAACGTACTTTTATGCGTGTTATCCAAAAAAATTCCGTAGGCCAACGACTCCTCTTTGATGCCGATAAAAAAAGGAGTACTCATGTAAATAGGGTCGGCATCTACGCCATAAGCAAAGTGATCGGTATTCCAGTTTACATAGGCTTTTCCTCTTCTGTCGAGCGGTCCGGTTTTTTCTCCTAAACCAATAAATCTTTCCTGCTCATGCAATACCTTGTAAGTGGTTATTTCATTACCCATGCGCGAGGTTCCGAAAGCAGGATCATCCGCATTAATGAGTTTTCCATCTAAAGTAAAAAAAGAAAAACGCAAGGGATACTTTGCAATTTTAAGCAGCAATGCTGAAGTTTTGAGATGTATTTCCTCATCGTTTTCAACAATGGAAAAACCCTCTTCCATAGGGTTGGCGACCACCGCATAAGAAAAATCATTGCGGACTTCATCCCTTCTGTAAATACGGATGCGCAAGGCATGCGGACTATAAACACTAACTTCAACCGTATCCTCTACAGTATGCATTCTTAATCCAACGGGCAATAATTCCAACGACAAAAAATTGCCTATGGACTGATTGAAATGATTCAAGTTCTTTTTTACTGCGGATGAATCAGGATGCATAATGGGAGTATTGGAACCGGACGGCATGCAAAAAATCAACTGTCTTTTTTAGATGGAATCAAATATTTCATGTGATAGCTTACCAAACCATGAATAGGTTTTTGGATGATATTACCAACGGTAATGCCCATGCAGGAGGCGGAATTGCGCAATATATCTTCAAAGAAAAAAGCGATGCTGCCAATAAAGTGCACCGGAACTTTTCGGTAATTGGGAAAACATTGCACATGATTTTCCATGAAATGGCGCATGCCTGCACTTACCGTTTCAACCACCCAAGGGTTATCGCGGTTAGAAGAAAACACCTTCATGAAAGAAGCCAAATAAACATTGGCATGAGGTTTCATGTAAACATTCTCAAATATTACTGATTTATTCAGCTGATATTCTTTTTCCAGCATCTCGTGCAAACTAGGCGGCAAGCGTTGGTAAAGGAACTCCGTCAATAATTTTTTTCCATAATAACTTCCGCTTCCTTCATCACCCAAGATGTAACCCAACGCAGGAACTTCTTCGGATAAATTATCACCATCAAAGAAACAAGAATTAGAGCCTGTTCCTAAAATACAGGTAATACCGGGTCTGTCGTCATAAGTAGCAAAGGCTGCACCAACCAAATCATGATCTACATAGATATTGGCCTTTTTAAAAACACTTTGCAAAGCGGCTTCCACCACAGCTTTCAATGCTCGGGATGAACAGCCCGCACTATACAAGAACACCAATTCAACTTTGGTGGCAATAGCGGTTAAACCTGGATTGCCGAGTATGGCATTGGCAATAATTTTCTCATCATGAAAAAAGGGATTAAATCCCATGGTACTGAAGCTTTCCAGCTCCTTTCCCGATTCATCAACCAGCATCCAGTCACATTTGGTTGATCCACTGTCGGCAATTAAATACATGCTTCCTGTTGTTTTTAAATTTGTACTAAAGTAAGAAATCGGATGAAAGAAAATTGGATTTTCTTCCTTCAAGAATGGCCGACAAAAGTAAACGATTCACTTCGTTATCCTTACCGGCCACCATGGTTCTGATAGAAAATACACGCAAAGCGTCAAAAACACTCAGCGTGCCTTCGGCAGAATCCTTTCTCCCGTTGAAGGGATAAGTATCGGGACCACGCTGACATTGGCTGTTGATGTTCACCCTGCAAACCTGATTGACCAAGGGATCTACAAGGCTTGCAATCAAATCAGGATCGGTACCAAAAATACTCACCTGCTGTCCGTAATTGGACTCCACAATGTATTGAATGGGTTCAGAAACATTTCTAAAAGTGCGAATAGGAATGACCGGACCAAATTGCTCTTCGCGGTAAACGCGCATTGAGTCGTTCACCGGAAACAAAATGGCAGGACTAAAAAAGCTATGCTGAATTTTTCCGCCGGAAACATTCAATAATGCTGCACCCTTTTCGATGGCATCTTTTACCAAATCGGCCAGATAGGCAGGCTTTTCGGGCTCCGGCAAGGGCGTAATGGAAACAAGCTTATCCCATGGCATACCGGCCTGCAAGGCATTCACTTTATCCACTAATTTTTTATTGAAGGCATCGGCTATTGCCTCATGTACAAACAGCAATTTAAGGGCAGTGCAGCGTTGACCATTGAAAGATAAAGTACCGGTAACGCATTCTTCCACGGCCAAATCCAAATCGGCATCGGGTAAAATAATGGCCGGATTCTTTGCTTCAAGGCCCAAAACAGAGCGTAAACGATTCGGGCGTGGGTGCAATTTTTTCAAAGTGTTGGCCGTTTTGCTGGTCCCGATAAAAGCAAAAACATCAATTTTTCCGCTTTCCATCAAACGTCCGGCCGTATCCCGCCCATGACCATAAATTACATTGATGACCCCTTTGGGAAAAGAATCCTTAAATGCATTGAGCAAGGGAGATAGCAATAAAATACCATGCTTGGCAGGTTTAAGAATGACGCAATTGCCCATGATAAGGGCAGGAATAAGGGTGGTAAAGGTTTCGTTCAGCGGATAATTGTAGGGCCCCATGCAGAGCACAACCCCTAACGGACCACGCCTAATTTGGGCATAAATTCCCTGCTCCTTCTGCAAGCGGGAAGAATCGCGATCCAAATTTTTATACGCTTCTATCGTATCGAGGATATAATCAACGGTACGGTCAAACTCTTTTTCAGAATCCTTTAGCGTTTTACCAATTTCCCACATGAGGAGATTAACCACCTGATTCCGTTGTTCCTTCATGCGTTTCACAAAAGAAAGCATGTGGTTGATTCGGTTTTTTACGCTCATGGTGGGCCAAACACCACGGCCAAGATCGTAGGCTTTGGTGGCGGCCTCCAGCACCTCATCGGTAGCCGTGGCATCCAGCAGGGGAAAAGAGCCCAGCCGTAGCGGACTTAATCCCAAGGAAGAAGGCTGAAAAATAGGAGAAAAAACATCCTGCATGGCACCGGTCCAGGGTTTCATTTCCCCATTGACCAAAAAACTATTTTGCTCCACCACCGCAGGATGAAACTCCGGTGGCACATCGGAAAGTGCTGGAAATACAGTTGATTCAGACATATTAAAATTTTTTTTGACCCTTTGGACAATCGTAACACAAAGATAGTGTATTTTTGACACTAAGATAATTATCATGAAAAAAAAAGAAAGCCAAGCGGTAATAATTGGTGAGGAAAATGCTTTGACTAAATTTGCCGCGATGAATAGCAGCAAAACAGGCAGAAAAAATCAAAACCGGCATGTATCGGTAGATTGTGTGATTTTCGGTTTTGATGAAAGTGATTTAAAGGTATTGTTGATTGAAAGGAATTACGGGAAAGAAGGCATGGACAAGGCCGGGAAAGATTTGTTATTGCCCGGGGATTTGATTCTGGAGACAGAAAATTTAGACGAAGCGGCTGAGCGGGTATTGTATGAACTTACCTCGCTAAAGAATATTTATTTGGAACAATTCCATGCATTTGGTGATCCGGAAAGGGTTCGCAAAAAGAGTGACCGTAAATGGCTCGAAAGTATCAGAGAGGAACCGGGTGCAAGAGTAATTACCATTGCCTATTATAGTTTAATCAGGCCGGGACATTACACCCCGGAGGGTTCGTCCTTTGCCAAGAAAATTGGTTGGTATCCCGTGAATGATTTACCTGATTTAGGGTTCGACCACAATCAGATTGTTAAAAAAGGCTTGCAGGCCTTGCGCAGAAAGGTTCAGACCCATCCCATCGGTTACGAGTTATTGCCCAAAAAATTTACTTTGGGGCAATTGCAAAAACTCTACGAAGCCATTTTAGGGAACAGCATGGACAAAAGAAATTTCAGACGAAAAATTCTTAACAAAGGCTTTGTAAAAGCACTGAGTGAAAAACAAAGCCATGTTCCCCACAAGCGTGCCCAGTTGTATGAATTCGATCGTGCATTGTATTTAAAGGCCGACAAAGAAGAAGAAAGATATTTTTAGGAATAACATTACTTTCTTTTTCAGCATCCACATTATTTCTATAATTCTTTGCTTAACCAAAGGAATTAATCCATTTTGAAAAGCCCTGTAGAAGACTAACTGCACAAGGTTTTTGAAAATATTCATGTTTGGTATAAATCCATCATGTAATCGATTAAACACGGAATAATTCCTGTGTAATTCAACGCTTGCCTCCAACCCTATTGTAAAGGGAGAATAAATTTAGACCAAGGTCAAAAAGGTATAGTCTATCCTCAATAATTATGTTTAATTTTAAGCCATATGAAATCAATAATTTCAACGGTATTGTTTCTTCTGATTTTCCTATTTGGAATTAAAGTCAATGCACAAAAACAAGCCAACATTTGGTATTTTGGCGATGAGGGAGCCGGATTAGATTTTAACAATGAGTGTGACCCGGTGGTACTAACCGATGGCAACATGAGAGCCTTTGAAGGTTGTGCCTGCATTTCGGATGCCAACACCGGACAGTTATTGTTTTGTACCAACTCAGAACGAGTGTGGAATAAAAACCACGATAGCATTCCTAATTCCTACCTCTTGTATGGAGGCAATACCATCACACAGGTAATGATTATCCCTAAACCGGGCTCAACCACCCTTTATTACATTTTCACCGGTGACGCTCAAGCAGGACTCGTCAATGTGCCTCCTTCCGGTTACCGATTCCATATGGTGGACATGGCCATGAACAACGGACTTGGTGGCATGGTGTTCAAGGACAGTGTTCTTTTTCCAACACCTGTAAGCGAAAAAGTAACAGCCATACCCCACGCCAATGGAACTGACTATTGGATCATCGGGCATAGCTATAACTCCAATGACTATTTGTCCTTTCAGGTAAGCGCATCCGGGGTTCACACTACGCCTGTTATTTCCAGCATTGGAAAAATACATGATTACACAGGCTCGGATGCCATTGGCGAGATGAAGCCCTCCCCTAATGGTAACAAAATAGCCGCTGTTACCCTTGGCAAACCCGATTTAGAATTGTTTGATTTTAACAAGGCAACAGGCCAATTAAGCAACCTAATTACACTGCCTGAAGCAGGCGCTTATAACCCCTCTGCAGGAGGCATCGGCTCATTGTATGGTTTGTCTTTTTCACCCAACAATTCATTTCTTTACGCAAGTCAGTGGTGCTCCGGCTTTTTTAATCTCTCCGGAAAAATTATTCAATACAATGTTTCATCCAACGATTCGGCCACCATTCAAAACTCAAGGGTCAATGTATTTACGGTACCCAACATCAGTTTTTATTCCATGAAGCTTGCCCCGGATGGAAAAATTTATGTAGCACACCATTTTTCAGGACCCTCCAGTGGATACTTGGGCGTGATTAACCATCCTAATTCAGCGGGATTAAGTTGCAATTATGTTGACTCCGCCATTTTCCTCAATGGATTGGAAGGCGGATGGGGTTTGAACAATGTGATGGAATATGGCCTTTACTGCAATAAACTAAATACGGCTCAGGAAAAAGAAAGCGAATATTTTTTTAGCCTACGCCCCAATCCTGCCCAAGCGCAGGTAGATCTCGAGTTTCACGAAATCCAAAACAAGGGTACTGTTTATCTTTCCGACCTGATGGGCAATACCCTTCGCAGTTATCCATTCTCAGGAAAAAACCTTCGTCTTGACCTTTCAAGCTTCAGTCCCGGCATATACCTATTGCATGGCATTGATGAGCAAAATCATCACTTCAAGACCAAATTGATAAAGCAGTAAATTTGTTAACGGCATAACAAAATCGAAACCCTCCTAAGGCGGCAGTTACAAAGCCTTTCATCAACGTACAAAAGGGGTTTTACCTTTTTCAAAAAGAGAAACTACAGGTCAGAAAAAATGAAATTCTCCTCTTTTTTTTCTTCCTTCAGGATGTTTTTGTAATTTTCCCTTAGGTTTGCACAAATTAGTTGCCCATGTCGATTCACAAAGAAATAAAAAAGGTTACCACCAATACCTTGCTGGAACTAAAAAGAGCAGGAGAAAAAATTTCGATGCTTACTGCCTATGATTATACCTTAGCGCAAATCATTGACAAAGCAGGGATTGAGGTAATCCTTGTTGGAGATTCAGCCTCCAATGTAATGGCGGGCCACGAAACCACACTTCCAATTACCCTAGATCAAATGATCTATCATGCATCCTCCGTTATTCGTGCCGTTGAGAGAGCATTGGTGGTGGTGGATCTTCCCTTTGGTTCGTACCAGGGAAATTCGAAAGAAGCACTCACCTCTGCCATTCGTGTGATGAAAGAATCGGGGGCACATGCCATTAAAATGGAGGGAGGAGAAGAAATTATTGAATCGATCAAAAGAATTCTTTCGGCCGGAATTCCGGTGATGGGCCATCTTGGCTTAACACCACAATCCATTTACAAATTCGGGACCTATGCTGTTCGGGCCAAAGAAAAAGATGAGGCCGACCGCGTAATTCAAGATGCCAAATTGTTAGAACAAGCAGGGTGTTTTGCCATTGTGCTGGAAAAAATTCCGGCTCATTTGGCCACCAAGATTGCACAAAGCGTGCAGGTGCCTGTGATTGGCATTGGTGCAGGAAATGGTGTGGACGGCCAAGTACTTGTATTGCATGATATGTTGGGATTAAACGTAGAATTTAAACCACGTTTTTTACGCAGATACCTTAATTTGTTTGATGAAATCACCGGTGCTGTGGGCCAATATGTAAAGGATGTGAAGAGCGCTGATTTCCCCAATGAAAACGAACAATACTGAAATCATTGCTGTTGAGCACCTCAAAAAATTCTCCCCCCGGCTTTGATGCTTCGCAAGTTGTTTTTGAAGACAACCACCTGATTGCTATCAATAAAAAATCGGGACAAATTGTGCAAGGCGACAAAACAGGAGATGTTCCGTTAAGTGAACTGCTAAAAATTTTCCTGAAAGAAAAGTATCAAAAACCAGGAAACGTTTTTTGTGGCGTAATTCACCGACTCGACCGGCCTGTCACCGGCCTTGTTTTATTTGCCAAAACCAGCAAGGGTTTGAGCAGGATGAATGATTTGTTCAGGGATCGCAAAACCGAAAAAATCTACTTAGCGGTGGTTAAAAACAAGCCACCGCAAACGCAAGGAACCTTAATTCACTTTTTGAAAAAAAACGAAAAACAAAACAAATCCTATGCCTTTCAAAAAGCCATGGAAGGCGCTTTAGAATGCCGATTGGATTATCAACTATTAGGCTCATCAGACAATTTTCATGTATTGCAGGTAAATCCGCATACGGGTCGTCACCATCAAATCAGGGTTCAATTGGCCAGCATGGGTTGTCCTATTAAGGGCGACCTGAAATATGGATATGACCGCAGCAATCCCGATGGAAGCATTCATTTGCATGCATGGAAACTAAACTTTCAGCATCCGGTTTCGGACAATGTCCTAAATTTATTGGCAACACCACCTGATGAAAAAATATGGAATTTGTTTGATCTCCAATAAAACTGTTATGAAGAAAAAAAACATAATGCTTTCTGTGTTGTTGGGTTTAGCGCTTAGCATTCATGCACAGGAAAGAAACGACTCCTTGATGTTGGCGAACATCTACCGCGATGCTTTAACCAAAAGCGATTGTTACAGAACGCTGGAATACCTATCGAACAAGATTGGCGGGCGTTTGGCAGGATCGCCACAGGCTGCTGCTGCGGTTGAATACACCAAACAGGTAATGCAGCAATATGGTTTTGATACTGTTTTTCTGCAACCGGTGATGGTACCGCATTGGGTTAGAGGAGAAAAAGAAATTGCAGCCATTATAAATCCTGCCACTTTGGGTCGTGAAGAGGTAAAAATATGTGCTTTGGGCGGATCCATTGCAACAGCGGAGGCCGGATTGAGTGCAGCAGTGATAGAAGTAAAGTCATTTGATGAATTAAAAAAATTAGGAAAGAAAGGGGTTCAAGGAAAAATTGTTTTTTTCAACCGTCCGATGGACCCATCACATTTACTGACCTTTCATGCCTATGGTGAAGCGGTTGATCAGCGATGGAAAGGCGCCATGGAAGCGGCACAATATGGAGCTGTAGGTGTTGTGGTGCGTTCCATGACCTTGGCATTGGATGATGAACCGCATACAGGATCTATGGCTTATGTAGATTCCTTGCCTAAAATTCCTGCCTGTGCCATCAGCACACTTGGCGCAGAACGATTGAGCAAGGTATTAAAAGCAAATCCGAATACCTCCTTTTATTTAAAAATGAATTGCGAAACCTTGCCCGATGAACTCTCTTACAATGTAGTTGGAGAAATCAGAGGAAAAGAAAACCCGAAAAATATCATTGTAGTGGGTGGGCATCTGGATGCCTGGGACAATGGTGATGGAGCTCATGATGACGGGGCAGGCTGTGTGCAAAGCATAGAGGCCATTCGTATTTTGAAAAATCTAAAATACAACAACCAGAACACCTTGCGGGTGGTGATGTTTATGAACGAAGAAAACGGGCTCAGGGGAGGAAAAAAATATGCAGAGTTGGCCAAAATTAATCGTGAGTACCATGTTGCGGCCATCGAGTCGGACGCAGGAGGATTCACCCCAAGGGGATTCAGCATAGAGGCCGATGATGTTTTCAAAAAGAGAATTCGCAAGCTAAAAATACTGTTGGAGCCTTATGGCTTGCATGATTTTAGTGAAGATGGTGGAGGTGCCGACATATCACCCTTGAAAAAAGAATTCACCACTCCCCTGCTTGGATTGATGCCGGATTCTCAGCGTTATTTCGACATACACCATACAGCTGCTGACACCTTTGAAAAAATCAACAAGCGGGAATTAGAATTAGGAGCTGCGGCCATGGCGGCCATGGTTTACCTGTTGGATGGGATGGATTTTAAATAACAGCAAGCGTCTTATCATTCAGATCATTCGGGTAAAACGGTTGAGAGAAAAAGCATTTAAGGATGCAAGGCTTTCTGCTTACTTTGGGTGATTGAAATTTGAAAACGGGGAAAAATATAGATAGATTTAGAGATGATGCGGGAAGGTTTAAGCAAGAGGACAATACTCAAAAACAAAAGACGAAAGAATTAGAAATTAAGCATTCTAAATGGCTGGTTTAACAAAAAAACGGCAACTTCTGTGCTTCTGAATTAGCCAAGAAGTCAGCCGGCAAGATTAAACCTCAACATTCCACATCCATGTTTGCCGGTGTGCATTGAGCTTGCCCCAACCCTAGGGACTTATTAGGCCAATCATTTAGTAAATCTGGTCACACAATGGCCCAATTTCAAAGAATTGTTAATTCAAAGACATCAAAACCACGAGGTTTTGAACCCATATCGGCAACAGTGGTAATAAAAAGCTTGAATACCAGAAAGAATCATTAAAACAAAAGGCTGGGAATTATTTTGAAAAACCGCAAAAAAAATATTTTTGGTGTGGATTTAGGTAAATTGGCGCCAGAAAGTTGATCTTCAGCCACAATTTGAAACAAAAGTTCAAAAAAAACGTAATTATTGCTAATATTGCAGAGCTATGAAGCAGTCAAAACAAACAAATAAAGACCTCCAAGTCCACGTTACAAAGGTAAAAGACTCTCAGTCAGGGCGATTTACAAAACTAACGGATGATATGATGGTAGGTAGAAGAGTCTCGAAAAGAGAACTGGGGCCCAGTAAAGGAATGGGGAATAAATCGATTGTTTTAGTACCTTGATAATAACCAAAACTGGTTATCCCTTTAAATTTGTTCAGCAAAAAAAAGTTAGGGATTCATCCGGACACCTTTCAACCCATATTTTCACTTTCCGTTCTGATCAAAATGGATTGAAATATGTTATTAATATAGAAGAATATGATGAGGAGCTTTTCGCGATAAAATTTTATCCTAAGTGTCTGAAAAGAAGCGATTATAGATACAACAAAATAATAAACAAAGGAGACGTAATTAATGTATTAATGACTTGCGTTTCTATTGTTCCTCACATACTAAGCAAAAATAAAAACGCTTCTTTCGGATTTGTTGGCTCTAGGACAATAGATTCCAGAAGAGTTTTTGTAGAGAGCTACAATGAAAATAAAAGATATCGAATCTATTCAGAATTGATTAAACAAGTTATTGGGGGTAGGACTTTTGTTCATATTGAGTATGAAAAAATTAGCGGTTATCTGCTTATTAATAAAAATTTTCGTTCAATAGCAAACAAAGAAAGAAAAATAAAAGGTGTTCTAAATAAGATCTACTATTTTGTTGAACAGTTACAATAAATGCCGGCACTTAATCGGGTAGCGATGTGGCCCTTCACGGCAAAGGTATCCCATAAACCTACTTGGTGCTCAAACCTTATACGGCTCTTCTAGGCGCTTCCAAAATTAATTTGGAAAAACCCTTAGGGTGTCTATTTTTGCATAAACGAAGTACCAATAAATTTGGCTGCTTTTTTCTCTGCCTTACCTTACACAACCATTTACCACAACCCAATGATAAGATCATCCATATTGTTTATTTTCTTGGCTGCTTTTTGTTTCGGTTTCAACAATAAGAATAACCAAGAAGCGAAAACCCAACTCTCCATAAGGCAAGGTGACCAAATATTCTTGGTGGACCATCCCGGACAGACCGTTATTCTTAAGCCAAAACCATTCTCGCTTCTATTCAACACACAAAATAGTAATTCGGTTTATTTATACGCAAGCCTTGATTCCATTGAATATTATAAAGCATTTAACAAAGAGTGGGATAAACTAACATGCTTTTTCGCTCCAACAACTTTTGCCGAACCATCAAAAAACTCCGACAAATACATGGCCGTTAACAAGCCAAATCATGAAGGACACCATTGTTTGTTTGCCTTTTCCGATGACCCGGAATTCATCCGATTCGATAGTGTTCATGTGACAAATCCTAATCAATGGATAGGTATTCGTACCGTTAACCAGGTAAGCATATTAACGCTTGGTTCAAGCATAGATGTAGCATGCGATTCACTAAAAGGTTATAAATTTTATTTGAACTATAGTCCCGGAATAGAGCAAAAAGCGGAGTGTATCAAATTAGTTTTTCAGTAAACGTTCACAAGCAGCTCGGTTAATCCAGCTTTTTTGTACTGAGCAATTTATTATTTGCGTTTCCATACTAGACCAAAGGTATTAAGCAAAAATTTTTACTTATCGGCAGATATCGAATTTAATTTTTGTATAACTTGAGCGCAAACAGAACAGTTCAATAGGAAGGCAATTGCTGCCCACGGACCGAATGTAAGTGATGATTGCAAAAAGATAATCTATTAGAAACAGTTTGACAATCCAAAAAGCTGAAGAAATGAAAGCCCTTAAAGAAAACATCCCGATATTGGTTATGATGACCGCCATAAATTTTATTGTTTTTTGGAACTACATTTCAAAGGGCAAAACCTTACACGGAATAGGCTACTTCCTATTTTTCTATGTTTCAATCTGGACAATTCATTTTTTTACAAAAAAAATATCTCCCGAAAATGAAATAGAAATTAAACGACCGAAAAATGAATTGTTACTAATTTTACTTTTTTCATTGTTAGGGGTTATTTCCATAACAATCAATTTTTATGTGAAATCAAGCGGTGAAACAATAGGATTTTTAGTCAGACTGCCCATATTGTTGGGTATATTCTTTTTTACGTTCCCATTGGGTATTGCCATTTATTTGTTGATTAAAAAGTATAAAATCGTTCAACTTGGCTTGTCTTTTAAACCTTTATCTTATCTGTTGCTAGGGCTAATTATTTGGGGAATAACCGGGCTATTTGCTTTTATATTCAATAAAGGTGGAATTATTTGGGAAGAAGGCTATAAGGAACTAGGCGGTGTATCTGGAATTATTTTGGAAGGAGTGATCGGGGCCGGATTGGTTGAAGAATTTAGTCGGTTCGTAATGCAATCACGCTTCCACAGCGTATTTAAATGGAATGGCTTTCATATCCTTTTTGCGACCACCCTTTGGGCCTTTATGCACTTCCCTAAAAACTATTTCGAAGGCGGGCAAACTTTGGACATTGTAATTTATTGCGTTCAAATTATACCCATTGGTTTTATTTGGGGTTATTTGACACATAGAACAAAATCTATTGTTCCTGCCACATTAGCGCACGGATTAAATTTATGGGGCTTTCAAAATGGTTAGAGGAAACTAAAAGCAACAATCCAATGACGAATTCACCTTGTAAATGGAAAAACGAAAAAAAACATCTGTCAGAGGAGATATTTTGTTGCATGGCGTGTAAGCCGAAACCAATCTCCGGATAGGTTGAAAGCTTTTGAAACGAGGCAACAAGGTTCAGTATCGATTAAATTACATGAAAAAGCTTTATCTTGGCAGGCCGCTTAACCTGTTGGCAGCTATCCTATTTTTTTCTGTTTTCCTGTTTCAATTTCAACATGATATTTAACATTCAAATCCCCTTAGAAAACGAAAAAATCGCCCTATATCCCTTGTTGGAAAAGGATTTCGAAGACTTGTACTTGGTTGCAGCTGATCCAAAAATTTGGGAACAACACCCCAAAAAAGACCGTTATAAAAAAGAGGTATTCAAAACTTTCTTTGATGGCGCCATACAAAGCAAAGGAGCATTTAAAATTATCGATAAAACCACCGGAAGTTTAATAGGAAGCACGCGATATTATGATTATAACGACCAAGAAAATAGCATCCTTATTGGTTATACCTTCTACGCCACAGCCTATTGGGGAAAAGGAATCAACCATGCTGTTAAGACCTTAATGCTAGACTATATTTTCCAATTTGTTTCATGCGTTTATTTTCACATAGGGGCAAAAAATATTCGTTCGCAAATCGCCATTGGTCGTTTAGGAACCACAAAAGTTGATGTACAAGAAATATCCTATTTTGGAGAAGTTCCCAAACTAAATTTTGTTTATCGTTTATTAAAAGAAGAATGGGATATTGCTAAAAACACCACCAATAGGGAGATGCCATGATATCCTTTATAAAACAGCTTGAGCATCCTTATCGGCATAATGCCACCCGATAAATTTTCTATGGCTAATTTTGGAGCGCAATATTTCTTTGTTCTAATTTTTTAGTATTTTTACATTATCAACGGTAAAAAATTACCCTTCAGAAAACGCAATATTCAATTTATGTCCTCATCCTTGGTCCGTCTGTTTTGCATATTTTTATGCATTATCATTTTCGATTCTTGTAAAAAAGCAGATGATTATTCGATTGAAATTGAGAAAACTGAATTTAACCGAAACACCGGAGTATGGGTGAATGCCCTTCATAGCGGGAAAGCGAAATCTTACGAATGGAAAATCCTTGAACTCGATTCTGTCGTTTCTACCGAACGTACCTTTGTTTTGAGCATTCCCAAAACCGGAAATTACACTTTGCAGCTTGAAATCAAGACAGGCAGGAGTAAAAAAATAACTAAAACTGTTGCAGTACAAGCCTTGCCCATCCCCGGAATCATCGGTTGTGAATGGGGCGATACACAAGGTTCTCGGTATGATTTGTATATCAAAGTAGCTGGTACGAAATCCGATGGAACAGCTTACAGTGATTCTGTGTTTTATTCATCGATGGCTGGTTCCCTTTTCCCTAACAGCAGCAACTGTCCTAAAACCGTACAGTTGGAGGTTCCCCCAGGCCAGTTTACCTATTGGTGGGATTTTAAATTTCAGAGTTTTTTTCCCTACGAGGGCGTTAAAACGGGCCAAGTAAGCATCGATGGAAATTGCGTTAAGATGAATTGAATCTAGCAATCATTAAACGTGGTGCGTTCCTAGAAAAGTGTTCTGATCAATGGGGCAAATGCGTCAATCTTTGATGAGAAGCGCTCAACACAAAACCTATTAGGAAAACACTCGCATCATTTTGTGTTTTTGCTAAAAAAAATTTAAGAGGCTTATGCTTTTGGGATTGTCCGGCACTTAGCGCTAAAGCACTTTGGCCAATAAAAACTTCACTCCTTTGTCTTTGTTGCTTCTCGTTCCTACTCATAAAATTGAAATGATAATTATAAAAAATTGACCTTATTATTTACACAAATTCATTCTTTTTTCCGTGGTTTTCTGTAAGTATTCAGCAATAATATTTTATGCTTTCCTTAGGATGTAAGAAATGGTTTAATTCATTCAGCATCGAATCAATACGGCATGTACTTCTCAACCCATCCAATTTTTAACCCTACCCTAATCCGAATTGCATAACCATTGCTTAGCACAGACTGCTCTAATCACCAAAATCTCGAGCCCAGCCGGAAATAAACAATGCCTAACCCATCAAATGCTCAACCTCAAACTTCCACCAAACCAACTAGGCCCTATATCCCCAACTCAACCTGAAAAACGGCAAAGAAATTTTTCTGTATGTCCGCTGTCTGCGCCAGATTCCGGTCGTGATTGTAAAAAGTATTGAACTGTGCTTTCACCTTGTGCTTCATGAAATATTTAGTTACTCCTGCACCATATTGAACATTCTGATTGCTGAGGGTTTGTGTTCTTTTAGAAGGAGTAACCAATGAATAACGGGCCGCAACTTCCCACAAAGATTTAAAACAATAGCTGATTTGATTGTTGATGCCATCTCCTTCAATCAATAGGCGAATGCTGCCTGAAGTTATGTTGCGGGTAACAGGATCTGTTGATGCTTGTCTTCTGATATATTCCGAGGAAAAAGCAAAGCCGCGATACTTCAAAACAAGATCAAAAAGGTAAGTAGAAAAACTTCTTGCCGCAAACAAATCCCGGCCAACTTGACCCTGGGTTCTCATGGCCAAATCATTGAAATGATACCCTCCTGCTAAACTCAGTTTTGGTTTTTCCTCCCTGGCAACATCTCCTTCAAAATAATCACCACCATCTGTAAAATCACCAAAGGGTAATAATTCAACACGACCGGTATATGCAAGCCCAGTGTTGCTGGCCAAGGAGTTTCTTCCTTCACCGGAAGTAATGGCTGTTTTTAACTTCGTTTTCAGCCCACCTGCTTCAATGGAATAATTAA
>JBILVQ010000182.1:0-6334 GCA_044370375.1 Bacteroidia bacterium
ATAGGAAAAGGTGGGCATGCCGCACTTCCTCATAGCTATAAAAACCCTCTGCTGCCGGCTAGCTCCTTTATTCTTGAATGTACTGAATTCATTCTCGCGTTGGGAAAAAATAAAAATCTTCCATCGGTAATCGCCTTTGGAAAGATCATTGGAAACGGTGCTACCAATATAATACCTGAATCGGTGAAGGTTGAGGGAACATTCAGGGCCTTTGATGAAAGTTGGAGAACTGAAGTTCATGACCTGATAAAAAATTTGGCAAAACAACATGCCGAAAAATTTGATTGCATGGCTGAAGTAGAAATCAAAAAGGGTTACCCAGCCTTAATGAACCATGAGGCGCTTACGGCACGAGTAAAAACAAGCTTACAAAAAACCTTTGGCGAAGAAAATATTTTGGATTTAAATCTACGGATGACGGCAGAGGATTTTGCTTATTACTCTCAAAAAATCCCGTCCTGTTTTTATCGTTGGGGAACGGGCAACATTGCCAAGGGAATAACGGCCATGAATCATACCCCGCAATTTGATATTGACGAAGAAAGTCTGATTCCCGGAATGGCAGGATTGGTGGTGAGTGCTTTGAATGAATTAAACCATTCCTTCACACAATAAAATCGTCTTTCATTTGCCGGAAAAAATGTCGTTCAACCGGTATTCTTGCTTTCGTTGTTTCAAGGAAATTTTTAAACCACCATGCCGACTCCTTTGGAACTTTTAATCCGCTGGGATAATCATAGTAAACCAATCCAAAACGCTGCCTAAACCCTTCATTCCATTCAAAATTATCGGTAAAGGACCAAACAAAATAACCATCCACTTTCCCACCCTCTTTCTTTGCCTTCAGAACCTCCTTCATGTGTGAGGAAAGATAATCAATTCTTGGAGCATCTAAAATTTGACCATCCGAAAACTTATCGTTAAAGGCTGCACCATTCTCGGTAACGATTATTCTTTTTATTCCATGATAGGCGCTATACTTCTTTATCATTTGATGAATGGAATTCGGAAAAACCTCCCAACCCATGGTGGTATGATAGACGCCTCTTTTCTGTGCCGGAACTAGTTTAGCATTAAGAAATGGCGTGTAATAGGTATGTCCAACCACTTCCCTTGTGTAGTTTTGGATACCTAAAAAGTCGAAGTCTGCTTTTAATAGTTCTGCATCTCCGGGCTTCTCGAATTTCTTTAATCTCGACAAAAAAGGCAAATCCTGAATGGGGTAACCCATCCCTAAGAAAGGCTCAACAAAAAGTCTGTTCAACAAGGCATCAATTCTTGAAGCGGCAAAAATATCTTTTGAGGATTTGGATTTGGGGGTAATGTAGGAACAGGAAATCGTTGTGCCTACATTTGCATCCGGAAAATGTTCTTTAATGGTATTAAAGCCAATAGCCTGACAAAGGGCAGCATGATGAATAGAGGAAAGAAAATTCGCAATGCCCTTTTTTCCGGGTGCATGAACACCTAAAAAATAACCGGCTCCGGTAAAAACCATGGGTTCATTGAGTACCATCCAGTTCTTAACTTTGTGGCCCAAATTTTTCACCACAAAAGAAACGTAATCTTTAAACCAGGTTAAAATTTCTCTGTTGGTCCAGCCTCCTTTCAATTCCAAAGCGTGAGGCAAATCCCAGTGATATAAAGTTATCCAGGGAGTAATGCCCAATTCAAGACATTTATCCACCACCTTTGAATAAAAGTTTATTCCGGGCATATTGGGATGACCGGTACCTGCAGGAAAAATTCTTGACCATGCAATTGACATTCGGAAATTTCTAATTCCAAGTGATGCCAATAATTCAAGATCTTCATTGTACGAAAAATAAAAATTACATGCATTAGCGGTATTTGAACCATCGGCAATTTTGTTCTTCTTTGCGGAAAAAATATCCCAATTAGACAAGCCTTTTCCATCTTCAAGATAAGCTCCTTCGGTTTGAGCAGCAGAAGATGAAACACCCCAGATAAAATTATCACCAAAATGGGCTGCAGTAAATCCCGGTGAAAAATTTCGATTCAAAATACTCATTTAAAAAAATTCGATTCTTTTAACCCTTCCATTTTTATTCCACCATGACCGTGGTTGTGACAAATTTTCTCAAGAATTCCTAAAGTTTGATCCGGATAATCCATCAACAAGGGTTTAGCACCTTCAATCCAATCAGCAATTTTTTCGTGATTATTCTTTTTGATAGATTTTACAACCCCTACGCCCATTGATTTGAGCATTGCTGCATTGCACTTTTGCTCATATTGGGTTTTCATTGGCACCACTAAAAGTTTCTTCCCCAGAAACAATGCTTCAGAGGTTGTACCGAATCCTGCATTACAAATTACACCCTTTGATGTTGCAAGACTATTTAAAAAAGTATCTGATTGAAGTGGGTAAACTTGGATGTTCTTCAATTGATAGTTCTTTTTGCTATGCTTGGAAAAAACCTGCCAATTAATTCTTTTAAATTTTCCAAGATTATTAATGATTCTTTCATCGTCATAAGAGGGCAGATAAACCGTATAATGCTTCTGTTGCGTAGAAACTTTTTCCCTAACTTCCTTCCTGATAATAGGCGTAAAAATATTTGAATCAAGCGCCTTGTAATGAAATCCATAGCGATAACTTACAGGTGCATAATGTTGCAGAATCCACTTTCCAAAAAAATCGACACTCTTTGGCTGAGGAGCCATGGGATGCAGGGTGGCCATTTGGTTACTGAGACCAATGCAAGGAATTCCGGAGAGATTACAGGCCCAGGCAGAAACCGGTTCAAAATCACTGATTACCAAATCATATTTTGACACCTTTAATTGGCGTATATCGGAAAATAATTGCTTAGAATTCATTTTTAAATAGGTTTGCCAGATATTAATGCCACCGGCTTTACCAAAAATAAAAGAGAGGCCTTTGAAACGAAAATCGACTTTAAAAGGCAATTTCAAATCTGCTTGTATTCCACTGACCAAAACATCAGTCTCGCCCAAGGTTTTCAACAAAGGAACAATCTCCATGGCCCTTGTTAAATGACCATTTCCTGTTCCTTGGATGGCGTATAAAATTTTCATGCTTAAATTACAACAATCTCTGTTTGTAAAATCTTAAATATCTCTTTGGTATCCATTAAAACCATTTCTTCATCAGAATCATTTACCTCTTCGCCAAAATCGGCTGGATTGTACTGAAACAATGACCATTGCCCCTTGTTGTATTCAAGTGCCGTGCAATTCTCAATCCAGTCGCCCGAATTCAAATATTCAACACTGCCATTCTCATTCGAAATGGTTTTCATTTCAGGGTGATGGATGTGTCCACAAATTACGTATTGATAATCTTTGGAAATGGCAATATCAGCAGCAGTTTGCTCGAAGTTATTGATGAACTTAACAGCAGATTTTACACCATTCTTTATGGTTTTTGACAGTGAAATTTTTCCTCGACCCATTTTCGCAGAAAACCAATTCACAACAGAATTCAGCAGTATCAGCAGATCATAACCATGGGAACCAAGTCGGGTCAACCATTTTGAATGTTTCATGGTTACATCAAAAACATCACCATGAAAAATCCATACTTTCTTTTCGTCCAGTTCAAGAATTAGTTTGTTAGAGATTCTCAATGAGCCCAATTTAAATCCGGCAAACTTCCTTAACATTTCATCATGATTTCCGGTTATATAATGAACCTTAATTCCTTTGCTTATCCATTTAAAAATATGATTTACAACCCGCATATGAGACTTTGGCCAATATCGCTTGGAAAATTGCCACATATCAATAATGTCGCCATTGAGCACTACCTCTTTGGGTTTAATACTCTTCAGATAATTGAGAAGTTCTTTGGCCTGGCAACCATAGGTACCCAGATGGATATCGGAAATAACTAATAATTCAACCTTTCTTTTCTTTGCTGATGCGGGTTTAGATTTTCCTTTATTCATTATTGATTGGGAATTCCGGTTTTAATGAAAATAAGACAACAACAAAAAGTCCCGGCCATCATGCTACCTGCAAAACAAAAGTTTTGTAAAGAAAGGAGAATTAATCCGAATTGAAATTACAGAAATGATAAGGTATTAATAATATTAGGTTAAGGCATTATGCCCTTTACAACAAAGTACCTTTCAAAAAAACCAGAGCAATAGAGAAATAGATTATTAATCCTGTAACATCCACAATGGTGGCAATAAAAGGTGCAGAAGAAGTTGCAGGGTCGGCACCAACCTTTTTTAAAAACATGGGCAACATGGAACCCATCACCGTTCCCCACAATACAACTCCCAACAGCGAAAGCGAAACCGTAAGCGCAAGGCCTAGCCAATGGGGTCCGAATTCATTGGTAAAATAATTCCAACCGGCAATTCTTAAAAATCCAACCACGGCAAGAATTAATCCCAACAAGAGGCCTGAAATAAGCTCTCGTTTCAAAATCCGATACCAATCACGCAGCGTTATTTCACCCAGAGAAAGCGCCCTGATAATAAGGGTTGCAGCTTGTGATCCTGAGTTTCCACCACTTGAAACAATCAATGGAACAAACAAAGCCAAAACCACTGCCTTTTCAATTTCGCCTTCAAAGTATTGCATGGCACTTGCGGTTAACAGCTCACCAAAAAAGAGAACGGTAAGCCAAACAGCACGTTTTCTCACCATCAAAGGAATGGGTACATCCATGTAAGGTTCATCCAGGGCTTCAACGGCTCCCAACTTCTGAATGTCTTCGGTATCTTCTTCTTTGGATAGCCTTAACACATCATCGATGGTAACAATACCTAAAAGCAGTCCATTTCTATCGGTAACCGGAAGTGCCACACGGTTGTATTTGGTAAAGGCGTTTACTGCCACCTCCTCGTCATCCAGTACTGATAAGGCGTTGAATTTACCATCCATGATATCAGAGAGTTTCTCTGTTGTATTGGCCAACAATAATTCTCTTACCTTAATATCATCAATCAGCACTCCCCGCTCATCAACAATATAAATTACATTGAGAGTTTCGGAGTTTTCTCCATACTTGCGGATATAATTCAAAACGTCTTGGACGGTCCAATAAGCCCCAACAGCAATATAATCCGGAGTCATTAAACGACCGATACTATTCTCAGGGTATCCTAAAAGAGAAAGGGCAACCGCTCTTTCTTTTTGCGTGAGCAGGGTGAGATGCTTGTTCAGCATTTCATGATCCAGCTCGGCCAAAAGAGCGGTACGCTTATCGGGCGACATGTCGTTCAGGATAAGGGTCACTAATTTGTTGGGAAGCAGATCGAGCAGAGAAATCTGAAAATTAATGTCGAGCAACTCGTAGGCTGCAAAAGACTGTTCTCGATCGATGGCTTTAAAAACCATCAATAATTGATCTTCCTCCAGTTGATTAAGCAGATCGGCAATATCGTTGGGTTGCCAATCAAGAAGCGTGTTCTTTAGGCCCGGCTTGTCGCGGGTATCCAGCAGGTATTGTATTTCCGGAGAAACAGACATAAATCACCTTCGTTGTTCATGGATGGCCAAATAGAGCCACAAGGTTAAGGTTATTGTTTCAATTTACCAACCCTGAAAAAGGAATTAACCCAAACTTTACCAAGAAAAAGGAAGTTTTATACCCTAATCAAGAAAAACCAATTCGTTGCAACCCCTTATTATAAAGAATTTTTGGGTTTCATGTTCAATGAGAAAAAAAATGAAGGGATGGAATAACTAGCTAGAGAAACAAAATCAATTTAATAAATTCTGAAAAACTAAATGGAGAAGGGCTGAAACAAACTGGGTTCTATGGTCCTATAACCAAAATGTTGCAAAGCAAAAAAATCAACGGGTTCCGCAACAAAAAAAAATAAAATGAATTTGGATTTTCAAAAAATTCCATTTAATTTCGTTTAAAATATTCTTTTATGAAATCGCAAATCGCAAATCGATAAATGATAATTGGAATGGAATTTTTGGGTGCGGGGTGGATGTGTATTTATTGCTGCGCGCGAAATTGGGGGCGCGAAATTTGGCGTACAATTCAATCAATTTATTGCTGCGCAATAAATTGGAGACGCGAGGCATCGCGTACAATTCAATCAATTTATGGCTGCGCAATAAATTGGAGACGCGAGGCATCGCGTCTCTACGGGTAATATTGTTTATGGTAATGGTTGGCAATTTATCTTATGCGCAGGGGAATCTTGGCATTGAACTGCGGCCCAAAACCTATGTGGGTAATTATAATCTTTCTTGCAATGGTGGTAACAACGGTGAAATTGATATCTTGATTACCGGCGGAACTTCTCCCTATACTTTGGTTTGGAATAACAATTCAACCGCCAATCCGCTGTTAAATCTTACCGCAGGCACCTAC
>JBILVQ010000032.1:0-20320 GCA_044370375.1 Bacteroidia bacterium
ACCTGATACACCGTAGGGTAAAACGCTGCTTGCCTGATTACCGGCATCAGAAAAGGAACAAAACATGATAAAAGTATCTCCGTTGGCCACCTTAAACTTTCCTTTTTCGGTTCTTTTCAAATAGGCAGAATTCAAGCCATCGGGCAAGCCGCTTACCGGAAAAGATAACCCGGCCCGTTCAATTCTTTGCACCTTACCCAGTGATATTTGGTCGGAACCATAAAATTTCTTGAGTTCATCGGATGCTTTTTGAATGCTGCTAACCAATTGCTCGAGGGTAAATTTAAATCCCAACTCCATTTCAACATAACCTGAATTGGTCAATGCATTAAGATTCAAAAAAGTTAGCAGTAAAAGAGCGGCCTGTTTGTTGTTTACATCACCGCTTTTGTTCCAGCTTTTTAATGAAACAATCGCATCCTTGATGCTAGGATAATCATTGGGATTAAGCTCAAATATGGGCTGTAAACTCCTACTGATTCCATAATCACCGCCTGGGTAAGTACAATCGTATTTTATGGACCTAAACTCTTCGAAAGAAAACTTCTCACGTTCGGCTATTTTTTCCCGAAACCTTAAGTCACGTGCATTGATACGATTCCAATGAAATGCGGCATGGGCCGAAAAAAGGGACGGCTTTGGGTTGTCTTCCGGTCCGCTGCAATAAAAAGGAGAATTGTTGGTATTATAAACAAAACCTGCAGCAGGATTTTTAACCTGCGGCAATTCCTCCATCCGGATGTAATGTTTCCATCGGGTAGCAGAGGTATCGCCAGGCACAACCTTTTGCCAATCGTAGCCATCCTGACGATCGGGAATTTTGCCATTGAACAAATAGGAAATATTATTCCATTTATCGGCATAAACAATATTAAAAAGAGGCAAAGATTGCATCCCAACCGCATCTTCAAAATCCTTTTTTGTTTTGGCAATGGCCATTTTAAAAAGTTGTTCAGGAACATTTAATTGTTCCAAAGTGTTAATTTGAAATGAATAGAATTTGCCTTTCACCTTTACGGTTGGACCATACACCGACCAGTATAAATCGCGTTTTACCTTCAGTTTAAAGGGACCCTTCTTTACTTTTAAACTAACAGAAGAAGACTCTAGGTGTTGGAGTTTACCATCGAACCAATAAATATCAGAGGAAGCATCTTTCATCTTTAACTCATGAATATCGAGGTAATCGGGCCAATTAAAGGTTAGACCCCAACCGTGATGCGGACTGCTGCCCATCGCAGGGGAAATCATACCGGGGAAAAGACACCCGTGAAAATTCAGTCCCTCTTCAGATACAAGATGCGCTTCATAAAAACTCATTGGGCCTTCTAAAGGAACATGTGGATTGATAAACAAATAAGTATTTCCATCCGTTGTACGACTGCTTTGCAGTGCTGCTGCATTGCTACCCAGGCGGGCACCAAAAATGTACTCGTTGGGTTTACCATTCAAGGTTGCGGTTAGGGCTTGCGAGACACCCGTCATTCCGGAAAAAATTACGGTATAAGCTGTTACCAAATCGATTACCGTTACCGGAAAAATTCCTTTTAATCGCAGTTCCTGTGGATGTTCTGAAGCGTATTGATTGATTCCGTCAACATAACCTTGCATGATGGGAACAAAATCAGCGCTAAAATCGATTTCGAATCTTTTTTCAACTACCGCCCTTGCGTTTAAAAAGGCCACAAAAAAATCAGTTTTGGCACCCTCAACACCTTCCAGCTCGCCCAGTCTTCCGCGGGAGAGAATCATCATTCTTTCCAGGGCCGGAAAATCGTCTTCCGCATGCGCATAAGCCAAACCATACAAAACCTCGCGATGGGTTTCACCAAAGATGTGTGCTACTCCAAAAGAATCCCGATAAAGAGAAATAGTACCTTGTCCTAAACATATTTGAGCAAAGCCCGAAACAAGAAAAACAATAAAAGCATTAACAATTTTCATGTACATTAAAACTGAATCAAATATTGAATCATATACATCCGTGGTGGCTGCAAATCGCCTGGACGTGACATATTTTCTGCGTTCAGTAAATTATTGACAATCAGAGATACCCTGCTTTTCTCATTCACTTCAACACCAAATCGCAAATCAAAAGTAAGATTTCCCCCGCGATGTATCTTACGATATTTCTCCAGTCCGGGCAAAATATAAATACCCAGTGGGAAAGGAATAAAATAAGAAGAGACATCCTTTTCAAAACTATCATCAATATTGATCATGAAAGAGTTGTATCGGGTAGCCAAACCGGCACTAAACATTTTGTACTCCAGCTGAACATCTCCCTTTGCCAAATGGAAGAACCGATACTTCAAAAAGAAAGGCCCTGCCAAACCAGTTGTATCGTTGGGATTATAATTCAAGTTAACAGGTTTGGTGTAGGTGTATCCACCAAAAAAAGAAACTTTAACAGGACCAATTTTTCCTTGTACGGCAGCAGAAATTTCGGTTCCGGTAATTCGTGCATTTCCAACATTCACAGATTTAAAGCCTAAATACTTAACCTTGTTTAGCACATAATTCTGATAGCTGACAGAGGCAGTATCAGGGAACCAAATGCCAAAAGAAAATTCCATCATATTTCTGTATTCTGTCCAAAAACCGGCAACATCTACAAAGCCGGTCCACGATCCCAATTTAAAACCTTGCTTAATGCCAATCTCTGCACTGAACCCATTTTCCGGCAATAAATTCTCGTTCGGAAATACGGATAAGGCACCAACACTTGTGGCCACGAATTTTTCGGCCACGGAAGGAAAACGATAACCCTGCCCCATGGAAGCTCTGAGAAAAGTTGCTTCAGCAATTCTATAATTCAAACCAAAACGGAACACCGGTTTAACCTTAGAACCACGGACGATATTAATGGTATCTCTACCCAAATCAACCACAGAATAGGTGCGACCGGTATCAACAAATTGCTTCTGCCCAATTTTATTCAGGTAAACCAAGTTGATATCATTAACCGCTTCTACATCATCAATTTTAAAATACTCACCGCGAACGCCAAGCGACAAGGTTAGCCGATTAAATCTTTTGTCGAGTTGAGAATAAACGGCCACATTTCTACCCACATGATTACCATACAAAGAATCAGAAACCACAACCGACTTGGTACCCATTAATCCTGCGTTCAGAATCCAATTATTTCTGAATTCCTTTTTATACTGGTATTCGGCATAATACAACTCTGCAATGGATTCTTGGTTGGTATTATTCGTATTGGTGGTATTAAAGTACCTGGTTCTAAGGGTATGCTTTCCGCCCTTGACGGTAGTATAGGTGATGAAAGGATCTATATTGGAGCGTTTGGTAAGGTAATTACTAATGGTTCCGGCCTGTGGCTTATAACCTCCTGAATCGGCATTTTCCCAAAGAATGTAGAGGCCTCCCTTTGAAATCATGCCATTCATGTTTACACCAATGGATAGTCCGGGAATTTTTGGAAAATTATAGCGTAAATTGGCATTTAATCTTCCACGTTGTTCTGTTTCTTCAAGACGATAGCCCTGATCAGAAAAGAAATTTCCGCCAACGACAACATCCAAATTACCGGCTTTTCTAGAATGAAAAAAACTGGTGCCTGTTTGAATGGGATTGGCATCCTTCCACCAAACTAAATTTTTGCGCCTCGGTTTATCATATACCCCTGAAAATGCGATTATTTTGGTTTGAGGTTTATCTCTTGGAAAGGCTGTACGAATATTGATAACACCATTCAAGGCGGAGGAACCAAAGAGTGCAGAGGAGGCTCCTTTGATGACTTCAATTTGTTCAAGATTTTCTACCGGCAGATAGTTCCATTTGATATCACCTGCATCTGCTGCCAACATGGGCATTTCATCTACCAACATCAAAACCCTTGAACCTGCTCCATAACTATAGCCGCTACCGCCGCGGATATTCACCTGATCATCAATTACGGCTACCCCTGAAACCTGATCCACCATGGTATTCAAATTGGTTGTATTTCTTGCATCAATGGTTGCAGGTTTTAAAACTTCCATCGAAACTGTTACTTCACTTAGTTTTTGCTCATACTTACCAGCAGAAATTACCACCTGATCTAATTGAAGAGAACTTTGTTCAAGGAAGAAATCCTGCGTGTTTTCACCCTCTTTGAGCGTAACAATAAGGTTGAGAGCAATATAACCAACCATCTTTACCGAAACTTTCTGCTCACCGGAACTCAGTTGTAGGGAATAATTACCGTCAAGATCGGTGGCCATGGCTTTTCCTTCAACCGAAACCACACTCCCAACAAGGGTTTCACCATTGGCTTTATCTTTCACTTTTCCCTTTAATACCGCCTGAGCAAAAGAAAATTGAACAATCAAATTTCCCAAAATCAGGAAAATCAGAAACCTGTAACGCTTCATTGTTTTCATGTTTTTACAAGCCAACAAGATAAAGCATTTTCACCTTATTTTGAGGCAATGCTGTCTGAATTATCAACAAGGTTTTGACTTTAAAAAAAATAGGGGGTTGCAGAATAAATTGCAATTCATCTTGTTAATTTATACCTTCGTGCAATATTTATTTTTCTATTTATCCATTTCAATGAATGATCATTTATTACATAGTATTGCCCTTACTTTAGTGCCAGGCATAGGAGATATTTACGGTCGGAAATTAATCCAACATTGTGGATCAGCCGAAGCTGTTTTTAAAGAAAAAAAAGACCGGTTGGCAAAAATTGAAGGCATAGGAAGCAGCCCTTTAAAATACCTCTCAGCCAAAGAGCACCTCAAAAAGGCAGAAAAGGAAATTAAATTTATGAATCGCTACGGCATTCAGGGTTTGCTCATTGACCAAAAAGAATATCCATTTCGATTAAAGCAATGCGCAGATGCTCCCTTGATATTGTATTACAAAGGCAATGCTTCTTTAAACCCACGAAAGGTAATCAGCATCATTGGCACCCGCAGGGCAACAGACTATGGCAGGTCTTTTTGTGAATCATTTTTACAAGCACTTGCACCGCTCGATCCATTAATCGTAAGTGGTTTAGCCCTTGGCATTGATGGGTGTGCCCATCGGGAAGCAATGAACAATCAACTCAGCACCATTGGCGTTTTAGGCCATGGACTTGATCGCATATATCCTACACAGCACAGGAATTTAGCTGCACAAATGGTTGAACAAGGGGGATTGCTGACCGATTTCCTTTCCGAGACCATTCCCGACCGGGAGAATTTTCCGAAAAGAAACCGAATTGTTGCAGGCATGTGTGATGCAACCGTTGTTGTGGAAGCAGGCGATAAAGGCGGAGCACTAATTACTGCCGATATTGCTAACAGCTATAGTCGTGATGTTTTTGCCGTGCCCGGAAGAATCAATGATCCCTGGTCGATGGGCTGCAACCGTTACATCAAAAGCCAAAAAGCCGCCATGATTGAAAATGCTGCTGACTTGATTTATCAGATGGGTTGGACCGAAGAAATAAGTCAGCCCAAGAATATTCAAACAAAATTATTTATTGAGTTGAATGAAACAGAACGAAATGTTATTGAAATACTTCATGGCAAAGGAAGTTTAGGCTTAGATGAAATTGCCTATACGCTTGGCCAGAGTGTTGGTTCAACCTCAGCGCTGCTATTAGCGATGGAATTTAAAAGTTTGATAAAATCTCTTCCCGGAAAAATGTATCGTGCGGTTTGATTAGAGGTCGCGATAAAAAACATCCGACTCCACTTCATTGCTTTTGTTTTGTGCGCGGTCTTTGATAAAAATTACCGCCTTCAATGTATCAATTTCAGGCGTGGCTAAATCAGGAGGAAAATCTAAAAGCTCAATCACAATATCGCCCTCGAGGGGCTTGTCTTTTTTGGTTTTTTTCAAAACCGGAACACGATAATAATAGGGAATCCAGAATTCCTGTTTTACCCACTGACCGTTGGTTTGACGGTAAATATCAATAAAACAATTGTAACGAAATTCACCGGCTGTATCATTCTGACTAAGTCCAATATCACCATCTCCATCTGTAAAACCAAGAATCAGAAAAGAGGAATCCGGTTCAGTGGTGAGTGATTTAAAAACTATTTTCGGTTTAGGATCAAGGTTGGAATCGGAACTACAGGAAAACAACCCTATTGAAAAAAGGAATATCAATCCACCTGCAAGTGAAATGCCAGAACTTCTGTTAATGGTTTGATTGAACTTCATAATCCTGAACCAAAGTTAAGTTTAAAAAACCTCTTTTGCAATATTTCTTACGGCTTCGGATTTTCCCATGGTGTAATAATGAATACAAGGAACACCATGATTTTTCAAAGCTTTGGATTGCTGAATACACCATTCTATGCCAACTTGCTTGGCTTCGTCATCAGACTTTGCTTTTAACAAACCATCGGCCAAAGGTGTTGGAAGATCAATGTTAAAAATTTTCGGGATGGTGCTTAGCTGTTTTCTTTGGGTTAATGGCTTTAATCCCGGAATGATGGGAACATTGATACCGATGGCTCTGCAAGCCTTTTCAAAGGCAAAAAACCGCTCATTATCGTAAAAAAGCTGCGTAACAATGTAATCGGCTCCGGCATCAATTTTTTGCTTCAAAAAGCGCAAATCCAATTCTAGGTTCGGTGATTCAAAGTGCTTTTCGGGATAACCTGCAACCCCAATGCAAAACTGCAATGGAGCAACATCCTGCTCTTCGTGCAAATAATTTCCCTGATTCAAACTTACAATCTGATTTACCAGTTCAACCGCATATTTATGTCCGTCGGGTCTGGGGGTAAAAGAGGCCTCTGTTTTAATCGGGTCACCGCGCAGTGCCAGAACATTATCAATTCCAAGGTATTGTAAATCTACCAACGCATTCTCTGTTTCTTCTTTACTGAAGCCTCCACAAATGAGGTGAGGAACAGCATCAATTTTATAACGATTGATGATAGCAGCACAAATTCCAACCGTTCCGGGCCTTTTACGAATTGCAACTTTTTCGAGATAACCACCCTCGCGGGTTTTATAAATATACTCTTCGCGGTGGTAGGTAACATTGATAAAATTGGGCGAAAACTCCAGCAATGGATCAATACTCTCATAAATGCTGTTGATACTTTTCCCCTTCATTGGAGGAAGGATCTCAAAAGAAAAAAGAGTTTTTCCCTGGTTGTTGCGGATATGGTCGATAACTTTCACTGTGAAAAATTGAAGCGGCAAATTTACCAAAACAATCAACAATTGATTGCAAATAATGTTGAAAGAAAGGGTTTTACAGGCCGTTTTTTGCTTACTTTTGCAGCCGCATGGAAAATATCAGGAATTTTTGCATTATCGCACACATTGATCACGGAAAAAGCACCTTGGCCGACCGTTTATTGGAATATACCAAAACAGTGTCTGCGCGCGAATTGCAGGCACAGGTCTTGGATGATATGGATTTGGAACGTGAACGGGGTATCACCATCAAGAGCCACGCCATCCAAATGCTTTACACCTCCAGGGGAAAGAATTATAAACTCAATTTAATTGACACTCCCGGTCACGTTGACTTCTCCTACGAGGTTTCTCGTTCTATTGCAGCCTGTGAAGGGGCCTTGCTGATAGTAGACGCTGCTCAAGGTATTCAGGCACAAACCATCAGTAACTTATACTTAGCCCTGGAACAAGGGCTGGAGATTATTCCGGTGCTGAACAAACTCGATTTGCCCAGTGCCAACCCCGAAGAGGTGAAAGACCAAATTGTGGATTTACTGGGCTGTAAAAGAGAAGATATTTTAGGAGCCAGCGGTAAAACCGGACTAGGCGTTTACGAATTACTGGATGCCATCATTGATCGCGTGCCTGCACCCAAAGGCAACCCTGACGCACCTTTGCAAGCCCTTATCTTTGATTCGGTTTACAACCCCTTTCGTGGTATTATTGCCTATTTTAAAGTCCTAAACGGCACTATCAAAAAGGGAGAACACGTAATGTTTGTGAATACCAACAGTTCCTATTATGCCGAAGAGGTAGGGGTGTTAAAACTCAAACCCGAACCTCAACCTTTTGTGAGTGCAGGAAATGTTGGCTATATTATTTCAGGCATCAAAGATGCGCGAGAAGTAAAGGTAGGCGACACCATCACCCATCTGGAAAACCCCTGTGAGTCTGCTATCAATGGTTTTGAGGAAGTAAAACCGATGGTTTTTGCGGGTATTTACCCTGTAGATACAGAAGATTACGAAGAATTGCGGGCCAGTATGGGGAAATTACAACTCAATGATGCATCCCTTACTTTTGAACCTGAAAGCTCTGCGGCTTTAGGATTTGGATTCCGCTGCGGATTTTTGGGAATGCTCCACATGGAAATTATTCAAGAAAGGTTAGAGCGAGAGTTTAACATGACGGTTATTACTACTGTACCTAACGTATCCTACAAGGCTTATACTACCAAAGGGGAATTATTGGTGGTCAACAACCCCTCTGATTTGCCTGATGCCAATCGTTTAGATAAAGTAGAAGAACCCTACATCAGAGCACAAATTATTACAAAATCCGAATTTGTAGGAGCCATCATGTCGCTTTGCATTAACAAACGTGGCATTATAGTAAACCAAGTTTACTTAACAACAGACAGGGTAGAGCTTGCTTTCGATATGCCCCTTGGAGAAATCGTTTTTGACTTTTACGATAAATTAAAAACCATATCCAAAGGTTACGCTTCCTTTGATTATCATCCCATTGGATACCGTGAATCCTATTTGGTGAAACTGGACATTTTGCTCAATGCCGAACCGGTGGATGCGCTGTCGGCTCTTATTCACAGAGACAATGCCTATGAATTTGGTAAAAAAATCTGTGAGAAATTAAAAGAACTGATTCCTCGTCAGCAATTCGAAATTCCCATTCAGGCTGCCATTGGGGCTAAAGTAATTGCCCGTGAAACCATCAAAGCCATTCGAAAAGATGTTACGGCAAAATGTTATGGAGGTGATATTTCACGTAAGCGTAAATTACTGGAAAAACAAAAAGAAGGTAAGAAAAGAATGCGCCAAGTGGGTAGCGTGGAAATTCCACAGCAAGCCTTTATGGCCGTATTAAAACTGGATTAATGATTTGAATCCGGATGCTGAACATAAAATTGCAGCATTTGCAAAAGCCCTCGAACCCTTTGTTCCTGTTGGAACCAATGAGCTATTAGGGAGGTGGATCATTCACTTTAACTTTGATTTCAAAATTACGAGAGTAAGACAAAGCAAGTTTGGTGACTATCGCTCTCCTCATAAGGGAAAACGGCATCAAATTTCGGTGAATGGAAACCTAAATCCCTATGCCTTTTTGGTTACGCTGGTACACGAAATTGCCCATCTTACCACACATGAAAAACATGGGCATCGCATTAAGCCGCACGGTATAGAATGGAAAGAACAATTCAAATACCTGATGGAACCTTTCTTTTTGAAGCAAATCTTTCCGCAGGATTTAAGCATCTCTCTTAGAAAATATTTAGAAAATCCTGCCGCTAGTTCGTGCACAGATGATGATTTATACAGGGCCTTAAAGCGCTATGACAAACCCAGCGAAAAATATGTTCATATTGAAGACCTGCCTGAGCAATCTGTTTTTAAATACGGAAAAAACAGATTCTTCAGAAAAGGAGAAAGAATAAGAAAAAGATACAAATGCATTGAAATAGAAACCGGGCATCAATACCTTTTCAACCCCTTGGCTGAAGTAATTTTAGTACAAGGCGCTTTGTTTTAAAACTTTACCCAACGGGATAATTTAAAGCCTTACAAAAATCAAGCGCTGAACAATTCCCTACCCCTTACAAACCTTCTCTCCAACCAAAAATATCTTCTACCGCACCACGCTTATAATCCATCAAAAACGATTTCAGCTTGGTGGCAAAAGCCCAGTTGGCCGGGTCAGGCAACTCCATGATGAAGTCGCCATGGCCGATCACCTTTATAGGAGCAACATTGGCAGCTGTACCAACCCCAAAGCATTCCTGTAATGCGCCTTTTTGGTAAGCCTCCACCACCTCATCAATACTGATATTACGTTCCTCTATCGGGGTGCCCCAATGGCGAGCAATCTTTAAAATACTATCCCGGGTAATACCTGCCAATTTACTGTGGCTCAGGGCGGGGGTCCAAAGGGAACCATTCACCATCATCATTAAATTCATGGCGCCTGATTCTTCAATCCATTTATTCTCTTTGGCATCTGTCCAGATAATCTGGTGAAATCCGCGCTGATTGGCCAAACGTGTAGGATACATGGCACCACCATAATTACCGGCAGCCTTGGCATAACCGGTTCCTCCCTCGGCAGAACGCGAGTATTTTGTTTCAACCCAAGTGCGCAGTGGTTCGGTAAAGTAAGGCCCTGTTGGTGTGGTAAGGATAATAAAGGTGTAGTTCTCGGCAGGCTTAACCCCAATAACCTCATCGGCTGAAAAATAAACCGGGCGTATATACAAACTATAGCCTTCTCTTTGGGGAATCCACTCACGGTCGAGGGCCACCAATTGCTTTAAACCATCAACAAAATATTCTTCGGGAATGGGCGGCATGCACATCCTTTCAGCCGATTCATTCATTCTTTTGAAGTTATCGCGGAGTCGGAAAAAAAGAGGTTCCCCATTATCGGACAGAAAAACTTTCATGCCTTCAAAAATCGACTGACCATGGTGAAGAGCGGTTAAAGAAGGAGACACCTCAATTTTGCCAAAGGGAAGAATGCGGGGCTGTTCCCATTTGCCGTCCCGAAAATCGGCCATTAACATATGGTCGGAAAAGACTTTTCCAAAAGGTAAATCCTCGCGCCTGGCCTCAGCAATCCTGCTATTGGCCACCTTTGTTATTTGAATATTCATGCTTAGAAAATCTTCATCAAACCTAAAAGAATTTCCTTACAACCACAACAACAAAAAAAAATTCACAAAAAAAACACAAATCAATCCTTATCTTTACCCAAAGACCGGTATGGCCAAATCAAAAAAAAACCCAGGGAATTCATCCCATAACCGCAAAACACCGGTAAAAAACCTCAGCCGGGAAGTGATTGCTTTTTTCAGAAAAAATCATTCCCGGTTACTCAATTACAAGCAGGTATCATCTGCCTTTGGTTTAAACAAGGAAGTGGAAAGGCAACAACTGAACCTTTTGCTTCAATCCATGAAACAGCAAGGCATCCTTGAAGAAAAGGAAAAGGGAAAATATCATCTTAAAATTAGTTCAAATATTACCACCGGTATTGCCGAACTTACTGCCTCAGGCGCAGTATATGTTATCCGTGAAGATAGTGAACATGATGTATATGTGCCCAAAAATGCCAATGGTGGCGCGCTCACCGGAGATTTAGTAAAGGTGATTGTATGGGAATCGGACAATGTCCTAAAACCCAGAGGAGAGATTATTGAAATTATTAAAAGAAGCAAAACAGAATTTGTTGGAAGAGTAGAAGTAAACAAACAATTTGCATTTTTTATTCCCGATAATGCCCGGTCTATTTCAGATGTATTTATTCCACCAAAAGCCCTCAATGGTGCCCAAAACGGAGATAAAGTAATTGTAAAAATTACTGATTGGGAACACTCGGGTAAAAACCCTGCTGGTGAGGTAAAGCAGGTTTTGGGTAAGGTAGGAGAAAACAATGCCGAAATTCACGCCATCATGGCCGAATTTGACCTTCCGTTTCAATTTCCAAAAGAGGTTGAAAAAGAGGCTGCACAAATTCCCCTTCAAATCCCAGATTCTGAAATCAAAAAACGAAAGGATTTCAGAGAAATTACAACCTTTACCATCGACCCCGAAGATGCTAAAGATTTTGATGATGCCTTATCGGTTAGAGCCATTCAAAAAGGTTTATGGGAAGTTGGTGTGCACATTGCAGATGTGACCCATTACCTGAAAATGGGTAGCAAGCTTGATGATGAGGCCATGCAACGCGCCACCTCGGTGTATTTGGTAGATAGGGTAATTCCAATGTTGCCGGAGATTCTTAGCAATAAGGTTTGTTCGCTGGTTCCCCACGAAGATCGCCTTTGCTATTCCGCAGTTTTTGTTCTGAACGAAGAAGCAGAAATTCAGGAAGAATGGTTTGGAAGAACTGTGATTCATTCTGATCACCGCTTTAGTTATGAGGAAGCCCAATTGGTGATTGAAACTGGCGAAGGACCCATGAAAGAAGAAATGGCCATTCTCCAAAACTTGGCCCTGAAACTCAGAGAAAAAAGGTATAAACACGGAGCCATTGCCTTCGATAAACAAGAGGTTAAATTTAACCTAGACGACAAAGGAAAACCCTTGGGTGTTTTCTTTAAAGTGATGAAAGACTCCAACAAACTGATTGAAGATTTTATGCTATTGGCCAACAGAAGAGTGGCCGAAAAAATTGGAGCCATTCCTGCAGGCAAGCCGGAAAAACCAAAACAAGGCGCAAAAAAAGAAGAAATACGTCCTTTTGTTTACAGAATTCACGATGATCCCAACCCTGAAAAATTGCAGCAATTTTCTCAATTTGTGGCAAGATTTGGTTATCAATTAAAAACGCAAAGCAGGCAGACCCTGGCCAAAAGCATGAACACCATGTTGCAGCAAGCATCCGGTAAAAAGGAGGGTGGAATTATTGAACAACTGGCCATCAGAACCATGGCAAAGGCCATTTACTCCACCGATAACATCGGTCACTATGGTTTGGCCTTTGATTACTATACTCATTTTACTTCGCCCATTCGCAGATATCCGGATGTATTGGTGCATCGGCTACTCGACCACTATCTTTATCAGTCGGCTCACCAAACTGATAAGAACATGTTGGATGAACTGGCCAAAGACAAAGGATACCTTGAACAACTTTGCAAACATTCTTCAGAACAGGAAAAAATGGCCACCGAGGCCGAAAGGGCATCGGTAAAATACAAACAAATTGAGTTTTTATCCGACAAAACCGGGCAAGAGTTTGAGGGATTAATCAGCGGAGTAACCGAGTATGGCTTGTATGTTGAAATCATTGAAAATCATTGCGAAGGAATGGTGAAAGCCCGCGATATGACAGATGATATTTACGTTTTTGACGAAGACAATTATTGCTACGTGGGTCGTAAAAAACGAATCATTTATCAATTGGGCGACAAGGTTAAAATCAGAATAAAACGTTGCGATTTAATCAGAAAACAAGTTGATTTTACCTTGTTAAAAAAACTTGAATTACCCGAAGATTAACCATAATTATATGGATTCACGGCATGGTTAAAATAAAAAATTTACCTTTGCCACCGCAATGCAAATACAGGTCTTAAAATCCAAAATCCACAGGGCAAGGGTTACAGAAGCAAACATTGATTATGTTGGCAGTATTACCCTTGATGAAAACCTGATGGATTCCGTTAATCTTATCGAAAACGAACAGGTTCATGTGCTGAATTACCGCAATGGCGAAAGAATTGTAACTTACGTTATTAAAGGCGAAAGAAATAGCGGTACCGTTTGCTTAAACGGACCTGCAGCCCTGCTTTTTCAAGAGGGAGATGAGGTTATTGTTATTAGTTATGCAGGCATGGATTTTGAAGCTGCCAAAAACTTTGTGCCCTCTATTGTTTTTCCCAAGGGCAACAACCAGCCATAATTGCAATTAGCTCATTAATAGCTAATTAGAATATTTTTTACGTTTTTTAGCACTTTTGTTTACATTTATGTAACAAAACTCTAAACCATGAAAAAAATTCTATTCACGATGACATTTATTTTCTCCCTTTGGCTGGGAGGAGAATTACAAGCTTCCCACCTGATGGGAGGTCAAATTACCGGGAAACAACTCAGTAATTTACAATACGAAATTGTTCTTACGCTCTACCGCGACTCCATGGGCATCCAAATCGGGAACCCTGAAACCTTGGCCTATTTTGACAATGTGGGTGCTTCTGTTGCAAGCCATCAAGTTTATCATGATCCGGGTGTTTTATTAGGCAATGGAGTTGATATGTATGTTTTCAGAGATACCATCACTTTCCCGGCCCCAGGAGATTATATGGTTCATTATGGAAACTGCTGCAGAAACGCTTCTATATTAAATATTTCAAGCCCAGCTAGTACCGGCATGGCTCTGGAAATGGCCATTCAGGTTGGTAACAACAACAGCCCCGATTTCATCAATCACCCCATTCCTTTGGCGCAGGTGAATGTTCCTTATGTTTATAATCCACTACCGGTTGACATGGACGGTGATTCTCTTGCATGGAGTTTGGATATCCCAAGCAATTATATAAGTGCAGGAAATACCACCCCGGCAGCAGGTTACGCTCATCCATTTGCCGATCCTTCTGATCCTTTTACCATGGATATCCAAACTGGAGAAATTAGCTTTACCCCTAACACCATTGGCAATTTTGTTGCTGCTGTAGTTTGCAATGAATACAGAAATGGAGTGCTGATTGGACACATTCGCAGAGAAATGCAAATTATTGTTTTGAACTCCTCCAACAGTCCTGCGGCACCTGCCTTCATGGCCAACATGGGCGGTTCATCCAACAACTCCTTTACCATTCCAAACGGACAAAGCCTACAGTTTGATTTTGATGTTACCGATACCGACGGTCACGGTCAAAGCGTTACTGCTATGGGAGAGCCATTTTTGTTGACCAATAATCCTGCTGTATTTTCTGCCACCAATGGAATTGGTGCTGCGAGTTTAAATGTTACTTGGACTCCTTCCTTGGCTCAGGCAAGAAGCCTTCCTTATCTGATGAATATCAGAAGAACTGAACACCTGCCACAGTTTAATTTTGGAACCGATATGACTTTCCGTCTTTTTGTGGATCCTAATCCAACCAGCATCACTGAAAACGATTTGTCTTCCGTTTCCATCTTTCCAAATCCGAGCAGCGATTTGTTAATGGTGAGCTACCAATCTAACGGAAAAACAGGAATGACCCTTGAATTAATTGAAACTGCCAGCGGAAAAATTGTTCTTAGCAGAAATATTGCCGCTGTAAATGGAACCAATATCAGTAGCCTTGACATGACGCAATTAGCACAAGGAAGTTATTTGGTTAAAATTGGTAACGACCAAAGCGGTTACCAAAATCATCAAATTCAAATTGTACGATAAACGGACAATAAATGATAAAAAAAGGAGCTTTCGGGCTCCTTTTTTTTTGCAAAAAAATTAACGGCTCAATAAATCAGCCAGGTCGGCTTCAACCGATTGACTAACCGATTCGGTAATGCGACCAACTTCCACTCCATTTTTAATCATGATAAAAGTTGGAACACGTGTTACCCCATATTGATTTTCTAAACCCTCTGGGGTATGTTTATCTCTGTCGGTAAAATAAAGCGTTACCCTGTTTCTGGAAATACCTGCCAAATCAGTCACCTTGACAAAAAGCGGCAACAACTTTTGGGTATCCTCACACCATGTTCCGCCAAATACCAAAAAACTGATACCGGAGGATTTTTGCCTCAATACATCCAGCGCAGAAGGATTGGGAACATAATCATCATAAGGTTTTCTAAACCAATCAAAATAAGGTCTTACCATGAGGGTTCTGAAGGAGGTTCGGCCCATCAGAATAGGTTGATCATTACTGTCTTGTGCCATGCCTTGGAAATCAGGTTGAAAAAAAAGTACCTGAAAAAAAATTAAACTTAATACAATTCGACCGCTCATTTGATAAATTTTCTTCAAATTTGAGAATTATTTTTGAATGGCTACAGAGGAAGACGCAAAATGGCGCAAGAACATCCGCCTGGGGATGAAAGTTGAAGTGGTATTAAAAAAAGATCAGGCTACGGGTAGAAGAACTGAAGGGATTGTTCGCTGGCTCTTAACTTCAAAACCCTTTCATACCTACGGCATAAAAGTTATCCTCGACAATAAAAAAATCGGACGGGTACAAAAAATCCTCGAATTGCCGCCTTGGGAAACCGGAATTGAAGATTAAATAAATTGCCTTACCTTGACCTCCATCCAAACAATGAAAGAAGCTATTATAAATCGAGGAGAAATGGCCAATGGTATTCGCCTGGTTCATCAACAGGTGATTGCAGAAGTTGGTCATTGCGGCATCATGATTCATGCCGGGTCAAGAGATGAAAAAAAAAACGAACATGGGCTGGCACATTTTATTGAACACTCTCTGTTTAAAGGAACACCCAAAAGAAAATCTTATCATGTATTAACCAGAATTGATAGTGTAGGCGGTGAATTAAATGCTTATACCACCAAAGAAGAAACCTGTATTTATGCTTCTTTTCCTGCACAATACGGAGAAAGAAGTCTGGAGCTCATTGCTGATATCACCTTTAACGCCACTTTTCCACCGGAAGAAATAAAAAAAGAAAAAGATGTAATCTGCGATGAAATACAATCCTACAACGATTCTCCTTCAGAGCAAATTTTTGACGACTTTGAAGAACTGCTTTTTCCGAATCATGCCCTTGGAAGACCAATACTTGGAACCGAAAAATCGGTGAGAGCCTTTCATCGCGACCATATTCTTTCGTTTAAAAAAGAAACATGGATTAGCAGCGCGGTGGTGGTAAGTTATGTAGGACCTGACTCCTTTGAAAAATTCAAAAACTGGTGCGATAAACATTTAAGTGAAAATAAATTGCCGGCCAGGGGAAGAAAAAGAAAGGGGGTTATAACTTCCGGCAAATTCCATAAAGAGGAAGTCAGAAACACCTACCAA
The DNA here is from genome assembly GCA_044370375.1 of Bacteroidia bacterium. Lineage (GTDB taxonomy): Bacteria > Bacteroidota > Bacteroidia > UBA4408 > UBA4408 > JBILVQ01. Next base: position 16,628 of record JBILVQ010000032.1, read on the forward strand.
GCACACCGCATCATTGGTGGCATTGCCCCATCTTCTATGGAAAAAGACCGGACAGCCATGATTCTGCTTAATAACCTATTGGGTGGTCCGTACATGAACAGTCGGTTAAATTTAAAAATCAGAGAAAAATACGGGTTCACCTATAACCTAGAATCCGGATACAATACCTTCACGGATACCGGTGTATTTACTATTTACATGGGCACCGAAAAAGCAACCCTTGAAAAAACCCATCAATTGGTTTTAAAAGAACTAAAACAATTGAGAGAGAAAAAGTTAAGCCTGTCGCAAATAAGGCAGGCACAAAAACAACTGTTGGGAAACCTGATGTTGGGCCGCGATAATAACTCAGCAGTCATGATGGGTCTGGCGAAAAGTGTTCTTTTATTCGACACCATCGACAACATGGACAGGATAAAAAAAGAAATTGAAAAAATTACACCTTCGCAACTTATGGCGATGGCCAACAGGGTTTTCAAGGAAAAAAATTTACAATCACTGACATATCTCCCCTGACCATGGAATTTATTGATGCAAAAATAGAGCAATACGCCATCAGGCATAGCGCAGCCGAAACCGAATTACTCGAAAAAATTAACCGCGATACTTGGGCTGAGGTATTAATGCCAAGAATGTTGTCCGGTCCGTTGCAAGGAAGAATCCTGGCCATGTTCAGTAAAATGATTCAACCAAAGGTAATTCTGGAAATTGGCACGTATACCGGCTATTCAGCTATTTGCTTGGCCGAAGGATTGCAGCCCCAAGGAAAACTTATCACCATCGACATCAATGATGAACTTGAAAAAAGAGTTCGCGGCTATTTTGCACAATGTCCTAATCCTGAAAAATTTGATTATCGGGTGGGTGATGCTTTAGATATTATTCCACAAATTAATGAAACCATTGATTTGGTTTTTATTGATGCCGATAAGGTAAATTATTATGCCTATTATGATTTGGTTTTCGACAAGGTTGCACGCGGAGGAATCATCATTGCCGATAATGTTTTATGGAGCGGAAAAATTCTCGACCCAAGAGAAAAAATGGATGAGGATACTTTAGCCCTTTCTGAATTTAACCGAATGGTATCCAAGGATGAACGTGTTGACCCTTTGCTCTTGCCGGTAAGAGACGGACTCATGGTGTTACGAAAAAAATAAGGCTCTTAAAAATCAGCCACCACCTTTTTCACTTCAGCAATATAATTGCCACCAAATTTATAGGCGTGAAATAGCAAGGGATACAGTTGTGCAATGCCTGCTCTTTTTCGCCAATCTTTTTCCAGCGGAAAGCTTTCCTGATAACTGCGGTAGAAGGCTTCATTAAAACCTCCAAAGAGTAGTGTCATGGCCATATCCATTTCACGATGACCGAAATAAACTGCAGGATCAATCAAAGAAGGGATTCCGGTTTTGGATCTTAAAAAATTACCTGACCATAAATCTCCATGCAGTAAGGCCGGAGGTTCTGGAGGAAAAATAGAATCGAGTTGTTTGTATAACCCTTCCACCGAACGAATGGTGAGTTTGCTAATTCTTCCTTCATCCGCATTGAGCCTTACCAAGGGTTCTAATCTTCGTAAAATCAAAAAATCAACCCAATGGGCAGAGGGTTGGTTATCCTGAACCAAGGAAGCAAAATAGTTATCGCGGTTGTAGCCAAAAAAGGAATTACTAACACCATGCAATTTTGCCAAAAGCAAACCAAAAGTTTCCCAGAAAGTGGAATTCTCTTCCTGCGCACTTTCAATATACTCCATGCTTAACAACTGTGTATCGCCAAAAGTATAAGCCTCGGTATGTTTGGGTATCAAAAAATCACTGTTTTCTGCAAGGGTTTTCAAACCATCATTCTCCGCCTCAAACAACCCGGGAAATTCAGGATTTCTGTTATACTTTACGACTATTTTTTGTGTTCCATTCCTAACAAGGTACACCTGATTGATGGAGCCTCCTGACAAAGGTACAACATGATCCGGGAGCTGATTTTCAAAACCCGTTTGAAGAAAAAAAGAAAGAAATGAAGGCAGCTCTTTATTACTCGGCTGCGTCATGAAATTCGTTTCTTTCAACGTACTCAATAATTTTGCCTGCGATATCCACTTTGGTGGCACCTTCAATTCCTTCAAGTCCGGGAGATGAATTAACCTCCATCACAACCGGACCGCGGGCCGATTGCAACATATCTACACCTGCAATGGCAAGGCCCAATTTCTTGGCTGCCTTAATGGCCGTTGATTTTTCTTCTTTAGACAATTCCATCACCATCGAAGATCCGCCACGATGCAAATTAGAACGAAACTCACCCGGAGCTCCCTGTCGTTTCATGGCACCTACAATTTGTCCGTCAACAACAAAGGCTCTAATGTCGGCCCCATTGGCCTCCTTGATAAATTCCTGAACAAGAATATTGGCCTCAATTTTCATGAAAGCTTCAATGACTGATTTGGCCGATTTATGGGTTTCGGCCAAAATAACACCCAGACCTTGTGTTCCTTCGAGCAATTTAACAACAACAGGAGCCCCGCCTGCCTGCATGATCAAATTCTCAACGTGGCGCGATTCTGATGCAAAGGCAGTTTTCGGCATACCAATGCCCGCACGGGCCAGCAACTGCAGACTCCGAAGTTTATCTCTTGAACGAACCAAGGCCTGTGATTCCACAGCGGTGAAAATTTTCATCATTTCAAACTGACGGACAACAGCTGCACCATAAAATGTAGCAGAAGCGCCAATCCGTGGAATGACAGCATTCACATTGGTTACTTCCTGACCCTGATAATAAATATGTGGTCGGCTCGATTCAATAACCAAAACGCATTTGAGATGGTCTAAGACCACCATTTCATGACCCCGCAATTTGCCCGCTTCAACCAAACGCTTTGTTGAGTATAAATTCGGGTTCCTGGAAAGAATGACAATTTTCATAAAAACTTTTTCTAATTGGATAATAAATTTCTGAACTCAGCGTCAACAATAAACCTCCCTTTTAAGAGCTTACGCCCTACCAGAACCGGGTAACGCATGGATTGCCGGTCTGTTAAGGAAACAAAGGCACGGATGGTACGAGTACCGATTTTAATCCGCGTTTTGATTACAAAACGCTCCTCCTTATCACCGAAAGAATTTCGCACTACTTTTTTGGTATAGGACATTGTACTAAAACCTTTGTGATTATATTCCGGATGAGAAGGATCTAAAATTTTGTATTGCAACGCTAAGCGACCGCCAATTTCTGCCTCTTCAATATCATGACAATGCAATGCTGTGGTATAAGCACCGGTATCAATCTTCGCATCAATGTCGTACAATCCCAAATCAGGGAAGCTCACCTTCTCTGATGCGCCAACAATTTTCTTAACACGAATAATTTTAACACGTGCCATGCCAGGGGGATATTTGTGGGCTTTAAGATAGAGAATTATTCCTTTCCAAATAATTATTTATGGGTGATGTTTTTTGCACACCATTCTGTAAAAATGAGGCATTTGAAGCCTTGAGCCCTGATTAAAATTGAAGGGACTTTTAAAACAAACGATAGAGCTTTCCCTTGGCTATTTAAACGGGTCTGCGAATCTGGGATCCTTGATAAAGGTAGGGTCGGTTAGCGTCTTAAGGAAAGCAACCACCTGAACCTTTTGTTCATCGGTTAAAGCAATGCCGGGAACCAAGGAGGGGTCAAGGCCCGGTGAGG
>JBILVQ010000029.1:0-20818 GCA_044370375.1 Bacteroidia bacterium
GCTGGAGCTGACCCATATACATCCACCTCAACACAAAGCTACGTTGCATCCTTGAGCAACACAGCCTTCGTGGTTGGGAATCTGGATGGAATTGTTGGATGTTTTACCACCCAGGCCAATGGCGATTGGAATACAGCCGGAACTTGGCTTGGAAGCGCAGTGCCACCTCCTAATGCAAAAATTTGTATCGTACATAACGTTACCATCAACACCGTTGACCCAAGCAATGTGGCTGAAATTAGCATGAGTGGCACCAGTTCTTTAACCATCGCTTCCGGCAGAACTTTAAACATTGAAAATGCTGGCTTCCTTGATAATTCTGGTGGTACAGCCTCACTGGGCAATGGCAACATTGTTTTCCTTGGAAGCGGAAGCATTCAAGGTTCAACCGCATCAACCATTGAAAATTTAACCTTGAATGGCGCAACCACACTCACCACCATTCCTGTAATCAATGGAAACCTTCAATTGAACCCGGGAAGTTTTGTTAGCGCATCACCCGTATATGGCGTCTCCTCAACCCTTATTTACAATACAACAGGTGCCTATGGTGTTTCCAATGAATGGACCGGTTCTGGTATTGTTACCGGAGCAGGAACCCCCAACAATGTGACCATCCAAAACAGCACCACCCTCAATATGCCAAACAGCAACAGAGGTATGGCCGGAAACCTTTTGATTAGTTCTGGAGGTTTAAATTTGAATGCTACCTCGGGCGATTTAAGTCTTGCCGGAACATGGACACGTAACCCACTAGCCAGTTTTAATAATAACAACAGGGCTGTTTTCTTCCGTGGTGCAAATCCTCAAACCATTACCATTACCGGTGGCGGAACTGAAACCTTTGCCTATCTAGCCATTGACAAAACCGCCAATGATGTTATTCTAAACTCAACCCCCACTACCAGCGTAATTGTAAATGGAAACTCCGGTAACGTTTTACAAATCATCAATACCGGTGGACTAGATTTAAATGGGCAAACGCTACAATTAAATAATGCCGGAGGATCTATCCTTACCAACGGTGCGCGAAATATCATTGGAGGAGTTGGTAGCTTAGTTGCAATCAATGCCTCAAAATCTGTTTCCTCTGTCACTGGAGGTACCCTTAATTTTGGTGCAAACATTACTGTGGCATTGAATGCCGGAATGGACTTTGCCAACAACGCCTCTACCATTAATGGAACCCTGCAAATTGCCAATGGTGGTTTCGTAAATACCAATGCGCCCAACTATGCAGTGGGTTCAACTTTGCGTTATTTCTCCGGTACCAATTACGGCCGTGGCCAGGAATGGAGCGCGACTTCCGGACCGGGTTATCCATACCATGTTACCATTGATTTCAATGGAACACCAACCACCCTGGACATGAGCATCAATGGAAATGCATTCCGTCAAATAGCAGGAAATTTAAGCATCAACAATGGTGCTATCCTGAACATGAACACCATGAGCAATGTTCTTCAGGTTTTAGGAAATGTAAATATTGGGTCAGGGGCCAGCGGAACACTTATTCTTTCTACAGTTACTGGCGGTGATATTGCTATTGGCGGAGACCTTACCAGAAATGCAGGTGCTACCCTAACACAAAACGGACGAGAAGTTAGCATGAATGGTTTAGGCAATACACAAAATATTTCTTCCAACATTGGTTCATTCGATTTTCTTAAAATTGATAACAATGGAGGTACTGTGGTAATCAATACCAATACGGTAGTGAATAATCGATTGTGGTTGAACCAAGGTTTGTTCAACAACTCATTAAACACCTTAACCTTATCCAATAACGCGCAACTTAGAAGATCGGTTAGTACCTCCACCATGGTTAACAGTCCTTCTTCTGCCGGTGCCGATGTTTATGATTTGCGGTATGATGGCAGTATGATTTCGCTTAACGAATGGAATGTTTGCGCCACTTGTGTTCGTGATGTTAGCATTACCGCAGGTACACTAACGCTGGGTGGATCCAGAAGTCTAAACAGACATTTGAATTTATCTGGCGACCTTGACCTGGGTGGATTTACCCTTACCCTTAGAGGTAGAAATGCAGCACCTGCAAGCGCAGGAAATATTGAAATTACCTCCGGAAACCGAATCATCAATGGTGCACCAGGGAGTATGTTAGATATTGTTGGATTATCAGGTAATGCGCCAACAGAATTTACCAAAACAGTAACCAATCCGGGCAGTGGAACCTTAACTTTTGGTGCCGATCTGCTTGTAAGGATTGGTGATGGTAGAATGGATTGGGGCGCAGGGAATCCAGTGACGATTAATGGAGTTTTACAAGTAATGCTCGGTGGTTCTGTCTTTCCAAATCCTTGTTTCTATGGCATTGGTTCAACGCTACGCTTTGCAAACACTGTAGATTATGGCATTCCTGCTACTGATAGAACATGGGCAAGTGGCGCCATTTATTCAGGATTACCAGGTATACCCTACAATGTGGATGTGTTTGATATTGGAACCGACTTGCAACTTTTTGACACACGAGCTTTGCGCGGAAATCTGACCATTACCAATGGAACCTTTACCCTTATGCCCGCCTACACCGGCAACTTTAGCATTGGAGGTAATTGGTTGCGTTCAGGAGCAACCAGTGCTTTTGTTCACAACAATAAAAAAGTTGTATTCGATGGTGCCAACGCCCAAGCCATAACATGTACTGCCTCCGGAAATATTGAAACATTCTATGATCTGGATATCTCACCTAGTGGAGGCTTTGATGTAACGCAGGGTGGAACAACCGACTTGATTGTGCTAAATGAGTTAACCCTTACTTCCGGAAAATTAGACTTGAACAATAATGAAATTACGCTTGGAACTGCAGGAAACAATGGCACTTTAATCGGTGGCGGGGCTACCAATTATGTTGTTTCGGGAAGTAGTTCTGCAAAATTCAATCGCTATACCACAACAACTGCCACGGTGTATAACTTTCCATTAGGAGATGCCACAGGCTACACACCAATAGCGATTGATTTGTACGCAGGAAGTTCTGTAAATGCTAATTCACGTTTAAGTGCTTCTATGACGGTAGGTGTTCATCCTAACCTGGGTACCTCTACCAACTATATCAACCGTTTCTGGACTGTGGAACCAACTTCCTATGGCGCTAATGCCTATTATGGTGTAACCTATACTTATAAGGATGCCGATGTTAGCGGTATTGAAGCCAATCTAAAACCCTACAAATACAACCCTTCCGGTTGGATTGCTGCAACCGGTTCAGGTGCCGATTTTGAAATGGGAAGTGGAACGGTTAATCCCGGAACCAATGCCGTAAGTTGGAGTGGATTGTACACATTTAGTGATTATACCGCCAATGGAAATGGAAGTCCGCTGCCGATTACCCTCATTGAGTTCACTGCAACACCAGTAATGAATAATGTTGAATTAAGCTGGACAACAGCTACAGAAATCAACAACGACTATTTCACACTTGAACGTTCTGCTGACGGTCAAAAATTTGAAAGTATTCAGTTGGTTGATGGTGCCGGCAACAGCTATGATTGGTTGTATTACAAATGGGTGGACAGAAATCCTTTACAAGGAATTAGTTATTACCGATTGAAACAAACAGATTTTGATGGTACAACAAGCTACTCAGATATTCGCATGGTTAACTTTTCCGGAGCATCATCAAGCAATCAAGGCTGGGTCAACATTTATCCAAACCCTGCACCCGACGGACAATTCAATGTTCGACTGGGAGAACTAAGCAGTGAGTCAATTACAATGACCATCACCAATATTTTGGGTGAAGTTATTTACGATGCCCAACTTAGTGCCGGATCAAATCAAACTTTGAACATCAGCCGCGAAGGTATCGCCAAAGGTGTTTACACAATCACCATCAATGATGGAAACAAACTTTTCTCACAAAGAATTATTCTTGGAAAGGAGTAGTTTCATGTGAAGTAGTTTAAATCAAAAAGAGGCCACAACTATGGCCTCTTTTTGATTTAAGCCAAGTTTTCAAATTACCTATATTAGCCAGCCAACAATGCCTTTCAACAAAAGCATGAAAGCTAAAACAAAATCAAAGGATTCTAAATTCAACGAAGACAAACTGCATAACTCGACACTCATGGATGCATATATCCATAAATTTCCGTTGGAGACCCAAAAAAAACTAAGTCAAATTCGAGACATCATCAAGGCGGCATCACCACAGGCCGAGGAAACCATTAATTACCAAATGCCTACTTTTCAACTGCATGGAAATTTAGTGCATTTTGCCGGCTACAAAAATCACATAGGATTCTATCCCGCACCATCAGCCATTATAAAATTCGAAAAAGAATTATCGTCCTACAAAAACTCCAAAGGCGCTGTTCAATTCCCGTTAAGCGACTCATTGCCTGAAAAATTAATTCGCAAAATGGTTCTATTCAGGGTGAAGGAAAACATCGAAAAGGCAAAAGAAAAATCGAAAAAAGTTTGCCCCCAAGGACATACTTTTTTTAAAACGAGTGATTGCCCAAATTGTCCTATTTGTGCTGAAAAAGAAAAATTAAAAACAGGACCCTTCACCAAATTAAGTGCACCGGCTCAAAGGGCCCTAAAAAATGTGGGAATTATTGATTTGAAAGACTTGACTGCATTTACAGAAAAAGAAATCTTGGCTTTACATGGATTAGGCCCCGGCTCATTACCATTGTTAAAAGCAGAACTAAAAGCCAAAAGACTTTCCTTCAAAAAATGAGTTTGAGAAAAAACAAGGTGCCTTCTTCTTTCAAATTGCATTACACACATTAAATTCGAAAAAAGAAACTTAGAAACAACCGCAGCAAATCAAAAACAGCAATGGGCAATAGCCATTTAACAGGACCTTCTTTATGCAAAGAAGCGTTGGGCAAATCCAGCCAAAAAGAAAAGCAAAAAAAAGCTGTTATTTTATTCCACCAAGGGTTTAATGCTTAAAACCGGTATTTTGGAATGGTTAACCACCTGCTGAGCAAAAGGACCAAGGAACAAGCCTGTAAAATTTTCTTCCTGTTCTGTCATGATACAAATCAAATCTGCCTTTTGTTTCTTGGCTTGTTTCAACGTAACAGTTGCAAGATTCTCACCTTCTACAACGCTTGATTCATAATTAACATCTTTCTTTTCAAGATATTTTTCTACCTGCTCCAATCTTATTTCCAACTTAGCGGCAGCATCATCATCAGCGATTGATAAAATACCTAAAATGCAAATGATTGAATTGTATTTTTTTGCAATTTCTGCTGCATAACGAACTTTCTCGAGCGAGGCCTCTGAGCTGTCAATGGGCAACAAGATTCTTTCAAAACCTGGCTTGGTTGTATGTTTTTGAACAGACAATACTGGGCATTTTGCTTCGGTAACCACCCTGAATGCATTGCTACCAATGAAGAATTCCTCGAAGCCAGATACGCCATGGGTTCCCATTAATATCATATCCACCTCATATTCTTCAGAGGCTTCCTTAATCATTTTGGCAATCTTTCCGGCCTTAACAACCGTGGTTACTTTAGCACCGGTATTTACTTTCACATCACGTGCAATTTCATCCAATCTTGTTTGAACAATTTCGGCAGCAGATTTTCTGTCGGAGGCACTTACCTTGCCAAGATCAATCGTCATTACTTTGGCCTCAATGATATGTACTAAAACAATATCGGCTTTAAACAATCTTGCCATAAAGGAACCATGTTCCAGGGCAATCATGGAGTTCTCTGATAAATCGAGAGGAATAAGGATTCGGTTGATTTTAAACGGTTTCATTGGGTTTGATTAATGTTGGTTAATGAAAATTGCTTTGCAAAAAAAACTTGACTGCACAGGCAGAAATTTCAAAAAATATGCTAACCTGTTTATGCATGAATAGAAACTTGTTTTGAAGAAATCGTAAGAACGGGAATATCAGAAATAGAAATTATTTCCTGCAACAACGGACTTAAATAAAACTGAGAATAATTATTGTCTTGTTGACTTGTAATTAAAATCATGCCGGCTTCCATTTTTCTTGCATAATCAATAACCGATTCTGCAAGGGTTTCGTTCGCTGAAACGGTCTTCACAATTTCAATACTATATTTGATAGAAGCATCCTTTAGAATTTCTTTCAAAACTGACAATCGCTGTGATAAACGGTTGATTTGGTATTCATCCGAATCCGGAACAATGGAAACAACACAAAGAACCAAGTCCTTGCTAAAACCCGAAACAAAATGCGCCAATGACCTAACTTTCTTTTCGAAATCTATACTTAAATCCAGCGGTAGTAAAACTTTTTTCAAAGGGCGGTCGGAAGAAACAAGAGATGAAGTTACCACCGGGACACCAGCCGTTTTAATTATCTTCAAAGCATTACTGCCCAAGTACCTCGACTTTTTTTCAGAAGATCCATTAGAAGCCATCCAAACCAAAAATGCGTTGGTAGCCTTCACCAATTCTTTCAATCGCTCATAAATTTTTCCCGAATCAACAATGGGGAAAATCTCTACTCCACTATCCTTGGCATCATCAATCCACTCTTTCATGAGTTGATACGCTTGCTCCCGCAACTTACTTCCCTGCTCCAAAACAATGAACTTTTCCAGATCGGAAGCATCTTCCAGCACATAGAACAAAGCCATTTTGCAATTCATCATTCTGGCCAAAGGCAATGCATCACGGAAAGCTTTTTTCGATTTTGGCGAAAAATCAACCGGAACAATCATTGGGTTTTGTCCCAACGCCTGAATATTTATAGATTTACGCTCCAAAATTGTTTGAGATATACCCACAAAATTAAATATTTAACCCAATGAGGCAAATTCCCGATTCAGAATTAATTATCAACCCCAATGGAAGCATCTTCCACCTGCACCTTTTACCCGAACAAATTGCCGATACCGTTCTATTGGTTGGCGACCCGGGCAGGGTTAAACAGGTAAGTGAAAAATTCGATACCATTGAATGCAAGGTAGAAAACCGGGAGTTTGTGACCCACACGGGTAGCTTTAAAGGCAAAAGAATAAGCGTACTAAGCACCGGCATAGGCACCGATAACATTGATATCGTTATCAATGAACTCGATGCCCTGGTAAACATTGACCTTCATGCCAGGGTGGAAAAAGAAAGCAAAAGATCCCTTAACCTTATCAGAATAGGTACTTCTGGCGCTTTGCAGGAGGATATTCCGGTGGATAGCTTCGTGATTTCTGCCTTTGGTTTAGGAATGGATGGTTTGCTGAACTTTTACCGTCACCATTGGCCCGAAACCGATAAGTTAAAAGACGAGTTTCTGCAACAAACCCAATGGCCGTCTAGCTTTAACACCCCTTATCTGGTAAAAGGAAGCGATGATTTAAGAAAGAAAATTGGAGAAGGCATGCATACCGGAATCACCGCCACAGCTTGTGGTTTTTATGGACCGCAAGGCAGAATTTTGCGCCTAAATCTGCACATGCCCGATTTAAACGAAAGACTAACAAATTTCAAATCAGACAGTTGGAGAATTACCAATTTTGAAATGGAAACCTCTGCCCTCTTTGGTTTATCCTCCTTGTTGGGCCATAAGGCAACTACCGTTTGCGCTATTATTGCCAACAGAATAAGAAAGGAATACAGCAAAAATTACAAAATTGCTGTTAATAACTTAATTGATACGGTACTGGAAAGAATTTAGTCCTAGACTAATTTCGCTCCAAGCGATTGGCTCTATGACGAAAAATGAAATTCAGGCACTGATTAGTCTTTTAGATGACCCCGATCATGGTGTGCTTGACCTGGTAAAGGGCAAATTAATTTCTCTCGGACAAGACGCCATTCCGGAATTGGAATCCGCCTGGGAAGGCGCTTTTGGCACCATTCAACAAAACCGGATTGAAGAACTCATCCACAACATTCAATTCGAAAAAATAAAATTGGATTTAACCAAATGGGTTAATACCAAGGATAATAATTTGGTGGATGGCTCTGTCATTATTGCTCGCTATCAATATCCGGATATTGAAGCTGAAAAAATAAATGCCATTATTGAACAAATCAAGCAAGATGTATGGCTTGAACTGAACCCCGGCTTAACGGCCATGGAAACGGTAAAAGTATTTAACCATATCCTTTTTGAAGTGCACGGATTTTCGGGCAATACCGTTAATTTTCATGCTCCTCAGAATTCCTTCATCAACAATGTACTAGAATCAAAAAAAGGCAACCCTATTTCTTTGTCAATTCTTTACATCGAAATTGCCCGAAGGTTAAATGTTCCTATTTACGGTGTTAACCTACCCCAGCATTTTATTTTATCTTATTTAGATAAACCGGGCTTTTTTCCTTTTCCATCAAGCCAACAAGAACAGGATATTCTGTTTTACATCAATCCCTTCAGCAGAGGTGCTATCTTTTCAAGAAAAGATGTTGATGCTTATTTGCGTCAATTGAACTTGGCACCACAAATGAGTTTTTACAATCCTTGTAGCAGTATTGAAATTATTCGCAGAGTCATTAACAACCTGTTAAACTCCTTCGAAAAACTCGGTTCCCCCGAAAAAGTGAAAGAAATGGAAATTCTTCTTGGCTGTACCCAACCTGGATAATTATCTTTACCACTGCAAAGCCTCATTCCTTGTTAACCCTTCCCGAAAAACATATTCATCCTTCCATTGTCTTCCTTTTCGATTTGTCGATTTGCGCAGGCTCAGTTGTCCTGGCTTATTTACTTCGTTTTAACTTTAACATACCACCATCCGATTGGCAAGATCTACCCTATGTAGCCTCGTTTATTCTTTTGGTAAGAGCCCTGAGTTTTTTACTAGGCAAAACTTATCAGGCCATTATTCGCTTTACTTCTACCCGCGATGCCTTTAAATTATTTACTGTTTGTTTGGCAGGTTCGCTGCTGATGGCTGTAACCAACATTTTTACTTTCAACCTGGCCAGTAAATTCTTTATTCCGTTCAGTATTATTATCATCGATTTTATTGTCTCTGTTTTCCTTTTGGTCAGTATTCGAACCCTTATCAAAGTATTATATTTCGAACTCATTAATCCTTCGCGTGAAAAAACTCCAGTAATCATTTATGGGGCCGCTGAAGCCGGTTTAATTACCAAAAGAACACTCGATAAAGATGTAGGCAACAAATACAAACCTATTGCCTTTCTTGAAACCGACAAAAACCTGATTGGTAAAAAAATTGAAGGCATAAAAATTCACCCAGTAAGCCACCTTCATACTTTATTGACAGAAAACAAAGTTGGATTTTTAATTCTTTCCCGTCAGGACCTTGAAACCCAAGAGAAACAAAGCATGGTGGATGCCTGTTTCGATCACAAGGTTAGGGTACTGAATGTACCTCCAGCCAACCGCTGGATTAACGGTGAATTATCTTTCAAACAAATTAAAAAAATAAACATAGAGGATTTAATAAAACGCGATGAAATAAATTTAGACAAGGCCGGCATAGAAAGACGCTTAAAAAACAAAGTCATAATGGTTACTGGTGCTGCAGGTTCTATTGGAAGCGAATTGGTGCGGCAAATCATTAAATTCTCTCCCAAAAAATTAATTATGGTTGATCAGGCAGAATCTGCTTTGTTTGATATCGATCTCGAATTAAAAGAAAAAGTAGGCCAAAAAATTTTATATCCCATTATTGCCGATATCTGTAATGAAAAAAGAATGAATGCTATTTTTGGTCTTCATCAACCCAATATTGTCTTTCATGCAGCAGCCTACAAGCATGTTCCTTTGATGGAAGAAAATCCCTGCGAGGCTGTTCGCACAAACGTTTTAGGAACCACCGTACTGGCTTCCTTGGCATCACGGCACCAGGTGGAAGATTTCGTGATGATCTCTTCCGACAAGGCTGTAAATCCTACCGGGGTGATGGGAGCGACCAAACGAGCGGCTGAAATTTATGTTCAATCACTAGGCTTTACCAGCCAAACAAAATTTATTACCACCCGGTTCGGAAATGTTTTAGGTTCTAACGGATCCGTTATTCCTGTCTTCAAAAAGCAAATTGAAAATGGCGGTCCTGTAACCGTTACCCATCCGGAAGTTACAAGATATTTTATGTCTATACCCGAGGCTGCACAATTGGTGCTGGAAGCAGGCGCAATGGGTAAAGGCGGAGAAGTTTTTTTATTCGACATGGGTCAGCCTGTGAAGGTTTATGATTTGGCCGTTCGGATGATTCATTTGCACGGACTAACCCTCGACAAGGATATTAAAATTGTTTTTTCAGGTTTACGACCAGGAGAAAAGCTTTTCGAAGAATTACTCTATGATACTGAAAATGCAATGCCCACCCATCATGCAAGAATCATGATTGGAAAAGTGAATACCATGAACTTTGAAAATGTTCAGCAGTTTATCCACTCTCTCAGCCTGGCTTGCGAGGAGCAAAATGATCAGGAAGCGGTTAAAATTCTGAAGCAAATGATTCCGGAATACAAAAGCAATAATTCTGTTTACAGCAGTCTTGATTCACCCCATGGAGGAAATACTCTTCATGGTTAATTTTATTCTATTTCATCAAAGCACCGGTGAGCGACAACAAGGCCATTTCATAGCCTGCCCAGCCAAAACCGGAAATTACCCCATCACAATGAGGAGAAACATAGGAAGTATGTCGGAATGACTCCCTTGCAAAAATCTTACTCAAGTGAACTTCAATCACCGGCACCTCCATACTTTTAACTGCATCTCCAATGGCTATCGAGGTATGGGTATATCCTCCCGGATTGAAAATTATTCCATTATTTCCCGATCTGAACTCCTGCAAAAAATTAATTAATTCTCCCTCAACATTGCTTTGGCGGTGAATAATTTGAACGGATGGATAGGCCATTTGCAAATAGGATAAAAACTCATCAATGCCCTTGTTTCCATAAACACCAATTTCTCTGCTTCCAACCAGATTAATATTGGGTCCATTCAAAATAATTACTTTCATGGGACGAAGATAAATAAATTCGTCATGATTGATAACCGAACTCGCATCCCAAAGGCAAGGAGAAAGAACACTAGCCTTGAGCATTGTATTTGCTGCCGGCTGCACAAAACACTCTTCAATAAAATGATTCCCCTTGCAAAGATATTTTGGAATTGATTATACCTTTGGGGCAGCATGAAAAAAGCGGCCCCCATTACCAAGGATAGTTTCAAACCCCTCCTACTGCTTGCATTAACCGCATTTTTTTTATGGCTATTGAGTCTTATCCCTGCGGAAGTCCTGCATATAAATTCTTCTCTTCAACTCAGAAAAATGAATCTTTTTTCTTCCGTTGAAACAGTGGCTAAATTCAAGCCCAAAAAACACTTCAGGATTATCAGCGGACAAGACGAACCTGCCGATTTTTCAAATCCCGGCTTATTTGTTCGCGAAGATTCTTTATGGATCGATTATTCTGTTTCAAAGGAACGGGGAATAAA
Organism: Bacteroidia bacterium; assembly: GCA_044370375.1. Taxonomy (GTDB): domain Bacteria; phylum Bacteroidota; class Bacteroidia; order UBA4408; family UBA4408; genus JBILVQ01. Next base: position 11,390 of record JBILVQ010000029.1, read on the forward strand.
AACCTTCTTTCAAAAACTGGCCGGCCCTTTGAAAAAGAAAAAAATAAGGATTGCCTACTTTGGAGATTCAATGATTGAAGGCGACTTAATCGTGCGCGACCTGAGAAATCTACTTCAGCTTAAATATGGAGGCATGGGCGTTGGAATGGTACCGCTCACTTCACCAACTGCGGGTTTCAGACAAACCATCAAACATAGTTTTAGTCCCAATTGGTCTGAATACAACCTTTTACTAAAAACCAATCCCATTGCCCCCGGCATTACAGGTCACGTTTTCATTCCGCAAATAAATGAAAGTACAGACACCCTCCAAAAACCCGGCAATGCAAGTTGGTGCACTTTTTTTCCTGTACCCTCACCCTTGTTAAATGAATTCTCTAAAACAAGTTTACTTTACGGACCAACCGCCAAAAGGAATTTTGTTTTCGTCAATGCTCCTTCAGGTCCGTCAAAAGTAGTTGCTCTATCAGGTAATTCAGTCGTCAATAAACTTGAAATCCCCGCCGAGCTTTCAAAAAAAGGATTTACGCTTACCTTTGCAACCGGTGAAGCATTGCCACTCTATGCGCTTAATTTCGATAGCGATTCAGGAATTTTTGTAGATAATTTTTCTTTTCGTGGAAATTCCGGAATGCCGCTTACCCGAATTCCATTTAGTCATCTCAATCGGGTAAACGAAATTGAACCCTACGACTTAATCATCCTACAATATGGTTTAAATGCGGCCTCGGCCAGTGTAAGCGATTATCATTGGTATGAAACAGGATTAACCCAAATGGTTAACCATTTAAAAAAGTCTTTTCCTGATGCCGCTTTCTTGATGATTACTCCCGGTGATAAAAGCATGAAAGAAAATGGAGAGTGGATAACCGATCCTGGATTAATACGCGTTGTAGAAACCGAAAAAAAAGTGGCCCAAAAAACCGATATAACTTTCTATAACTTTTTTCAGGCCATGGGTGGACAAAATTCTATGGTTGAATGGGCAGAAAGCAACCCGCCTAAGGCCAACAAAGACTACACCCATTTTAATTTTAGAGGAGCAGCCCTTGCCGGTAAGATGATTTTTAATGCCCTCGAAAAAGCCAAAAAAGAATACGAAGCAGCCGAAAAAATTCACTCTTCCATCAGCCTCCCTTCGCTGCCCTGATCCATGAAAAACCTTTTCCTTTCCTTCCTAATCATTTTATGTTTTAATGTTGTTCAGGCCCAGGACTCATTGTTCATCAGAAAAAATTATCCCTTTGTTAAATTGGATAAAAACACCATAGAAAACGACTCCATCTCGCTGAATTATTTCTTTCAAAAACTTGATAGCCTGCAAAAAAAACTTATAAAAAAAGTTGTAGTCCTTCAAATTGGTGATTCGCATTTACAGGCAGATTACTTTCCCGGAAAAACAAGGGTCAGACTACAACAAGCCTTTGGCAATGCGGGCCGTGGATTGGTGACTCCTTATAAAATTGCCAAAACCAACGAACCTGATAATTACAAATCATGGAGCAATAAAATATGGAGAGCCAAAAGAGTAGCCATAGAAAAAGATACCTTACCGGTTGGATTAAGCGGATTAACCCTTTTTCAAAATGAACCGGGAACACAACTAAAAATAAAAATTTCAAATCAGGAAAATCTTAACTACGGATTCAACAAAATCAGTGTTCTTCAGGATAGCCGAAAACCTCATCTTCCCATTGCCTTTTGTGATAGCTTAAGCTGTAAAATGGCCGTCCTAGAACCCAAACAACAATCCACCAATCAAATTGAAACCATTCATCTGGGCCAAACATATCATGAAACAACGCTGATTTTTGAAGCGGCCGACTCATCAGCAGAAAACCCCTATTCTCTTCTTTATGGTTTCATCTTCGAAAACAGCGATAGCGGTATCCTCTACCACACGGTAGGCATCAACGGTGCTGAATTCAGGCACTACGCCAAACAAGAGAATTTCGTTCAGCAAACCCAATGGGTAAAACCCGACTTAATAATTTTTTCAATGGGCACGAATGAAGCCTTCAGTCCGGCCTTTAAAAAAGAAGATTTTTTAGTACAAATTGATTCCTTGGTGAGCTCCATAAAAAAAATAAACCCTCATTCCAGCATCCTTTTTACAACACCCGGAGATGCCATGAGGAGAGTAAAATATAAAAACCCGAGGAATAAAATTGCAGGAAAAACCATCATTGACTACGCAACAGAAAAAAATTATGCCTACTGGAATTTATTTGAAATTATGGGAGGATACGGAAGTATCCAAAAATGGTATGCTAAAAAACTAACCGCAAAAGACAAATTGCATCTTAATCGCAGAGGCTACGAATTACAAGGAGAACTTTTTGCCAAAGCCCTTATCAAGGCTTATTTACATCAAAAAAAGCAATGAACCCGGAAAGACTCCTTCATCTCCTTCAATACGATCAAAACAATCCATTGTTGTTTAACAGTGGTTTATTTTTGTTTCTGTTTCTGGGGTTTCTTTCTGTTTATAGTTTCATTTACCATAAACCAAACCTAAGGGTATTATGGGTTGTTGTTTTTTCCGTTTACTTTTACTACAAATCTAGCGGATGGTACTTTTTGGTAATGATTGGAACCAGCATTGTGGCCCACTACCTATCGCTTTACCTTTACCTAAAAGGCAAAAACTGGCAACGAAAAGCAGCCTTTCTATTTTCTCTTTGCTTGTTTTTGGGATTGCTGGGTCTGTTCAAATACCTCGACTTCGTTATCGGAATCTGGAACTCGTTTGCAGAAAAACATATCAGTCCGAAACACCTGTTTTTGCCCTTAGGAATTTCCTTTTACACCTTCGAGTTAATTTCTTACACCACCGATGTTTATCAAAGAAAATTTAAACCGGTAAAGCGATTAGACGACTTTCTGTTTTATATTTCCTTCTTTCCTCACCTTGTTGCCGGGCCCATTGTGAGGCCCCATGAACTGGTTCCGCAAATTAGAGGCAAAATAAATTTTGTAAAAGAATGGATTGGCAAAGGAACCTTCCTGATTATTTGCGGGCTGGTTAAAAAGGCCATCATTTCTGATTACATTGGGGTAAACTTCGTTGACAGGGTTTTTGAAAATCCAACACTTTATTCAGGTGTAGAAAATCTGTTAGCGGTTTATGGATATACCCTACAAATTTACTGCGACTTTTCAGGCTATTCTGATATGGCCGTTGGAATTGCCCTTTGGATGGGATTCAAACTACCCCTCAATTTTAATGTGCCTTACAGCGCATTAAGTTTGACCGATTTCTGGAAAAGATGGCATATTTCACTTTCATCCTGGTTAAGGGATTACTTATACATTCCTTTGGGTGGAAATAAAAAGGGAATATTCAGAACCTATCTTAATCTTTTCATCACCATGTTGCTGGGCGGATTGTGGCACGGAGCCTCATGGAAATTTGTTGTTTGGGGAGGCCTGCACGGTTTCATGCTTGCCATAGAAAGAATGCTCAAAAAAGTTTTCCCCAAGCCCAATACTTCCTTTGTCGGTAAGCGTATTGCCTGGCTCTACACCTTTCATTTGGTAGCTTTCTGTTGGATTTTTTTTAGAGCAGCAAATTTTGAACAGGCAATCTCTGTTATCCATCAAATTGGCAATTCCTTTCATCCGGAACTATTCATAACCATCCTGTCGGCCTATCCTGAAGTGTTTTCAGGAATTGCCATTGGATATCTGCTTCACTGGACTCCGCGAAAAATCGATCAAGCCATTGAATCGGGTTTCATCAAAATGCCCTTATGGCTGCAATCCCTAATGCTTGCCCTTATTATTTGGCTCACCTTCCAAACATTATCAGCCAACGTTCAGCCCTTTATCTACTTCCAGTTTTAGGGCCGCTCAATTGCTTCGCCTCCAAAAAAATATTTCTGAATTGTTTTAATGCGAGTCAGGTTTACAATTGTAATGATTAAGATCAATTCAAGCAGCAAAGCAAGACCATAAAATCTCAAATCCGTCAAATCCGGAATCATTAACCCGGCAAATACAATCGGAAAAATATGCCACAAATAAATTGGCAAAGAGTTTTGTCCAATCAAGGCCAGCGGCTTCAGGGCAAGAAGTTTATCCTCCCTTTTTAGCTGAAAAAAAACATGAATAAAAGTAAAATTAAATACAAAATAAACCGGTGCTGCAGCAAGCCAAATTTCGTTCGCAAAAGTGAAGGAGTAAAGCCAAAACATTAAAAATAGAAAAACAAGATTGATCCCCAAAGGAAAGGTACTGCGACCCTTATAACCATAAAAGCCCAAAACAAAAAAAAAGAAAAACTGAACATGAAAAGTGCGGCCAATATAATGCAAAACGCTTCCTCCGGAAGGTATCCATTGCAAAAAAACAAGTTCATGATCTACAGGATAAAACAATAAAGAAATAAGCAAAGCAATCAGCAGCAAATATTGAGGTTTTAAGTTTAGTTTTCTTAATGCCAAGGTGCCAAAAATCCATCCTAAATAAGCAGGAATAAACCATAAATGATGATAGGGAAAAATAAAACACTGAAGAATTATCCTTCCCAGTTCTTTCAAGGAATGTGCTTGAAACAAGTTGGGCAAAATAGAATAGGCCAACATGGCAATTAGCCAAGGTAAAACAGGTCGCTTAAAAAGGCGTAAAAAAAATAAGCCGGGTTTCTTTTCTATGGTTCTGCTAACCGACAAAAGATATCCGCCTATCCCTATAAAAAGGGGCATGTGAAAACTATAAATAACGAATCGAAAAAAATTCTCACCTACCTTACCCTGCAAAATATGGCCGGCAATCATCAAAAGGATTAACACTCCTTTAAGAGAATCTATCCCTTCGTTTCGTCCCGGTAAAATTGAAAGATGAGGCCTCACGATTGAAAGATAATTTTCTTTTCTGTTTTTCTTTCCTCCCAAAAACCAATTCTTACCGGCTTTTCAAAAGTTGTGAGTAAAAGCGAACCTGCCATTTTTTCAAAATCATTCACATGATGTTCATGAACACTGATTAGCAAACCACCTGATGTTTGGGGATCGCAAAAAAGCAAAAAATCCAAATCTGCCATTCCCTCAACTTCTGCCGCATAAGCATTATAATTGCGGGTGGTAATATCCGGATAAACAAATTGCGCAGCTAGCTTTTGTGCTGATGCAAGAACAGGAAGATTCGCCTTATGAACCCTAGCGCTGCATCCCGAAGCATTCGCCATTTCCATCAGGTGACCCACAAGGCCAAAACCTGTTACATCCGTCATGGCACTCAAATATCCTGATGCAGCAAAATGGCTTCCTGCCTTATTGAGCGTGGTCATACAAGTTAACATTTCCAGGTATTCCTCAGCATTAAGTAATTCTCTTTTCAGAGCAGCAGATAAAATTCCCAGCCCAAGCGATTTTGTTAAATAAAGCACATCACCTGCCTTGGAACCGCTGTTAAAAATCACTTCATTTTTTTTGGCCATTCCATTAACCACAAGGCCAAATATTGGATCAGACGACTCAATGGAATGTCCTCCTGCTAGCGGAATACCGGCACTTTCGCAAATATCATAGGCCCCTGCCATTACCTGTTTGGCAACTTCCACAGGAATTTTATCCAAGGGCCATCCTAAAATGCCAAGGGCAAAAATGGGGCTTCCTCCCATGGCATAAATATCACTCAGTGCATTTGCAGCTGCAATCCTTCCAAAATCAAAGGCATCATTTACAACCGGTAAAAAAAAATCGGTAGTAGAAATTAGGCAGTCTCCGTTTAGCAGATCATATACGGCAGCATCTTCATTATTGGTAGGTCCGGCCAATAACCTGCTGGTTGCAGTTGTTGGTGTGTTGGCAAGGATATGTTGCAATACATCAGGAGCTATTTTGCATCCACATCCGGAGCCTTTAGAAAAAGTGAGGAGTTTAACAGGTTCTTCCATACTATTTTTGAAGTAATTGAATCATCCTCTTTGCTATGCTTTTGGGTTCAAGTTTTTCGAAAGAAAGGTCTGTAACGGTATCGGCAAATCTAAGGGAACTGCTGTAAAGGTAATTTTCATCGTAATAAACCAGAAGAATCTTTATCCAATCTTCGAAATTACCCGAAATCAAAGCATCAGTAGCTTGTCGGGTCCTTAAATCACCCAGTTTCTTCTTCAGTTTCAGGGTACATTCAAGAAGTGTATCGACAGGAAATGAACAGTAATTGTTTTTTATTTCTTGGATTCTTTCCTCCTCCGGCAAAATCACTTCAATAACTTGCGCAGTGCGCATTTGACTATAAAAAGCGTCAGGAATTTTCACTTTACCAATCATTCTGCTTTCATTTTCTACCCAAACCCTATTGCTTCCGGTGGCTTTGTAAATTTCAAGGGCCAATAAGTTTTCAAACTGCTCGTAGCCGGGTTGAGGCGCTTCACCCAATCCACCAAAGGCTGAACCTTTGTGGCAGGCAAGTGCCTCGAGGTCGATAATCGTTTCCCCAATCAACGACAACTCTTTTAATATTTTGGTTTTCCCGCTACCGGTCATTCCTCCTAAAACCCAAATCGGCAAAGGCTGTTCCAACAATTCAAAAGTTTTATTACGATAGGCTTTGTATCCGCCCTTTAGAAGAAATACTTTTATATCGGCAGTTTCAAAAAGGAACGACATAATGTTACTTCTCAAACCTCCTCTCCAGCAATACATAACAACTTTCTTATCAGGAAACATAGAAATTGCCTCCTTCAAATAAGCAGAGAATTTTGGACCAATTATTTCGTAACCTTTCAACACCGCTGCTGATCTGCCTTCTTGTTTAAAGGTTGTTCCAATAATAGCGCGCTCCTCATTGTTCATCAGCGGAAATGAAATAGCTCCCGGAAAGCTGGCATGAGCAAACTCAATCGGACTGCGCACATCTACCACCGGGTACTTTGCTGAAAGCTCCAAAAACCGGTCTATGGTAATGATTTCAGGCATCACACTAAATGGAAACCTCCATTAAAACTCCCTGAACAGGTTGAAATTCCTTAACCCGAAAACCTTTTTGCGATAGAATTTTTCCAATCCGATGCTGATGGGTATCGGTAATAAAAACCTGACCGAACCTTTCTTCACCAACCATTTCAAGTAAACGTGTAAGTCTTCCTTCATCCAGCTTATCATAAATGTCATCAAGCAACAAAAGGGGCTTTACTTTTTTTTGTTTGAAAACAAACTCATATTGTGCCAGCTTAAGCGAAAGCAACAAGGATTTCTGTTGCCCTTGAGATGCAAATTTTTTTGCGGAATGTCCATTGATTAAAAACTCCAAATCATCCTTATGAACCCCAACAGTGGTAAACTGAGCTTGTAAATCTCGGTCTATGGCCTCTTTTAATAATTGATGAAAACCGGATTCAACCCATTTTGTCTGGTAAATCATTTCCACCTTTTCTTCTCCGCCCGACAAAAAATGATAAAGATCATTGAAAAATTCATTGAAAGATCCAAATAGCTCTTTCCGCTTTAGGTATAAATAATGACCGGCTTTAACCAATTGTTCATCATAAATATCAATGGCCGTTTGATCAAAATACCTTCTTTCAGCAAAAGACTTTAGCAAAGTATTTCTTTGCTGCAAAACTCTATTGTAGGCAAGTAACTCGTCCAGATAGACCTTATCGTATTGAGCAATGATACCATCAAGAAATTTTCTTCGCAACTCACTTCCTCCCCTGATTAGCTCATGGTCTTCGGGCGATACAATTACCAGTGGAATGGTTCCAATATGATCACTCAGCCTTTCGTATTCTTTTTTGTTGATGCGGAAACTCTTCTTTTCTCCGCGCTTCAAGCCACAATAAACCTCATGAGGCATCCCCTCCTGATCCAGGTATTTACCTTGAATTAGAAAAAAAGGCTCCTCTCCTCGGATATTTTGTGTGTCAATGGCATTAAAAAAACTCTTGCAAAAAGACAAATAATAAATTGCATCAAGCAAATTGGTTTTTCCAACCCCGTTATTCCCTGCTATGCAGTTGAATTTTTCAGAAAACACGACATTCGCCTCACGGTAATTCTTAAAATCAACAAGATTTAATTGTTCAATCCGCATAAGGGTCAAAAGTAAAAAAAGAAAAGGGTTATAGTTGATGAATGCCGATTATTTGTCTTGACTGTCGACATAATGAAGAATGAATGAAGAAGGCTTGTTGCCGAATCCAAAACCCGATCCTGAAAGATTGTTTTAAGAAGTAATGCTCCTCTTGAGATTCAAATTACAGGGTAGAGAGAAGCTGATAAAAACCAAACGCAAGTGCAAATATTTGAATATCAGTATTTTATATTTGAATTGATGGAATTTGCTCCTTTTCAATAAAAAAAACTAATTTTGCGGTTCTTTAAAAACCAGAACTTTAAATTAAAATGGCAGAGGAGAAAGAAGATATTCTTGTTGATGTGAAGGAAGCATATTCCAAAACAGAGCACTACCTTGAACAAAACAAACGTAGTCTTGCAATTATTTTAGGAGCTGTAGTGGTTCTTATTGCCGGCTATTTTGTTTGGCAGAAATTATTTGTTGCCCCACAGGAGCAAGAAGCCCGCAGTGAAATGTTCATGGCGGAAAAATATTTTGAGAAAGATTCTCTTGATAAAGCCATCAATGGCGATGGAAAGGCGAAAGGGTTCAAATACATTATTGAAGAATATTCTATTACCAAATCTGCCAATCTTGCTCATTATTACTTAGGAATATCCTATTTGAGAAAGGGCAAATTTGAAGAGGCTGTAAAAGAATTAAAGGAGTTTGAAACAGATGACGAAATTCTTGGCCCAATTGCTATTGGTGCAATGGGAGATGCCTATATGGAAATGGATAAAAAAGACGATGCTGTTTCTCATTATCTGAAAGCGGCCAAAGAAGACAACAATAAATTTACTGCTCCTATCTACTTGATGAAAGCAGCAGTGGCTTACGAAGAATTGAAGAATTTTGAAAACGCCATCAAAATTTACGAGCAAATTAAAGCTGATTATTCCGACAGCCCCGAAGGACGCGACATTGATCGTTTTCTTGAAAGAGCCAAAGCTTTAAGCGGAAAATAAACAATGTCCAGTTCCGATAAAAACCTGTCAGATTTTTCTACAGGCTTTCCGGTACCCAATGCCAAAGACATGATCTTTGGCATTGTTGTTTCTGAATGGAATTTTCCAATCACAGGAGCATTATTGGAGGGTTGTAAGAAAACCCTTTTGGACCATGGTGCCAATCCTGACAATATTCTTGTTACTTATGTGCCGGGTAGCTTTGAACTTCCTCTTGGAGCAAAGTGGGCGCTTGAAAAAAACAAATTGGATGCAGTAATTTGCCTGGGATGTGTTATTCAAGGCGAAACCAGACATTTTGATTTTATTTGTGAGGCTGTGGCCCAAGGCATCATGAATCTCAACCTGGAGTGGGGAAAACCAGTTGTTTTTGGCGTTTTAACCCCCGAAAACATGC
>JBILVQ010000030.1:0-20729 GCA_044370375.1 Bacteroidia bacterium
TTTGCGTAAATGTAACGCAAATCTGCCCGACCTTGTTCTTGGTCTTTAATTATTGTTTAAAATAGCAGAAAATTGAAAGATGAAAATTATTGATTTAAGAAGCGATACGGTTACCCGTCCAACCAAGGGTATGTTGGATGCCATGATGCAGGCAAGGGTAGGAGATGATGTATTCGGTGAAGATCCCAGCATCAATGCTTTGGAAGAAAAGGTAGCATCTCTATTTGGCCATGAAAAAGGCTTGTTTTGTCCTTCCGGAACCATGACCAACCAAATTGGGATAAAAATCCATACCCAACCCGGGGATGAATTAATTTGTGATCAATCTGCCCATATTTATAATTACGAAGGAGGCGGAATTTCTTTTAATTCAGGAGTTCAGGCCAAGTTGCTGCAAGGAGACAGAGGAAGATTAACCCTTGATCAAATAAAAAACGCTATTAATCCCAATCATGATTGGCTCACGCGCACCTCTTTGGTTTGTTTGGAAAATACCATCAATCGAAGTGGTGGCAGTTATTATGACCTAAAAGAAATCCAGCGAATTTCTGGTTTTTGTCGCGAAACCGGCCTTGCATTGCATCTCGATGGTGCCAGAATATTCAATGCCTTGGTTGAAACTGGTGACGCTCCTAACACCATCGGCCCCTTGTTTGATACTATTTCAATTTGTCTATCGAAAGGCTTGGGTTGCCCGGTGGGTTCCGTTTTGGTGGGATCAGCCAACTTGATGGCAAAGGCCAAAAGAGTGCGCAAGGTTTTTGGAGGAGGAATGAGACAAGCAGGCTTTTTGGCTGCAGCGGGAATTTATGCGCTCGACCATCATGTTGAACGATTGAAAGAAGACCACCTCAAGGCCCAGGTGCTTTCTCAAACCCTTTCAGAATTACCTTGGATAGAATCTATACTTCCGGTTGAAACAAACATCATAATTTTCAATTTATCAGGAACTTATACATCCGATGTTATTGCTGAAAAACTAAAAAAAGAGGGCATCATTGCCAGTCCTTTTGGGGGTAAAACCATGCGGATGGTGACCCATCTCGACATTAGCGATGAAGATTTGGGGCAGGTTCAAACTTCCCTTCGAACCCTAAGGGCATAAAAAAAGCGGGGTAACCACACCCCGCTTCAAACCAACCAAAAGCCAATTACCTTATTGTTTGTTAACTACTACCTGAAAGGTCAAGTCGCTGTTTGTCAACAACTCGTCTGTTAACTGGGTAACCGGTTTACTGTTACGCATGATGCGCATTGAAATATCATCTTTTTGAACGCCTTTTTCAATCAAATATTGATACACGGCATTGGTTCTTTCATTCGACAAAATGTTGATATAAACGTTGCTTGCCTTTGATTTATAAGGCCCTTGAACATTAATCACCCCTTTGGATGTTTTGGGTATTTTGGCATAAATTAACGCCACACTTTGTTTTGCTTTCTCGTTTAGTTCCGCTGAATCGCTGCCAAAAAACACATTATAGACAAATCCTTCGGGCGACCAGGCCATTACAGAAAAACTCAACAGCATTATTAATGCTGCGCTTATTTTTAAGTTGAAAGATTTCAAAAGGTCCATTTTTCGCTTTTTTCCTACTTAACGAATGCAAATCAAAAAAAGTTTCACAAAAGTATAAATTTAATGTCAATAAACCTTGTTTAACGAAATAATATTTTGTTAAAATTAATTAATACAGAATTTAATTTTACGAATTATGAAATCTGCAATAAATAGTAGTGTCTCGTAAATAGCAAAGCGGTGCTAACCCAGAACAAAGGGAAAAGAAAAAAAGAAAATAAAATAAGATTAGGGTTTTAGCCAAAGAATCCGACCATTTTGGCCACTCTCTGACGCAAATTCAATAAGATGAAATCCTCTCGAAAACATAGTAGAGGATGGATCGTAACCCACAAACTCTTCTTGACCCGACAAATTTAAAACCCTGATTTTTTGAACTGCGTATTTTTCAAAAAGCCAATTAATTTCCGAACTAATCAGCTTTTGCGGTAAAATATCTTCTCCGCTTTTAGGTGATACATGGGATGTAACGGTTGAAACCGTAAAATTCAAAATAGAATCATTCATCATGCCTGCACTACAGTTGGCGGGATCGCTGGTTTGGTAGGCCCTGATCAATAATTGATAGGTGCCTGCCGGCAAAATGCCAAGGCTCACCGTATCGTTATAGGATTGTAAGGAGGGAAGCATTCCTGCAAAATAACAGAAATCAGCCTCTATGTTGCCTGCTGTAGGAAAACTTGCATTACTGCTTACAAAGTAACCCATGGAGCTCGCGGTTATTCCAACCGCCAATCGTACATGATGGGTATCCGTGGGATTGGCTGGCAACAATTGAATTTGGTCAAGGTATGGACAACATGATTGAGCAAGACCTTGATGCATCCCATGAAATAGGAGAAAACAAAGTAGGAATGCGCTAGCAATTATCTTTTTCATTGCTGAAATTTATGGTTGTTGTAGGATTTGATGTTCTTTTGTTTCGACCATTGAATGGTTTTGGTTTTATCCGTTTCCTTTTCTACCACAAAAGCCGATTCAATAATTTCCACGATTTCGTTCTTGCCATCCTGATTGGTGTCTGCAAGATATAAACTAACTCTCCCTGCTACTTTTTGGCCAACAGGAACCGCCTTCAAATCCGTCTTACTTTTGTCCCAAGTAGAGGCTTGATAAAGAATCTTAGCACGACCGCCTTTGAGGGAAACCACCTTTACCATGCCCTGGTGGTCTTCGCTTCCCGGCACCTCGGTTTGAATAATAAGGTCCACCAAACTATCGTTATCGGCATTGCCGGGCTTCGATTCCAAGATACCCGTTTCAAACCAACGACCATCGGCCCATTTGCCATTCACCTTTTTGAAAAGAAACAACAATCCGTCCTTCATTCCTGAAGGTAGCTGAATACGACAAAAAGCCAGGCATTCACTTTGTCCTTTAAAGCAAAAATTCCCCGGCAAAAATGAAATCTCCATTTGATTAATGGCCGAAAAAACTTTCTCTTCCGGCTGACCTGCAAACCAGGCTCTTTCAATCACCGGACGCATAATTTGCTTTGCTTCCCCTAGATCAGGATTACTGCTATTAGCAAAGGATTGGGTGGCAAATAAAAAGAAAAAGAAGCCCAACAAAAAGCCTCTTGAAAGGTTAAAAAGGCCTATTTGCATTGATTGTTTTTTAAAATAATTTTTGCCTCATCATTGCCCATTTTTTTACTGGCATTCCAATCCTTACAGGCTCCATCTTTGTCGCCTTTGAACTTCTTAGACCACCCACGATTGTTCATGGCCTCCTGATTCTTGGGGTCAATGGCCAAAACCCTGTTAAAATCTTCAATGGCCAAATCATAATTCCCTAACTTGTTTTGAGCACTGCCACGACTTGTAATAGCCCAAACATGATTGGGAGCATGGCGCAGGAGTGAGGTGTAATCGGCAACTGCCAAATCATATTTTTCCTGCAAACCATAACAAAATCCTCGCCTTAAATAAGCATTGTAATAGGTGCTGTCGGCCTGAATAGCCTTTGTATAGCTGACAATGGCGGCCTCATAATCTCCAGCTTTTGATTTGGATTCTCCTTCCTTAAAAAAACTTTCTGCACTTTGGGCAGCAGCAAATGGGTTATTAAAAAAAAGAAGGGTCAAAAAGGATAAAACCCATAACTTTGTTTGATTTTTCATAAGGTTCTTATTTGCAACAACTTTGCATTGTTTTGCGTAAAATTAATCAGAATCCCTTGAATGGTCAAGTAACAATGCTGGAAAGTTGCTTCAAAAATTTATTTCATTGAGACTTTCGCCCGCGCCACTAAGTGGCCTTGTTTTTTGTATTTTGCTTTTGCTGATAGGCCTGGAGGCCGCAGCACAGGAGCCCTTTAAGATTTACGGAAAATTTATGGTGAATGATGGTTCTTTAAATTCCGGAAAAATTAAAGTGGAAAAAAATGGTAAGCAGGTTAGTCTGGTTGAAGCAAAAAAATCAAAATTTGAATTTGCTCTTGAATACGACTGCCAATATGTTTTTTCCTATATCAAAGAGGGCTACGTAACCAAGAAAGTAGAGGTAAATACCTATGTTCCCAAAGAAAAGCAAAGTTTAGAGTTTGAACCCTTTAAGTTTGACGTAGAGATCTTCAAACAATATGAAGGTGTTAATACCGTCATTTACAACCAGGCGGTAGGCAAAATCAAATTCAATGATGTATTGAATGAATTTGACTATGATACAGATTATACCAAATCCATTCAAAGTGAACTTGCCAGAATTGAGGAATTGTTAAAACAAAAGGCCAAAGAGGAGGCAGAAAAGAAAGCTGAACAGGAAAAGGCCAATGCAAAATTAGAGGCCCAGCGCAAGGAGGAGGAAAAGAAAAAGAACGAATTAGCCTTAAAAAGTAAGTCAGAAACTGAAAAATCGGAGGCAAAAACCGAAGGCAAAATTGAACCCGCCAAAAACGAGGTAAAAGTGAGTATTAAGTCTGAAAAAAATGCGGAAAAAAACTCATCGACTGTGAGCAGACCAACACCACCAAAACCAATTGCTGGTTCTGGCATGATCACCATGCAAGCCTATACAGCGGCCATTTATGGTTATCCGCAGGCAAAAGGGTATGGATGGATTAATTATGGTGACGGAACCGGAATTCAGGAAATTTCTACCCGGGAAGAATTCGAAAGCCTTGAAAAGCAATACGGGCGGTAGGGTGTTTTTTTAAATATTCTATTTAACATAATATTAATTATAAGACAATTGTATTTTAAAAAAAACCAGTAAAAACAGGCCATCCACAAACTTAGGTTAAACATTTTGTGTTCTCAACCAATCCAATGCTTTCTCAAATTTGTTGAATATTTTGGTCGGATTATTGGGTCGGTTAAAACGAATGTAAAAATTGGCCACCAAACGGTTGGCTAAAGATTCAACCACAAAAGCTTCAGCTTTTCTGATTTTAGAAAATCCTGCATGCGAACTTAAAATCTCCCTTGCCAATGGCTCCACCTGACCTACAACCCCACGGGTATCGGTTAAAATACAATGAGCCTTGCCACCGCATATTTTCTCAATGCTTTCTGCAATTTCAATAGCTTCTTCAGGACCCAACTGGTCGTGGCGGCTTGAATCCAGCTTAACCAGACAAATCCCAGCTTCCAGAATCTGAATGGTTGAGACCCTGGTGGTCATCAAATCTGTTTCGGGAACAGCATCCACCTTTCCGCAATTATTGCTTTATTTTTTCCGCAACCGGAAACATGGCTTTGATTTTATCAAGGGCAAAATCAATGTCTGCCTTGGTATTCAGCCGGCTAAAAGAAAAACGCACTGATGGCCTGTCAGGATCAACGCCTAGGGCCGTTAATACATGGGAACCTTGATTACTGCCAGATGTACAGGCACTTCCGCCGGAACAAGAAATGCCCTGAATATCCAGGTTAAACAACATCATCTCTGCATTGTCGTTTTTCGGAAAACGAACACTCAAGACGGTATACAAAGAGTTTTCTTCCCCCGAACTTCCATTAAATTCTACTCCCGGTACACTTTTCACCAGTTCTTCCTTGAAATAATTCTTTAGGCCAAGAACATGTTTTTTGTGTTCTTCCTGATCTGTATTGGCCAATTCAAGCGCTTTCGCCAATCCTACAATTCCGTAAACATTCTCTGTTCCGCCCCGCATATTTCTTTCCTGTGACCCTCCATGAATCAGTGGATGAATTTTAACCCCGCTGCGCACAAAAAGAAAACCAACCCCTTTGGGCCCGTGAAATTTATGGGCACCACAAACCAAAAAATGAACCTTTAATTGCTGTAAGTCAAATGGAAAATGCCCCATGGTTTGGACAGTATCTGAATGAAAATAGGCATTATATTTTTCGCACAAATCACCAACTTCCTGCAAAGGCAATAAATTTCCCACCTCATTGTTGGCATGCATTAAAGTAACGAGCGTGTTGGTATTGGCTGCTAAGAGCGACTCTAAATGGGTTAAATCTACATCTCCATTGGCCTTTAATTGAACCAAAGAAAGCTTTATACGGCCTTGTTTGGCAAGTTCTTCTACCGTATGCAAAACAGCATGATGTTCAATAGGCGAAGTAATGATATGTTTTACTCCAAGATCATCAACTGCCCCAAGGATGGCCGTATTATCAGCTTCTGTTCCGCCACTGGTAAAAAATATTTCACCCGGAGTTACATTTAATGCCTTGGCTACCGATTTTCTAGCACCTTCAATAATCGATCGCACGGCCCGACCGGTAGCATGAATGGAACTTGGATTCCCAAATTGCTCTCTTAGCACCGGAATCATGGCCTCTACAACCTCATTAACAATGGGTGTAGTAGCCGCGTTATCAAGGTAAACTCTCATAAAAAAGGGTTATTTATTTTCTTTTAATGAACTCTTTGATGTCCATAATAATCTTTTCAGAAAGATTATCGGCTGTGGTAACAAATTCGCTCTCCGCATAAATCCTAATGATGGGCTCTGTATTGGATTTCCTCAAATGAACCCACTCCTTGTCGAATTCTATTTTAACCCCGTCAATCAAATTAATCGGCTGCTTTTTGTACTTGTCTTTCACCGCCATCAAAATTTTGTCAACATCAATGTCCTTGGTCAACTCGATTTTGTTTTTAGAAATATGATAGTTGGGATATTTCGCCCTTAACATTGAGCAGGATTTTCCGAATTTGGCCAAATGCGTTAAAAACAGTGCTATTCCAACCAAGGCATCGCGGCCATAATGTAATTCAGGGTAAATAATGCCACCGTTACCCTCTCCACCAATGATGGCCTTTTCTGCCTTCATCAGTTCAACCACATTTACTTCACCAACTGCAGAGGCAAAATAAGCTCCTCCCCTTTTATCCGTAATATCTCTCAAAGCTCGGGTGGAAGAAAGATTTGAAACTGTATTTCCTTTTTTGTTAGAAAGGATATAATCCGCTACCGCAACAAGCGTATATTCTTCACCAAACATTTCTCCGTCTTCCGAAACCAATGCCAATCGGTCAACATCCGGGTCCACAACAATCCCTAATGCAGCCTTGTTCTTAACAACCGCCTTGGCGATATCACGCAAATGCTCCGGCAAGGGCTCGGGATTATGCGGAAACAATCCGTTAGGCGTAGTGTAAAGTTCCACAATATCCTCAACCCCAAGGGCTTTCAACAATTTTGGAACGGCAATTCCTCCGGTGGAATTCACACAATCGATTACCACCTTGAACTTTTTGGCACGAATGGCCTCAACATCAACAAGGGACAAATTGAGTATTTTCTCAATATGCTTGTCGATATACGTTTCATTGATAGCACATGCCCCTAAACTGTTTACATCTGCATAATTAAAGTCCTCTGCCTCAGCAAGGGCCAAAACATCTTCACCATCTTTGGCAGAAATAAACTCCCCTTTTTCATTTAGTAATTTCAGGGCATTCCATTGTTTGGGATTGTGGCTTGCAGTTAATACAATGCCCCCGTCGGCACTTTCCTCCGGAACAGCAATTTCAACCGTTGGGGTGGTGCTTAACCCAATGTCTGTAACATTGATTCCCAGCCCTTGAAGAGTTCCAACCACCAAACGGTTGACCATTTCCCCTGAAATTCGGGCATCCCTACCAACAACAATTTTGGGTTGTTTTTTTCCGCTTCTTTGGATAATCCATGTCCCGAACGCGGAGGTAAACTTTACTACGTCCAACGGACTAAGCCCTTCTCCTGGCTTACCACCAATGGTCCCTCTGATTCCTGAAATAGATTTTATTAATGACACGCTTTTGTTTTTTAGGACTGCAAAAATAGAAAAAATGAAGCTACCCCAACAGAAAGGTTTTCCACCGGTAAATCTTTACAAAAATCACCTTTTTGTTGAAAATATGGAGGTCTATTCCAATTCACTCCTTCAAAAATAGTTACCTTTGCGCTAATTATGTTCGAAGAGTTTTCGGGAGACGAGTCTCCAAAGGATATGCAGGAGTTGTTGGGGAGGTTTGAGGAGATGCTCAGGCTTGAAAACTCTTATTATTTTGAAGAAGACGATATCGATGAATTAATCTTGTTTTTTACCGAAAACAAAGATTTTACCAAAGCTCTTCAGGCTGTTCAGCTGGGTTTACGTCAACATCCATTTTCCATTAGCTTCATGGTAAGAAAAGCACAGCTTTTGGGGGCTTCCAATCAGGTAACCAAGGCTTTTGAAATTCTTACCGAAGCCGAAAATTTCGACCCAAACAACGAAGAAATTTATGTTACCAGAGGAACCCTTTACAGTCACCTGAACGAACACGATAAGGCCATTTCAAGTTTCAGAACAGCGCTTAAATACAGCACGGACCATGAGGAAATACTCCTTTTGTTGTCGATAGAATACGCCAACAAAAAGGACTTTGATAAGGCCATCAATTGCCTGAAAAAAGTGCTGGCCCTTAATCCGGAAAACGAACTGGCCTTGTATGAACTGGCTTGGTGTTTTGATGAGTCCGGAAAAATTGAAGACAGCATTCAGTATTACAACGAATACCTTGACAAAGACCCCTACTCGGTTTCAGGATGGTTTAATTTGGGCATAACTTATAGCAAACTAGAGCGCTATAATGAAGCCATTCAGGCCTTTGATTATTCCATTGCTATTCAGGAAAATTTTTCTTCTGCCTATTACAACAAGGCCAATGCGCTTGCAGAAATGGGTAAATACCGCGAAAGTATTGATGTTTACAAACAAACTTTTGAATTTGAGGACCCGGACGAATTTACCAATTACAACATTGGCGAGTGCTTCGAAAAATTAGGCGCCACACGGGAAGCCGCTTACTATTATACAAAATCTATTCAACAGGATCCTGAATTTACCCCTGCTTATGCCGGCTTAGGAGTGGTTGCAGGCATGGAAGGTAACTACCAAGAAAGTATTTACCAACTGAAACGTGCCCTTGATCTTGAACCCCGGAATGGTGAATATTGGTACATCATTGCCGACTTACATTTTAAAGCAGGATTCATTGAAGAAGCCGAATTTGCTTTTTGGATGACCATTGGTCTGGAACCCGACAATTGGGAAGCTAGGCTTGATTTATCACTGCTGCTTTATTCAGAAAATCGTTTCGAAAAATGCCTTACTTTGTTAAAGGAAGGTAGCGTAACAAACCCCGGCATTGCTGCAGTATGGTACAGGCTTGCCGCTGTTTCTATCCTTGCAGGTTACAAAAAAGAAGGCTTGGTTGCATTGCAAGAAGCACTTTTCCTAGATTTTTCAGACCATACCCTATTTCTGGACTTTGAACCAAAACTGGGATTGGATACCGATATATTATTGCTCATTGAAACTTACCGCCCTTTATGATGAATTTTGAATTACCTTTTTTACCGGAACGACCCGCAAAACCCAGACAAAAGGGAATTACGATGGTGATGGATAAAGGACTGAGTATAAGGGAAGTGGAGAATTTTATTGATTCATCAGTTGAACTAGTTGATCTGGTTAAATTGGGTTTTGGAACCTCCCTCATTACCAACAAGCTGGCAGAAAAGATAAAGCTTTACCAAAGTGCAGGCATTGAATGTTACTTTGGAGGAACCCTTTTTGAGGCCTTTGTTATTAGAGGAAAATTTGAGGATTACCTTCGTTACCTCGACAAATTTAAAATGACCATGGCTGAGGTATCGGATGGATCAGTAAACATGGACCATCAACTTAAGTGCGAGTATATTTCAAAACTTAGCCAGCGCTGTAAGGTGCTTTCAGAAGTAGGTTCCAAAGAAGAGGGAATCATCATTCATCCCGGAAAATGGATTACCATGATGAACAAGGAATTAGCCGCAGGTAGTTGGAAAGTTATTGCAGAGGCAAGAGAAAGCGGCACGGTTGGAATTTACCATAGCAATGGAAAAACCCATGTGATGTTGGTGGATAAAATCACGGCAAAAGTAAATCCCGATGCCATTATGTGGGAGGCTCCACTAAAGGCGCAGCAGGTTTGGTTTATCAAACAATTCGGGGCCAATGTAAATCTGGGTAATATTGCCCCCAACGACCTTATTCCATTAGAAACCTTAAGGTTAGGGCTTCGCGGTGATACCTTTTTCCAGCACTTGCCAAAAGATCTGGACCTGAATTTAAAGTCAACAAAATAATTTGAATATACAATGAAGAGTGTTTCTGTGATTGAACTCAAACAAATGATGGACGAAGGGGTGGATTTTCAATTGATTGATGTTCGTGAAGAACATGAATTTGATGAGGTGAACATGAATGGACTGCTAATGCCTATGTCTGAAATTATTAATCGTTTGGATGAAATTAGAAGAGATGTAAAGGTGGTCATTCATTGCAAAAGCGGAGCACGCTCGGCTGCCGTTGTAATGGCTCTCGAAAACAATGAGGTGGTTCAGCCTTTCGATAATTTATACAATTTAGAAGGAGGAATCATGAAGTGGTTGGAATTCACTTCTGCAAATAAATAATAGTTTAAAAAACTAATTATCAGTAATTTAATACAATGGAGTTAATTAAAAACTTGATAGATTTTATCCTGCACATTGATAAACATCTTTTCGAAATTGTTACCACCTACCAATCAAGTACCTACCTGATTTTGTTTTTGATTGTTTTCTGCGAAACCGGTTTGGTGGTTACCCCCTTTTTGCCCGGAGATAGTCTTTTGTTTGCTGCCGGTACCATTTGCGGACTTGGTTTGTTGAACCCTCTCCTGCTTATCCTGTTGCTGTTTGTTGCGGTTTTTTTAGGCGATAACTCTAATTATTTTATTGGAAAAAATATTGGACCAAGAGCTTTTGAGGGGAAAATCCGCTTTTTAAAGCAGGAGTATTTGACCAAAACACAGGATTTTTATGCAAAACATGGTGGAAAAACGGTCATAATGGCCCGCTTTGTTCCAATTATTAGAACATTTGCGCCTTTTGTGGCTGGAATTGGAAGTATGACCTATAAACGCTTCCTTTCCTATAGTATTTTAGGCAGTATTCTTTGGATCAATATATTCATTTGGGCCGGATACCTTTTGGGCTCTAATGAATTTGTGAAGAAAAACTTTTCAATGGTAACCTTGGGAATCATCTTCGTTTCGGTGCTTCCGGTTATTTTTGGGTTAATCAAATCCAAAATGAAAAATGAGCCTTGAGCTAGGTTTAATTGGCTTCCCGCTTTCACACTCCTTTTCTCCAGCCTACTTCAAGCAAAAATTCGCTCAGGAGGGTATTATAAACCGTAAATATTCGTTGTTCGAATTACCCGAGCTGAATGAATTGACTTTCAAAGAGTTAATCATTTCCCATCCCCAACTTTGTGGCATAAACGTTACCATTCCCTATAAGCAACAGATTATCCCTCTTTTGGATGAGGTAGATGAAACGGCTGCTCAAATTGGTGCAGTAAACACCATTACCATTGAAAGAAAAAACACAAAGAACTTTATCACCAAGGGGTATAATACCGACATAGAAGGAATCAGGGCCTCCTTTGCTTCCTTATTTCAAAATGAGCCATTGCCTTCCGCAGCATTAATATTAGGAACCGGGGGTTCATCGCGAACCGTAGCTTTTGCCCTGCGAGAATTGAAGATTCCCTTCCATTTTGTTTCGAGAGAAAAAAGATCAACCGATTGTCTTTCATGGGATAACCTGAATCCTCAATTCATTGCGACTTGCCCGCTGATCATCAATACCACCCCTGTGGGCATGTACCCCAATATTGATGAAAAGCCCCCGCTTCCGCTAGAATCGATTGGAAATAAGCACTTTGTACTTGATTTAATTTATAATCCCGACCCTTCATTATTGCTTCAGGAGTGCTCCATTCGCGGGGCTAAAGTCCTGAGTGGCAAGCAAATGTTAATAACTCAAGCCGAATTTTCTTATAAAATTTGGCAGAAGGTTTTTTGAAACAAAATAATTACGATATTTGCGCCACATTTAAAAAAACAAAAAATGCCTGCGAAAATCAGATTACAAAGACACGGAAAGAAAGGTTTCGCCTTCTTTCACATTGTAATTGCGGACGGTCGTGCACCGAGAGATGGTAAGTTTATTGAAAAATTAGGCACTTACAATCCGAACACAAATCCAGCTACCATTGAGTTGGATTTCGATCGTACCCTTTACTGGCTTCAGAATGGAGCCCAACCCACCGACACTACCCGTGCAATTCTTTCTTACAAAGGGGTAATGTACAAAAACCACTTATTGAAAGGAATCGCCAAAGGAGCCCTTACTCCTGAAATTGCTGATGCCAGATTCGACAAATGGTTATCTGAAAAAGAAAGCAAAATCGCCAACAAAGTTCAGAAACTGAGTGGATCAAAAGAAGAAGATAAGCGTGCTCGTTTAGCTGCTGAAAAAGCCAGAGACGAAGCCAAAGCAAAGGCAATTGTTGCAAAACAAAATGCTGCCACTGCTCAGGCCTCTGAATCAGCTGAGGAAGCTCCTTCAGAAGAAACACCTGCTGCAGAAGCATAATTAGCCAACAATTTTCTTAAAAAGCCTGCATTAGCGGGCTTTTTTTTTAGCCCTACAACACATCCTCATGCTTAAAGATCAACTATTTTTTTTGGGAACACTTGGTAAGCCTATCGGTCTAAAAGGTGAATTATCAATGCGTTTCGATTGCGATAACCCAGCCAATTACCTCCAGGTAACAGGTCTTTTTGTGGAAACGAAAACGGGGATAGTACCTTACAAAATAAACAGGTTAAAATTAAAACATGGGATGGAGGCCTCTATCCTACTTGAGACCGTGGATAGCATTGAAAAAGCAAACGGACTGAAAGGCTCCTCCCTATTTCTTCCGCTGAGTCATTTACCGACACTAAGCGGAAATAAGTTTTACTACCATGAAATTATCGGTTTTCAATTAATCGATAGCAATTCAGGGCTCCTGGGAAAAATCAAAGATGTTTTGGCGTATCCGCAACACGACCTTTTTCAGGTAATGCACCCAGGTGGAAAAGAAATTTTGATTCCAATAAGAGATGAATTAATTGAAAATGTTGATCGCCTGTTAAAACAAATAACGGTGAAGGTTCCTGAAGGTCTTGTGGACATTTACCTTTCAGACCAGCATGATGAGGAAGAGTAATCAATAACTTAGCAAATAGCTGTTTACATCGCCCGGCATTACATCACCTGAAACAATTTTTTCAATAAACCCGGGTCCTACCTGCCATTCCAAACCTAGTCCGGTTTCAATTCTTTCTTGTGGAGTATTTTCAGGAAATACTTCTGAATAAATTTTCTCGCTTTGCCTTAAAACGGTTTCATTTTTCACCTTTAGGGCTTTGGTTAACTTGCCTTTCACATTTTGCAGGCCCTGTAACGTCTTGCTCATTTCTGCCATAACCCCTGGCTGAAGCGTTGGGTCAATGATTCCAACCTTGCTTCTCAGCTCATGGTATTCATTTTCCATGCGCCCTATTATTTGCTCCCAGTCAACCGGGTCATCCCCCATTTTCTCCAGTTGCTTTTTTTGAATAAGGGATAAATCCTCTTTAAAATCAGACAATGTTAAACCTAGATTTTGCCACTTCTCCAAATGTTTTTCCATCAAGACTACCAAAGACAGCCGAGGAAGCAAAACAGGATAAAAAACACCAAAGGCATCGAAAACTGGCTTTAGCTCCAGCCAATAATGGATTTCTCCGGGACCACCCACATAAGCCACATTGGGCAAAATGGTCTCCTGATACAATGGCCTGAGCACAACATTTGGACTAAATTTCTCAGGGGCAGTATGAAGGGTATTGAGAACTTCCGAAAGATTTCCAAGGGTTAGATCCCCTGCCGAAAAATAATTTTCTTCATGTCGAATAATCCTTAACCTTTTCTTTTCGTGAAGAAAAAACAAATTTATTTCGCGCGGTTTTACCTGCGGCTCAAGCTTTGGATTTTCCCATATTTCGGGCCATTCCTCCAAAACCGGCAACATACTTTTCATGGATGATTGATGCTCCAACTCTTGTTGCATTAAGGTAGCAAAAAGTGCTTTCAATTGCGGATGGTCAGGGTTTAGCACCAACAAACCGGAATCGCCAAACACATCCATGATGAAACGAGTGGTTGATTCTGCCAAATTGCTGTCAGGCGCATAAGCCTTTTCAATCCTTTCCGTTAAATAAGAAGGAGCTCCTGACTGTTGGAGTTCTTGTATTAAACGTGACTTCCAATCCTGCAACAAATTGGTAGGCAACACCCCGGAATATCCCTCCCAATTTCCATCCCATCGATAGGATTTTCCTTTGATGTTCCCTTCCTTAATTTCTTCAATATCGTGATCTTCTGAAGCCAGCCAAAAAACCGGAACAACTTTATTTCCCGTTAAAACACTAAGTTGTCTGGAAAGTGCAATAACAGTGGCAATTTTGTAATACAAATATGCGGGTCCACCAGCCAATACCAACTGATGACCGGTGGTAATGGTTAAAGTAGAGGGAGAACTAAAAGCCTCAACGTGTTCTTTAACTTTTGAATATTTCGCAAAAAAGCTTTGAAGTTGTTCGGTAAAAACTTCCTTTAACAAAGCGTTGTGGTTGGGTCTTTTTTCCCTATCGCGTGAGGCTTGTATCAGGCCTTCCCAATCGGGTAAATAGGAAACAAGCCTTGCATACTTTGCCGGTTGTTCAAGAAATTTTCCTGCCACAGAACCGAAAGCTCTGAAACCCGTAAAGGGACTTATTTGCACCAAAAAAAACTTAGATGATTATTGGGCAAAGGTAAACTTCCCGGTGGAAATTCTTTCACCAATTAATCGATAAGAATAAATTCCTGAAACCCATGAATGAAAATCAACCTGTTGGGTTACCTGTGCGCCAACCTTTTGACTATGCACCATTCTTCCGGCTCCATCATAAATGAAAAGTGTTCCTTCGGTCAATTTGTTAGTGTTCTGACGCAGGAAAAGTGTTCCTGTTTCATCCCAATAAACGCCTGTAATATTTTTGCTGAAGGTAAGTCCTTGTGGCTCGCCTACCGGATTGTAGAAAACCTCTAATTTGTCGATGAGCAAAGCACTTCCAACACCGAGATAATTACCATTTTCTTCAATATTGCTGGAAGCAATGGATAGGTTCAAGGTATCCACAATAGGGAATCCGTTGTAAGAAAAATTCAATGAAAAAGGTGTCCAGGTGTTGGTTGCGGTTAACTTAACCAATGAGGAGTCCAAACGAACGCTTACACCAAAAACGTTATCGTATTTGGTAACAATAGAACCAACAAGGGCTGTATCAGGTCCAACAGGATTATACTTATAGAAACCGCTAATCATCATGGGGTTTTGACTTACCGGCATACCACCTTGGAGCAACGGGGAACTAATATCGCCATTGGTCATAAAGCCTAGTGTATCGCCATAAGGTGTAATAACGGTTTCTATTCTTGCACTGTAATTTCCATCAATAGCATCGGTAGATTGAGTAACACAAGGCGTAGCAGTAATATTCAGGAAGTTGATGGTATTCCAGCCATCGGGCTCCAACGATTGTGTTGGCGTCCATGATTCGAAATCTCCATTGGGAAAAGCGGCTGTTGATGAACCAACAAAATTAAGTTCATCCAACTCTATAGTTGAGCCGGGAACCGCAGGATAATCAGTATTTGAAGAAATAATAAAAGCACCTAAGGTATCAGGATTTTGAGGTAAAACCCAAACAATTGGCACACTAAAGCGGACAAAACCGGATTGATTGCCATGAAAAGAAACTTTGCCAAATCCGGCCGGAATAGTATTACTTTTAAAAAGTACAATGATGTTAGCGGTATCATTGGGTTGGATTGAATACCTTGCGTAACCTACCAAAGAATCAGGACGAGCAGTAAAAGGCACACCGCCATTGAGTGTACTTCCTGAAGGAAAGCCAACGAAAACAGCGCCAGGAATCGTATCGTCTGCTACAGAAACCGTAGTTAATTTTAAATGATGGTTACCCGCAAAGGCAGGGTTGATTTTTTCTACATTCCCACCTCCGTTATAAATGTAGGTTTGAAAATTAGTGCTTACGAATCCGTTGGGCTCATCAAAAAACTGAGTCATGGTCCAGGATTCGAAACTTGAATTATTGATGGGTTGCGACAGAAGCGTGGTGAAGGAAAAAAAACAGGCAGCAAAAAGTAAGAAAACAGAAGGCTTAATAAAAAATGAGTTGTTTGAAAAAGAACGCATAGGATAAGGTTTTCAAAAAATTATACAAATTTCAGGCCACTTTGTGCAAGTCAATTGAGAATAATCCTTTTTATGGTTAACAGTATAATTTTGATATCAAGGAAAACGTTAGATTTTTGAGCATATTCAAGCGCCAAAAGCAATTTTTTGGGCATAATTTCTTCAATGTAAGTTTTCTCGGGATTGTTTGATTTGGCCAGCAAATCCGACTCTTCAAAATAATGCAAAGAAACAGGATCGGTGATTCCGGGTTTAACCGCTAAAGCCCGAAATTGCTCAGCCGTGTACAAATCAACATACTTTCTAACTTCAGGCCTGGGTCCTACCAAACTCATATCTCCGATCAAAACATTGAACAACTGCGGCAGTTCATCAATTTTATATTTCCGCAAAAACCTTCCCGGACCAGTGATTCTTGCATCTGCCGAACCCACGGTAAGCAAACCTTTTTTATCTGAACCGGCCTTCATACTTCTGAACTTAAACATTTTGAAATCCCGGTTGTCCTGCCCTACCCTTGATTGAACAAAAAAAACCTTTCCACCATCATCCCATTTTATCCAAAAAAAAACAAGCAAAAAAACCGGTGAAAGAAAAATGATTCCAAGAAGCGAACCGAAAACATCCAAGATTCTCTTCATCCTAATGCATTACTTCAAAATAGACTTCAAGAAACACATCCATTACCATCTTCATCTGATCAGGGGTCATCATTGAAAATACCGGAAGAGAAATTTCCTGCTCGAAGTTTTTTTGCGCGAGAGGATAATCGTCCATGCTGTAGCCAAGGTTCCGATAAAAGGAGGTAGCCGGTACAGGAAGAAAATGTACATTGCTTGCTACCTCTTTTTCGGCCATCTTTTGAATAATGGCATCGCGTTGTTCCATGGAAGCCTTTTCAAGGATGAGCGGAAACAAATGGTAAGAAGATTGAAAATGATTTTCCGCTTCTGTGTATTGAAATAAAGGCAGCCTTAATCCATCCACCTCTTTAAGTCGATTGGAATAGTAATCACAAACGGCTTTTCTTTGAGGCATTAAAAAGCTATCATACTTCTTTAATTGTACCAAACCCAGTGAAGCGTTGATATCGGTCATATTTGACTTATACCCTGCTTCCACAATATCGTATTTCCAGTTTCCTTTTTTCATTTTTGCCAAAGCATCTTTGTTTTGACCGTGTAATGTTGAAATACAAAGTTGCTCGTAAATATGACGATTGTTGAAATTTTCATCAAAATGAAGGGCCACAGCACCACCTTCTGCGGTGGTTAAATTTTTAACGGCATGAAAAGAAAAAACAGAGCAATCGGCCCAAGAACCGGTTTTCTTCTCATTAATAGAGGCACCAAAAGAATGTGCGGCATCCGCCAAAAGCATTATTCTGCCCAGTGTCCTTTGGTTTTCACTTTGTGGAATGAATAATTTTTTAATCGTCTCTTGATTGACTATTTCGTAAAAAGCCGGGTAATTGGCGGGCAATCCTCCAAAATCCACAGGCATAATAACTTTGGTGCGCGGAGAAATCGCTTTTTGAACCGCTTTGGGATCCATGTTAAAGGTAAAAGGATCAATATCAACAAAAATGGGTTTGGCTCCGCAGTGAACAACCACATTGGCCGTTGCTGAATACGTGTAAGCAGGAACAATGACTTCGTCTCCCTCCTTCACCCCGAACCAACGCAACATTATTTCAAGGCCCGCAGTAGCGGAATTGAGTGCGATAACCTCCTTAACACCGCAGTATGCAGCAAGTTCTTTTTCAAACAATTTGGTTTTAGGTCCGGTGGTAATCCAACCTGAGCGAAGGGTGTCCGCTACGGCCTGAATCATTTCCTCATCAATGTAAGGAGGTGCGAAAGGAATCATTAAAATATTTACTTTGCACAAAAATAAATGTTTAAGTGAGGTAAACCATGAATATGCAGGCATTAATTGAAGAAACTTGGGAAAACCGGGAGTTGTTAAGAGAAGGGCAGCATCGGAAGGCTGTTGAAGAAACGATTGAACAATTGGATAAAGGACTCATTAGAGTTGCAGAGCCTTCGGGAATAAACTGGAAAGTAAACGAATGGGTGAAGAAGGCGGTTTTATTGTACTTTGGCATTGTTAGTAACCGTAAAATTGAGGCAGGGGAAATTGAGTTTTTCGATAAAATTCCGCTTAAAAAAAATTTTGAACAACTCGGTATCAGGGTGGTTCCAACGGCTGTTGCCCGCTACGGGAGCTATATTGCACCGGGTTGTATCCTTATGCCTAGTTACGTAAACATCGGTGCAAGGGTTGATACCGGAACCATGGTTGATACTTGGGCAACAGTTGGTTCCTGCGCTCAAATCGGGAAAAATGTGCATTTAAGCGGCGGAGTTGGAATTGGTGGTGTGTTGGAACCTTTGCAGGCTTCACCTGTCATCATTGAAGACAACGCGTTTATTGGCTCCAGAAGCATTGTGGTTGAGGGTGTTCGTGTTGGTATGGAGGCTGTTTTAGGGGCCAATGTGGTTTTAACAGGTAGCACAAAAATTCTGGACGTTAGTGGCAGTCAAACCATTGAATTAATAGGCCACGTACCTGAAAGAAGCGTGGTGATTCCCGGCACCTATCAAAAAAAATTTCCTGCCGGAGAATTCGGTGTACCTTGCGCCTTGATCATTGGTAAACGAAAAGCAAGCACAGATTTGAAAACCTCTCTCAATCAAGCCTTACGCGAATTCAATGTTTCCGTTTAAAAATAAAAAATCATAAAATTTTAAAGCAGTGACTACCTCATAGCCAATGACAATTGTTGAATTAAATCATATTCTATTTAGGCCGAGACGCTCATGGCATTTGCCATCTTTTGAGTTCTTCCATCGGTTTCATTTATACCCAAGCCTACATTCATGAATATAGGGTTTGACGCCAGAAAGGCACTACAAAATGGAGGTGAAGAAGGAGTTTTTTCGAGAAACCTTATTCAGATTATTTCAGATTATTATCCTGAAAACAAGTATTTTTTGTTTTCTGATAAAACAGGTCGCTACCACATAAAGGACTTCAGTAACCGTGCAGCCTCGGTAAAGCTGATGCAGCCCGAAGGAAATCTTCATAAACTTTTAACCTTTTATTGGAAAGAAATTGGCATTGGCAAACAAATTTTCGAGCAACGATTAAGGGTTTATCATGGATTAACAGGCGAGGTCCCGGCCGATTTACCTCCAGGTAAAAAAGCCGAAAAGGTAATCAGTTTTCAAAATTCAGCAGAATTATTAAACATTGAAAATCTTAGTTTTCTGGATAGGTCATTGCTAAAATCATCTTTCGAAAAAAAGATAAAAAAAACCGACCATTTGATTCTTCCCTCAATTTTTGCTTCTGAATTGTTTCAGGAAAAACTAAAGGTCCCATCAAAAAAAATTTTTGTCCTCAATAATCCGGTTGACAAGGGATTCTTTGAAGAAGCCAACGCTCCCGAAAAGGGAGATCCGTTTTATTACCTCCCACAGGAGTTCCTTTTAAGCGTTGCATCGGGCGGAAAAAACGGAAACCTTGAAGTCCTTATGCAAGCCTATAACCGTGTTTACTTGCAAAGCATTACCATTTTACCACTTTTTATTGTGGGAAGAGAATCTGTTTATATTAACACCCTTAAAGTGTATGCAAGAGAATTAGGACTGGAAAAGAAAATTTTCTTTTTGCCTAAAGTAAATACGATGCTGTTAAGGCATTTATACAAAAAGGCCAGTTTGGTGCTTATTCCAACGCTCAAAGAAACCTCAGCACATTTATTAATGCAAGCAATGGCCACCAATTCAAGTTTTATTGCATCTGATATAGCAGTACACCGAGAAATTGCACCATCGGGAATTCCCTACTTTGATCCTAATAACAGTGATCAATTAACCCAAATCATGACTGATTATTTTAAAGATCCAAATTCTTTCGGTCCCTTTAAAGAAAACGCCCGCTTGTTGTGTGATGGTTTTAAACCGGCCATGTTTGCAAAAAGGCTAAATGATTTCTACCTGAGTTTTGAATAATTAATTCTTAACCCACTAATTTCGCATTGTGAAAGAAGCAAAGCCCTCAACAGAGAAAAATTACGCTGGCGTTAATTTTCGTGAGCTCTTTAATCAGGAACCTTTTAAGGTAGTGGCAGCAATTGCTGCTGAAAGCCGGCAACCGGTTTATGTGGTAGGCGGTTATGTGAGAGACCTGTTGTTAGGCAGACCCTGCAAGGATATTGATTTTGTTGTTTTAGGTTCGGGTGAACAACTGGCTACACAAGCTGCCCACATGCTTCCCAACACTACACAGGTTACTGTTTTTAAAAATTTTGGAACGGCCATGTTCCGCTACCTCGACTTTGATGTAGAGTTCGTAGGCGCAAGGAAAGAATCATACAGAAGTGATAGTCGTAAACCCATTGTTGAAAATGGTAGCATTGAAGATGACCAATTAAGAAGAGATTTTACCATCAATGCACTGGCAATAAGTTGCAATCAAGATGATTTGGGAAAGCTGATTGATCCGTTTAATGGGATGCAAGATCTTGCCGAT
>JBILVQ010000183.1:0-6195 GCA_044370375.1 Bacteroidia bacterium
AATAGTACATTGTGGAGTAATGGACATTTTTAATGCTGTTTTGAGGACGATGTTCTCTAATGGACATTTTTAATGCTTTTTATTTTTATGTAATTTGATCTACATCTGGTCTTAGTCATAGCTTAGCGTTAGCTGTATAAACGGAAGTAGGCTCTGCTGGAGAGCAACCTGCCAGGGATAGTGCAGTTGGCTGACGAATAAGTCATTTCAATAGGGTTACTTCGGTAGCCCTATTGATTTATTCAGATGCCCTTATGCCTTTAAAAACTCATCTATAAACTTGCGTTTTCGCTCTATTGATAGACCATTGTGGTTGCGTAATTTGTTTTTCAAGTCGGCAAAATGCCCATCTATAGCATTTGTAGTATTGGGTATTTTGACTTCAGAGTGATCATACCACGTAAACAACCAAGGAAGATTGTTTTTTAAACTTCTTGATGCGCTCCGTAAGCGCTTATGGGTATAATAGGTTTTTCCTGTTTCAGGGTTGGTGCTTCGCTCATCTAAGAACCACTGCCATTTATAAAACCACTCTTGTAGTGCTCCAATAAAAGATTCTTTGTCTGTTTTCTTCATTAAATCCACCACCAGAATAAGTTCTTTTGCCGCCTGAAGTTTTGGTTTTTTTGTTAGGTATCGCCTAATTATCGCTGCTTGGTGGAACTGGCACATCTGTACGGGAATGTCTTTAAAGGCTTGAATGAGCCCTTTGCGCCCATCACATACAATGGCTAAAATGGTAAAGCCTTTGGCTTTGAGTTCACTAATTCCTTGTTGGTAAAGCGCATTAATTTCGTTGCGTACATAATACTTTAACAAATTATGGCCGCTTAGACTATCCTTAAAAAGCATTACTCCAAAGCCACGCCCCCAATAAGTGGTGTCCATCAGTACAATTACGCTTCGTCTGTGTGGCTCGCTCAAGGTAACTTTATAACAATCAATTTTCCGCTGGATAGTCTTTACTGAACAGCTGTACTTGATGGCAAGTTGAGCATAGGTTTGTTTTCCATAAACATATTCATCCCAAAGTTCAGGTGCATTTAATCGGCTGCCTCCCAAAAATTGCCGGTTACAATCATGGCATTTGTAACGCTGTTTACCGTTTACCAGACCATATTTTCTGACACGAGAGCTGTTGCAATAAAAGCACTTTTTTTATTCATGACCTTTCAATTGCCTCAAAACTAAGCATAGCAAAGCATTCAGAGGTTTTTAGCATTAAAAATGTCCATTAAGCCTTTTTTGATCATAACAAAATAAAAAAAGCCCCCAAACATGCACTGATTGGGGGCTTTTTTTATTCAGCAAAGTTTAATTTTCTGCTGCCGGAGCTTCTTCTTTTGGAGCGGCAGGTGCTTTGGGTTGAACCAAATCGCGGGCAACACGAATCTGATCTCTCAGTTTCTTGATTTCGTCTTTGATACCCTGAATTTTTCTTTCGGTATCCTTGATCATGGCTTCTGCTCCCTTTGAACGGGCAAAAAAACCGATGTTATTTTCCAGGGTTGAAGCTTCACTTTCTTTGCGTTTGATTTTATCCTGCAAGGAATAAATTTCATCGGCAACTTTATTTTTTCCGCCGGGCGAATTAATCAAACTCGAAAATTTGTTTTCTGCATAGGCTTTATTTCTTTCTGCATGAGAGGCTCTAAGGCCATCGAAATGCTTATCCAAGGCAGCTTTGTAGGCGGCACCAATTCTTTCCTTTTCTTTAAAGGGAACATGACCAAGTGTTAGCCATTCATTTTGAAATGCACGTAGTTCTTCAAAAGTAATGTTAGGATCCTCCTTGGGTTGATATTGATTAATTCTTTCAATGAGGGCTTCCTTCAAAGCAAGGTTTTCGCTATTGGCGGCATCCTGTTCTGCGAAATGTAGCTTTTTGTTTTCAAAAAAAGCATCACAGGCTGCTCTGAACCGTTGCCAAAGTTTTTCTGAGTATTTGTGTTGCACCGGACCGGATTTTTTCCAGTTTTCTTGCAGGCGCTTTAATAAATCGGCAGTTTTTTTCCAATCGGTACTTTCACGCACCGCTTCGGCTTGGGCTACCAAATCGTTTTTAATTTTTAAGTTTTCCTGATGTACTTTTTTCAGGTTATCGTAAAAATTCTCCTTGGCTTTAAAAAAATCATCCCTTTTGGCTTTGAAGATATTCCAGATATCTTCGTTTTCTTTAGAGGGAAGAAACCCAACGGCTTTCCAACGATCAAAAATTTCGTTTACTTTTTCTGACAGCTTTTGCCAACCATTATGATTATCTGGCCAGGTTTCAATGGCAGCATTCATTTCCTGAATCAATTCTGTTTTTTTGGCCAAAAATTCCGTGGCATGTTTCTTTTGTTCTTCGTTGTAATCGGTTAACCTTTGAAAAACAGCATCACCGGCCATTTTAAAGCGATCCCAAAGGGTATCTTTTAAATCAGGATGCACGGGCCCCGCCTCCATCCATTGTTCTTTTAATTGCTTGTAAGCATCAATGGCTTTTCGAATCGATTCTTCCGACTTCAGGTCCTCGGCCTTGTTCACCAATTCCGTTTTAATGGTGAGGTTCTTTTTATAATCGTATTCGCGTAATTCTTGGTTCAACCGGACAAATTCATAGAATTTATCCATATAGAATTTGTAGGAATTATTCAGGTTAAGGACGGCCGCAGCATCCACCATTCCGGAGTTTCTCCATTTTTCCTGCAATTGATGAATCTTTTCAAAACCTTCTTTGAGGTTTATTAAGGTTGATTCACCGGAATCAAAATTTTCTACCAGAACCTTT
This sequence comes from Bacteroidia bacterium, assembly GCA_044370375.1. GTDB lineage: Bacteria > Bacteroidota > Bacteroidia > UBA4408 > UBA4408 > JBILVQ01. The sequence continues at coordinate 2,774 of JBILVQ010000183.1, forward strand.
AATTCCTCTAGAATTTCTTTCCTTTTTTCAGCGTTCTTTTTTTGCTCTTGTTCTTTTTGTTGTCTAATCTCCTTTCTTCTTAGATCAAACTGCTGAAACAAATGTTGAATTTCTGTATCGATGGCCGAAAACTGAAAAGGAACAGCTTCTCCCTCCGGTTCGTTTTCAACAAATTGCTGACGAAAATGCTCTCTTTCTTCACGGATTTTGTTCTTAAAAACCTGTTTCAACCCGTTCGATTCGGCCAAGGCTTTGTTAAAGTTTTCCTTTCCTGATTCCAGGAGTTCTTTCAAACGAAGGACCAGATTTTCTTTCGAAAGCGTGGAATCAACGGCCACCATCTCTAGTTCCTCCTCCTGCACATCAGCAGGGGCAATCAAAATTTCGCCGGATTCTGTTTTTAGGGTAATTTCTTCCGGGTTAGTGGTGCTTACCGGTTCCTGTGGGTTTAATTCCTGCTGTGCAGTATCCTGAACCCCAACACCTTGAATCTCCTGTTGATCAGTTGATTCATTGTTCGTTTGCAATTTTTCGTCAGTCATAGCTTTGGCCAAAACGGTTATTGAATAGTCGAATTTGTGAAAAAAATTAATCAATTAATTTAATGCACTTACAAATATAACCATTTAAAACATTAGACTTGCAACATAAATCCACAAAAAATTAAACCAAAACAGGGCTTTCCATGAAACACCTCAACCAATTATTTCTGTCAATTGCATTAACTATCTGCTTTTTTGATAGTTATGCTCAAACTTATCAAGGACCTGAAAGTGTTGATTACTATCCGGCAAACAATTGTTATTATATTGGTAACACCAATTCAAACTTAATTTTGAAGCGCAGCCCTAATGGAACACTCAGCACCTTTGTAAGCCTTTCCAATGCTCCTTACGGAATAGAAATTGTAGATAGCATACTTTATGCTTGCGTTGGCGGAGGGGTAAGGGCTTTTAATCTGAATACCGGAGTTTCTGTTTTTAATCAGCCGATGGGTGCATCGTTTCTAAACGGAATTACACATGATAACAGCGGCAATTTGTATGTAACCGACTTTTCCGCCAAAAAAGTTTATCGCTTAAACCGTTTTACCCAGCAGTACAACGTGTTTGTCAATAACACTGTTGAAACACCCAATGGAATTGTTTACGATGAATATGATGGTATCAATCCCCGCTTGGTTTATGCTTGTTGGGGAAGTGGCGCTAAAGTAAAGGCCATCAATTTGGCTGACTCGACCCAAACTACCTTGGTAACCACCACCTTAGGAAATATTGATGGCATCGCCAAGGGCAATGGCGGTTATTTTTACCTTGCTTCTTGGACGCCCGATGTAATTACCCGTTACGATAGTACCTTTACCGCAGGAACCGGTGTAACCGTGGTTAGCGGATTGAACAGTCCTGCAGACATTTATTACAATCTTCAAACCGACACATTGGCCGTTCCTAACTCCGGTAATAACACCGTTACTTTTCATCATTTCCTGATAACAGGCGAAAAAGATATGGAGGCTGCCACCAAGCTTTCCTTTGTAGCAGGACCACAGTCGCTGATGTTTTCTGAACCTAGCGCTCAAACGCTGCAAATAGAGATTTTTGCTCTGGATGGAAAACGTTGTTTTTCCGGGCAGCTACTTGCCGGCAGCAGAGAAGTTTCTTTGCCCAATCTACAGGCAGGACAATACCTGGTTCGAATGCTGGATCAAAAAGGCTCTCAACATACCGGCAAGTTTACCATAACGCCATAGCATGTTACAATTTCTTGCCATATTGGGTATCAGTCTTACCCTGCTTCTCCAACCTCAAACACCTGACAACGCGGTTAGGGATTATGATTGGTTGGTGGGAAATTGGTGCGGCAAAACAGACGGTGGTCAGGGATTTTGTGAACAATGGAAAAAGCGCTCGGATGGCCAACTCACAGGGCAAGGATATTTTTTCATGAATGAAAGTAAAAAAGACACTAGTTTTCAGGAGAGGTTGGCCTTAATAATGGTAAATGATCAAATGCTTTATCGGGTTTGGTTAAAAAAAGACAGTGCGCCTGTTGATTTTTTGGTGAAATCAAAATCCAATGAAGCTTTTGTTTGCGAAAATGAAAAAAATGATTTTCCAAAATCCATTCACTACCGCAAAAGCGGGAAGAATTTGTACATTTTACTAAAGGGTGGACCTCAGGACAAGGAAATTAATTTTACGCTGAGTCTTACAGATGAAAAAGGAAAGAATTAGTCAGGTACTTTTGCTATGCGGTTTATTCATGGTTGCAGCCGGCATGGCTGTTTCCTCCGGTGAGCGATCCCTGCCGGAGTTGTTGCTGCGTTGGCTTGGCGTTTTTTGTTTCCTTCCTTTTTTGTGGATGAATGGAAAATTCACGCACTGGATTTTATGGAGCATGGTATTCGGCATTGTGCTGGGTTTAGATTTTCCAGAAGTGGCCAAAGGAAGCAAGGTTTTGTCCTCCATTTTTCTACAATTGATTAAATCGGTGGTGGCCCCGCTCCTCTTTGGAACCCTTGTGGTCGGGATTGCCGGTCATGCCAATTTGAAACAGGTAGGTCGCATGGGAGCAAAGTCGTTGCTATACTTTGAAATTGTAACAACCGTTGCCTTGTTTATTGGATTAGCGGCCATTAATTTTACAGAGGCAGGAGTTGGTGTAAATATGGCCGGCACCGGCAATGCTGAAAGCGTTGCTGTTGTAAAGCCACAAACTTGGGTCGATATTATTTTGCATGTTTTTCCCGAGAATATTGCCAAATCGGTGGCTGAGGGACAGGTATTGCAAGTGGTTGTATTTTCGGTGTTGTTTGGAATGGGCGCAGCCATGTTAACCAAGGAAAAGCGCGACCCGATGCTTCATTTTTGCGAAAGTCTTTCTGAAGTAATGTTCAAGTTTACCGAAATCATTATGTATTTGGCTCCCTTCGCAGTTGGAGCAGCCATTGCGCATACGGTGGCCTCTCTTGGATTTGGCGTTTTGGCCAACCTGTTAAAATTGGTAGGCACTCTTTATCTTGCCCTTGCCGTATTTATTCTGGTGGTGTTGGTCCCTGTTGGCTTAATCATTAAATTGCCTTTTCGACAGTTTCTGAAAGCGGTGGCCGAACCGGTAAGTATCGCCTTTGCTACCACCAGTTCTGAGTCGGCCTTACCCAAAGCCATGGAAAACATGGAAAAACTTGGGGTTCCAAGAAAAATAGTCTCTTTTGTGATGCCAACAGGATATAGTTTTAATCTGGATGGAACAACGCTTTATTTGTCGCTTGCCTCGGTTTTTGTGGCTCAGGCTGCAGGTATTGAACTGAGTTTTGGTCAGCAATTACTAATGGTTTTTACGCTTATGCTAACCAGCAAGGGAGTTGCGGGAGTTCCCAGGGCATCCTTGGTTATCCTATTGGGAACAGTAGCGAGTTTCAA
>JBILVQ010000031.1:0-20656 GCA_044370375.1 Bacteroidia bacterium
GGTAAGCTTTTAGTGCATAAACAATTAGAAATGGGTTGTCTGGTAATAGAGGATTAAGTGAAGTACCATCATAAGTCAGAAGAGAAATATCATTGGAGGTAGGATTTCCCGGAAAGTAGCCTCCAAGGATTAATTTGTTTTGCCATATTTCTAAACATGCAACTTGGTCATTCGAAGAGTTCCACTGGCCAACCTGATGAACTCCTGTACTATCAAAATAACAAAAAACCCTTTTGTTTCCATTTACTGTAAAGCTGCCGCCTAAAAACAATTTGTTTTGGAATTTTTCAATATCCATAACAATACTTGAAAAAGATTGGGTGTAAGGATCAAGCCATGGCGAGTTGTAACAAGTATCATTCATGATTACACCAACGTATTGCGAAGTTGCGCCAGAATCAGCATAATTGAAGGATCCATAATAATGTAGGAGGTTGTCAATTTGTTTAAAGCCCCTGACAGCACCCCAAGGCGCATTGGTTAATGGTGTCCATGTTGCTGTTAGTGGATTGAATTTGGCAATAGAGCGCTCAATGGCAGGATCCGCCCAGCCTCCTGCATAAAGCTGCCCATTGATTTTACCGGCACTGTTGGTTATTGGATTGCCAAGAAAACCAGGGCCAAGGCTAAATATATCACCATTTTGGTAGAGGGCAATTCCTTTTAGGATTAAACTATCTGCCGTTTGTAAAATCCCACCAGAGATGAAAAGTTGATGATTTGAGGAGTCTAGAAAAAGATCAACTACAGTAGCATTGGGAATTCTTGTGCCAACCTTTTCCCAATGCTGTGCCCGTGCGAAAAATGGACACAGGAAGCTGAATAATACAAATATTCTAAAAGTCACTATCACTATTTTTTTATTACCTTATAAGAGTTCCACAAGCCTTTGGTATTTTTTATCCTTACCACATACATACCTTTTCCCGTTTCTGGAAATGGGATTCTTTCATTATTTTGGGCTTGGAAATTTTCGTTTTGGTAAATGGATTGCCCCAAAATATTGCTAATTTCAATTGCGGTTATTTGTGAAGCATTGTTTATTGAAAACCAAGATTCAATGGGGTTGGGGTAAATGGAGATATCCATTTCAGTTTCCTTATCGGTTTGCTTATAACCCGTTAATTGCGAAACCGCTACAGAATATTTAGCTACACCGCTTATATTATCAGGAGGAAAGCAGTTTTGAAAAAAACCTGCAATAAAAAGGGTATCATCCATAATTTCCATGTCTCGAACGGCATTGTTTAGCTGATAATGGGTAAGTGATGTTAGGGTGTTTCCATCAAAAACCTGAACATCACAGGAAGCGGAATCATTATGATAACCGGCAATAAAAAGTAAATTGTGGTAAGCTTTTAGTGCATAAACAATTAGAAATGGGTTGTCTGGTAATAGAGGATTAAGTGAAGTACCATCATAAGTCAGAAGAGAAATATCATTGGAGGTAGGATTTCCCGGAAAGTAGCCTCCAAGGATTAATTTGTTTTGCCATATTTCTAAACATGCAACTTGGTCATTCGAAGAGTTCCACTGGCCAACCTGATGAACTCCTGTACTATCAAAATAACAAAAAACCCTTTTGTTTCCATTTACTGTAAAGCTGCCGCCTAAAAACAATTTGTTTTGGAATTTTTCAATATCCATAACAATACTTGAAAAAGATTGGGTGTAAGGATCAAGCCATGGCGAGTTGTAACAAGTATCATTCATGATTACACCAACGTATTGCGAAGTTGCGCCAGAGTCAGCATAATCGAAAGAACCATAGTAATGCAGTAGGTTATCTATTTGTTTAAAGCCCCTGACAGCACCCCAAGGCGCATTGATTAATGGTGTCCAAGTTTCTGTTATGGGGTTGAACTTAGCAATGGAGCGTTCAATGGCAGGATCCGCCCAGCCTCCTACATAGAGCTGCTCATTGATCTTACCCGCACAGTTCGTTATTGGATTGCCAAGAAAGCCAGGGCCAAGGTTTGATATCATTCCGTTATGATATTTTGCAATACCATTTAAAACTAAACTATCCGGAGTTTGAAGAAATCCTCCACAGATAAAAAGCTCATTGTTGGAAGAATCCGTATAGAGATCAACAATTGATGCCTGGGTTAATCCAACCTTTTCCCAATGCTGTGCCAGAGCGAAAAATGGACATAGGAGGCTGAATAATACAAATATTCTAAAAGTCACTATCACTATTTTTTTATTACCTTATAAGAGTTCCATAAGCCTTTGGTATTTTTTATCCTTACCACATACATACCTTTTTCCGTTTCTGGAAATGGGATTCTTTCATTATTTTGGGCTTGGAAATTTTCGTTTTGGTAAATGGATTGCCCCAAAATATTGCTAATTTCAATTGCGGTTATTTGTGAAGCATTGTTAATTGAAAACCAAGATTCAATGGGGTTGGGGTAGAGCGAGAGTAATTCTTGAACCAATTCTTTTTTTTCAATATTCATTACACTCGATAGGGCAAAGGAGGCAAGAGCCATTTCGTTAAAACCACCAAGATTATTGTTTTGAAAATAATCCTGTGGGCCGGGGATGTCGGCCAAAGTCCAAGGGGAAGTCGTAAGCGGAAGTGAGCCTCCGATTAGAATTTCGTCACTGGAAAATGTAATGGTCGAACCATTGTTAGGTGTATTGTCTCCATAGAGTGTTGACCAGATTAAATTTTCATTATTGTCGAACATTTTAATGCAAGTTCTATTAATAGAATTAGCGGTTTGAATATAAGCCAAACCATTGTTGTTACAAATACTATAAGTGTTAGGTTGCTGATTATCGGTGCAATTATTCAGTTCAAGTGCATTGCCTATATTGATACCAATTATTCCAAAGAGATTATTATTGCAAGAAATATCACTAATTTCCATGCCTTCAATAAAACTACACCATTTAAGTTCTATACCACCTAGTTCGCTTATACTGAATTTGCCGATGAAATTTGTATAAGTAATAGCGTTTGCTGTAAAACTTTGGAAGAAATTGGCGTTTGGTGTAAATGGGAAATTGCTTTCGTCATTTGTAAGACCAAGAAAGTAAAAGCCTGATGAATTTGCCTCAAGTCTGTCGTAATGGTCAGGACTACCAAGTAGGTAAACTTCACCGCCATCACCACCGAAAGGGGTAGACCAAATTAGTTTTTTATCCGCATCAAAAATTGCAAAGAAATTATCATAATCTCCTTTTATTTCATTTTGATTATAAGTTCCGGTGGTATTATAAACACAGTTTGGGAATGATCCATCTGAGGTAGGTTCGCATGGGTTGTTGTTTGGATTATCTGTACTCAGGTCTTGAACCGAGGTTCTACCCATTATTACTAAATGGTCATCTAAATAATCCACTCCAGAAATTGACTCTCTTCCATCTCCTCCAAAAAGTGTTGACCAAGTTGGTTGGAAGGTTGCATCCAATTCCATGATGAAGCCATTATAGGAAGCAGCACCAAATCCTTGATTATATGCATTGGTAAGCGGTTCTAGAGGAAAACCTGATGCAGTATTGGTTTCACCAACAATGCAAATTTTATCATTCACTGGGTCGTATGCTACAGATCGGCTGTACAAGGTGCCTCCACCGGCAGTTGGAATGTAACTATCCATAGCGATGGTACCATCTGGGTTGAAAACGATGATGTATCCGAAAGTGTTTTGATTTGTAGGACCGGTTGTAAGACTAAGCCCTACGTTGCTTATATCAACAATATCATCGCTATTGGTATTAAAAGTTACGATACATTGGTCGTTTTTTCCGGCCACAACATCTTCCGCATTATCTGTATAGCTTCCCCCAAAGAACACCAAATGCTCAGGTGATTTGGTTGGGCTTAGTCGGAGTAAAAATCCATTTTGGTACTGAAGATTTGGTCCAGGTGGTATGGTAATTCCTGACAGTGTAGGATAAAACAACTCTTCCGAATTCCCAAGCACACAAAAGTCATCATTAGTAGTAGTACAGGTTGCTTCAACGAATTCACTTCCTGTTGTTGTGCCGAAGAAAGTACTCCAATTTAAATTATCCTGCGGTGCGCCTGTTGGATTGAAAGGGTGCCAACGATCCATCACTACCACCAAGGCATTACTAATATTATAACTAATGTTGTCGATAAGAATTCGTCCCAAAGAGATTTGATGATAGGCAGGGTAAAATAAACTACCTGGAATGATGTTTCCTTGCGCATCTATTTCATAGGCATAGGGTCTTGAAAATTTCATAGACCCAGTACTTCCCTTTATCTCTAGGGAACCATCAATGGTATCAATCAATAAAGTGTCAGCACCAAGGTATTTTAATTCTATCTTTGGCTTGGTGCCCGGCATACTTACAAATGTTTGTTTTATACCACCTTGGTTAAAGGTATAATACAAATTAACATTTCTGTACACATCAGGTATACTAAGCCATTTAAACCCCTTAACATTTGTAATTCCGCTAGCACAATGTGCTAAATAGTAATTGAGAAAATTTTTACTTTCTTCGTATTCATAAACACGGGTTTGTTGTGCATTGAAAATAACTTGATCTATCCGTTGTAAGGTATCTAAGGTACTTGAACTGGTATCTGTTTTTGCCCAAACAAAACTGAGTATTTCATCTTTGATGAATAGGGCAGGTCCATGATGTAAAGTGTAGTATTGAATATTGGCTGTTCCTAGCGTGTCATTGAGGATTTGTCCGCTTTGTGGATAGAACCAGTTAGGAGATGACGAAACAGCATTTCCCGTATCAGGAGGGAGCGACATTTTGAAAGTTCCATAAGCAATACTAATGTATTCCTGATTCCCGTTGATGGTGGTGGTTCCGCTTACAATGATGTATTGGTCTTCCACAGCAATCATGTTTGCCTTGTCATCTCCATTGCTGCCGCCATTAAACAATTTGCTCCATAAAACATTACCTTGTTCATCTAGGGCAAGGGTATAAAAATCTAAATTAAATCCGTTATGTCTTTCTCCGGTGGCATACACGTTACCGCTTTCATCGCAAGTAATTCTTGTTGAACGATCGTTGTTTATTCCTCCACTTCTGTGTACCCATTGTTGTGTTCCACTGCTATTGTATTTTACAATGGTAAACTGTTTATTGCTGCTGTCGCTGCTAACCCCTGCTACATATACATTGCCGCTAGTATCAACTGCCATCGATAATGCCTCATCATCCTCTCCATCAAAATCAAAAGTAGCCGCCCAAACAACATTCAGGGAGGCATCAAATTTTATGGTTTTGAAATCTTTGCTTCCATTGTTGTAAAAGGTTCCGGTTAAGTAGTAAAAACCATCGTTGTCTGCTACCGCTTCAGTAGCATATTCAAATCCAATACCTGTGCCGCCTGTTCTGGAGGTATCAACGGCATTGCCATTGGTTTCAAGCATTTGAAGGGTGGCATAATCCCAGTCACTAAAATTGTTTTGACTTCCTCCGGTTACAAACACATTTCCATCCTGCACCACAATGTCGAAGGGTACATCTGCAAAATTTACATAGTTGTAGGTACTCTGCCAAAGTAGTGTACCGGCAGATGAAATTCGAAGGGTTAAAAAATCAATATAGCTACCCGTAAAGGTTGCCGGACCGGTGACAAAAACCGAACCGTTACTCAAGGCCAATGCTGTGGCTCCATCTGCTAAGGAGGCGTTAGCATTATAGGTGTAATCCCATAAAAGATTGCCACTGGGGTCGAATTTAAGCACCAGAAAATCGAAGTGATTGCCGTTTATATAAGAAGCACCACATAGATATACATTGCCCGAATCATCGAGGGCAATGTCGGTGGCCTGATCTCGGTATGCTCCTGAATTTGTGTAAGTAGTTTGCCAAATTAGGTCGCCATGGGCATCTAATTTACGTAAAAGGACATCCACCCCCGAATTAGTATTTTGCACCGTTCCTGCAATGAAGGTATTTAATAAGGAGTCGGTTACCAAGGGTGTTTTCAAAGAAGTGTCTTGAACGCCAAATGTATCAGTCCAAATGCGTGCCACGGCTGTTTGGGCAAAGGAATATGGTTGGAAAAAAATAACAAAAAGGATTACGAAAGTAAAAGCAAGGGATTTACCGGTAAATTTTTGTTGCTGTAGTGCTGTAGTGCTGTAGTGCTGTAGTGCTTTTTCATAAAAATAATTTTTAAATTTCAATAAAATTAAAAACAATACTTTAATTGTGCAAGTTTTTTTTGTTAGACCACCCTCTTGGGTACAATTGAAATTTCTCCTTTAATCCTACCAAGAAGATCGGTGACTTTGCTACCGGTGGAATCCGGTTATATTTATCCTTTCTACCCCCAACTTCATTTTAATGTCTGAAAAAAGAAAAAAAAACTTCGAGCGAGGCACAAAGGAGTCCGGATTCACTTTTTTGCCCCTTTCACCAAAAATCAACCCCGGTTTTTTCTTAAACATTTCCCCACAAATTCAAAACCTACTTACAAACAAATTACCCTGTTTTTTTAAAAGACCTGATAACAAGCAATTGTTAATTTTGGGTTAATCGAATTTGAAAAAGTTGTAAAGCGCTGAAAAACAAAAGATTAATATCCTGTTTAAAACTTCGAATCAATGTTAATCCTTTCCCCTTGGTTGTCATTTTTTTTTGAGGAAAATTTGTAATCCGTAAAAGAGAGCTAATTCTTCGATACGGTTCAACGGAAAAAGAACCCCCTAAAAAACGAACCCTTATGGTAGAACCAATTCTTCAGGAGAATAAAGACCGATTTGTTTTGTTTCCCATCAAACATCGCGATATATGGGAAATGTACAAGAAAGCAGAAGCCAGTTTCTGGACTGCCGAAGAGATTGATCTTTCCTCTGATTTATCAGATTGGGCCAATAAACTCAATGAAGATGAAAAGCATTTTATAAAACATGTACTGGCTTTTTTCGCTGCCAGTGATGGAATTGTCAACGAAAATTTGGCCATTAATTTTATGAATGAAGTGCAATGGCCCGAAGCACGCTGTTTTTATGGTTACCAAATCATGATCGAAAACATCCATTCAGAGACCTATTCCCTGTTAATTGATACCTATATTAAGGACCCCGTTGAAAAGGATAAATTATTCCACGCCCTCGATACCGTTCCCTGTGTTACCAAAAAAGGAGACTGGGCTTTGCGCTGGATTACCAATGGCTCTTTTGCAGAACGTTTGATCGCCTTTGCCGCAGTGGAAGGAATTTTCTTCTCAGGTAGCTTCTGTTCCATTTTTTGGCTTAAAAAACGAGGGCTAATGCCGGGATTAAGTTTCTCTAATGAACTAATTTCTCGTGACGAAGGTTTGCATTGCGATTTTGCCTGCCTGCTTTACAACGGAATCGTTAACAAACTTCCCCAAGAACAGGTTATTGCCATCATCAAAGATGCTGTAAGCATTGAAAAGGAATTCGTTTCCGATGCCATTCCGGTAAAACTGATTGGAATGAACGCAGATTTGATGTGCCAGTACATTGAATTCGTGGCCGACCGCCTCCTGCAATCCTTGAATTGTCCGAAAGTATATAATGCTACCAATCCCTTCGATTTTATGGAGTTGATTTCCCTGCAAGGTAAAACCAACTTCTTTGAAAAAAGAGTAGCAGAGTACCAAAAGTCTGGAGTAATGGGCGGACAAGGCAAAAACGTTTTTTCTCTCGAAGAAGATTTTTAATTCAATCACATTTTAAACAACAACTATGTACGTCATTAAACGTGATGGAAATCGCGAGTCTGTGAAATTTGACAAAATCACCGCGCGAATTCAAAAATTGTGCTACGGATTAGAGCCCTCTCATGTTAACCCCATTGCGGTTGCCATGAAAGTTATTGAAGGAATCTATCCGGGCGTTTCTACCCAGGAGTTGGATAATCTTGCCGCTGAAATTGCTGCATCTTTAACCACTACCCACCCAGATTACGCACTACTTGCATCCAGAATAGCCGTTTCAAACCTTCATAAAAGTACTGAGAAGTCTTTCTCTAAAACCATGAAGGCGCTTTACGAATATGTTGACCCTAAAACCGGAAAACAGGCCCCACTGATTGCCGCTGATGTTGCCGAAATTATTCAGGCCAATGCACAGATTTTAGATTCAACCATTATTTACGACCGCGATTTTGGATTCGATTATTTCGGATTCAAAACCTTGGAAAGAAGTTACCTGCTTAAGTTGTATGGTAAGGTGGTAGAACGTCCGCAACACATGATCATGCGTGTGGCCGTTGGTATTCATAAAGAAGACATTGATGCCGCCATCGAAACCTATAACCTGATGAGCGAGCGTTGGTTTACCCATGCTACACCAACCCTTTTCAATGCAGGTACCCCCAAGCCTCAAATGTCGTCCTGCTTTTTGCTTACCATGAAGGATGATAGTATTGATGGTATTTACGACACCCTGAAGCAATGTGCTAAAATATCCCAATCAGCAGGTGGTATTGGTTTATCTATTCACAACGTAAGAGCAACAGGTTCTTACATCAGAGGAACCAACGGTACCAGCAATGGCATTATTCCTATGCTCCGTGTTTTCAACGATACCGCTCGTTATGTGGATCAGGGAGGAGGAAAACGCAAAGGAAGTTTTGCCGTTTATCTTGAACCTTGGCATGCCGATATTTTCGAATTCCTCGATTTGAGAAAAAACAATGGTAAAGAAGAACTCCGTGCACGGGATTTGTTTACCGCCATGTGGATTCCTGATTTGTTCATGAAACGTGTGAAGGAAAATGGCGATTGGTCGCTGTTCTGCCCCAATGAATGTCCTGGCCTACCCGATACCTGGGGAGCTGAGTTTGAAGCCTTGTATCACCGTTACGAAAGTGAAGGGAAAGCCAGAAGAACGATCAAAGCACAAGAACTTTGGTTCGCCATTCTTGATTCGCAAATTGAAACAGGTAACCCTTACATCTTATACAAGGATGCCTGCAACAGAAAATCTAATCAGCAAAATTTAGGCACCATCAAATCCTCCAACCTTTGTACCGAAATTATTGAGTACACTGCCCCCGATGAGGTTGCTGTTTGTAATCTTGCTTCACTTGCTTTACCCCGTTTTGTTGAAGGCGGACAATTCGACCACCAGCGTTTGTTTGAGGTAACTTACGTGGTTACCAAAAACCTGAACAAAATTATCGACCGCAATTATTACCCGGTTGCCGAAGCAAGAAATTCTAACCTACGTCACCGCCCAATCGGTATTGGTGTGCAAGGTCTTGCCGATGTGTTCGTATTGCTTCGCATGGCCTACGATTCTGCTGAAGCAGCACAGCTGAACAAAGAAATTTTCGAAACCATTTATTATGCTTCTCTTACCGCATCAAAAGATATCGCGAAGTTAAATGGTCCTTACGAGACCTATGCAGGTTCTCCGGTATCAAAAGGAATATTGCAGTTTGATATGTGGGGCGTTAGCCCTAGCGCTCGCTGGGAATGGGATATTCTGCGCGATGAAATTAAACAATATGGCGTAAGAAATTCTTTGTTGCTGGCCCCAATGCCAACTGCTTCTACTTCCCAAATTTTAGGTAACAACGAATGTTTTGAGCCCTTTACCAGCAACGTTTACAAAAGAGGAACGCTCTCCGGTGAATTTGTTATCGTGAATAAATATTTGCTGAAGGATTTGGTTCAGTTGGGCCTTTGGAATGATCAGATGAAGAATCGCATCATTGCTGCCAATGGCTCGGTTCAAAACATTGATGAAATTCCGCAAAACATCAAGGACTTGTATAAAACCGTTTGGGAAATTAAACAAAAGGCTTTGATTGATATGGCCGCTGATCGTGGCGCCTACATCTGTCAATCACAATCCTTGAATTTATTTATCCAAGATGCAAATTTTGGCAAGCTTACTTCCATGCATTTTTATGCTTGGGAAAAAGGCCTCAAAACCGGCATGTATTATTTACGGACCAAGTCAGCAGCCGATCCTATCAAGTTTACCGTTGACAAGAATCATCAGCAACAAACCACTGCAAACAGCAAACCTGAACCCACGCATGTTGAGCCACAGGCAGGTGTAGAAGCGCCTTTTGTGCCAAGAAGCGGAAACAATACAGCCACCGCTCAGGTAATGGAAGCAACACTTACTGCTGAGGAAGAATATCTGAAAGCACAAATCGCATGTTCACTCGATGACCCTGAAGGTTGCGAGATGTGCAGCGGATAATTCAAAGAAAATTTTGTTCACACAATGCCCTCAAAAGAAGAAATTCATTGAGGGCATTTTTTTTAGTACAGTACGGATGGTTTTTGATGATTGGGTAAAAGCGCTGTCCTTTTCATGATTCTATACGGTTGACTTTTTCTTTCAGTTGAACATTCGATTCAAAAAGATGATCCCCCTGTATGGTCACATTTTTTGAGATCGATGCTAATCTCTTTCTGCCATCAACGCTCTGATTTTTCCAAGGAAGTAATCTTTTTGTCCTTTAAGATAACCGCAAGAGGCAGGATCATTCAGCAGCATTTTTTGGTAAATGCCGGTTAACTCTTTGGATTGATTGTTTTGTTTACATAAAACAGCGTAGTAATAGCCAAACAATAAATTCTTAGGATAATCCTGATACAAAGATGCACCTAAGGTTATCGCTTCTTTGTTCCATTCACGGGCCATACAAAGTTTCATCAAAAAATACCTGGCCTCACAAGATAGAAAGGGATCTTCTGATTGGGCGGCTGTTCTGAGCATTTGCAATCCTGCAGCCTCATTGCCCGATGGCATTAACACCAAATAGGGCGCCAGGTAGGGATAAGCACTCCTTGCGTAGGTTCGATAGTACAAATACAAGCCATTCACCAGCAAGAAATAGGGATATTGATTTTCTTTGCCCAACGAGTGTTTAATCGAATTGGTTCCCTTGTTGAGATGCGTAAAGGAATTCCATTCATTGCCATTCAAACTTTCTAATCGGGCATACAAAACTTCTATGCTGATTTGCGTGAATAATTCATCGTTATTCAACAAAGATTTCTTTTTGTTTTCCTGAAGTTTTTCTGCCGATTTTAATGCGCTTTTACACTTCTCCTGGTTAACATTGTTGTTCAGTCCGGAAACGATTAAATACCAGAAATAATGGGCTCTTAACAAATGCGCCAAAGGGTGCTGCGGATAAAGCGAAAGTGTTTTTTGGCTTATGCTGTCTGCTTTTTGAAATTGGAAATCATATAAATATTGAAATCCTTGTGCAACTTTTTCGCGAACGTTTTTTTCCTGTGCTTTTCCTTGAATGGAAGTCAGCAAAACAAGAAAGATGATGAGCGGTAAACTAGCGACTTTCCGGAGCCAGAACATGCATCATGTGGTTAAAGACTTCAGATTTTCGAAGGTTCTTTTGGTCAATGGTAATTTGGGCTGTTTTATTTACACCCCCTGTGTAATAGCGTTGTAACCAAGGTCCGACCATCAAAACCGCATCTACCCAGCCAATATTAACACCTACGTACATTCCAAGTATCGTTAATCCTCCGTTTAATAACATAGAATTGATTCCACTTTTATAATCACCGGCATACATTTGTCCCAAGCCGGGAATCACGCGGCTCATGAATGTTGCTTTATCGGGATTTTTGCGGTTTATTTTTTTTAGTTTTTTAAAGAGCAAATTCATTTCTTCTTGCTTACCCGGATGGTGGGTAAGTAATGAAAGAAAATAGGGTTTTGCCTTTTCTTCCTCTTCACTGCCAAAATAAGATATGCCCATGAGCAAAAGGTAATTGGGACCAATTCCGGCAGTGTCATTTAAAAATAACAACTCTTCTCTTGCCCCTAAAAAGTTACCTGATTTAATCAGGGCACTTGCCTTTTTTAAGGTATAGTTTTTTTCTTGTACTAAATCGTTTTGATTGAGCAGGGCAAGGGTGTAGAAGTCGGCACTCTTGTCATATTTTTTTTCATAATAATAGCAGGAGGCTATTTTAGCATAGGCATGGTGAAGGGCTCCGCTGCTGTCGAAAAAGTGAACACGCTCGTAAAGGGTTAATGCCCTGTCAAATTGCC
The DNA here is from genome assembly GCA_044370375.1 of Bacteroidia bacterium. Taxonomy (GTDB): domain Bacteria; phylum Bacteroidota; class Bacteroidia; order UBA4408; family UBA4408; genus JBILVQ01. The sequence continues at coordinate 11,979 of JBILVQ010000031.1, forward strand.
CGCGCTTAAATAAAGAGTCGGCTAGTTGAAGCGTTTCTTCAAGGGTTTGGGCTTGCAAGGAAAAACCACCCAGACTAATCAACAGTATAAGCCAGTTCTTCAATTTTTGCTCGAATAATTTGTAATTTTCTTTGATTGTACCTTTTGGCAGAATAGGCTGCTCCATAAATATTTCCGGTGTAGAGGCCCAAACACAATCCGGAAAAAATCCAACCGCGTACACTGTTTTTTCCTTTTAACGCAAATCCTCTGTAGGCTTGAAAACCGGTGGTGCCAACAAATACAAAAGAGAAAATGGCATCTTTCCAATCTTTTGTATATACTTTTCCCAATCCCGGAATTACGGCCGATAAGAGTCCTGCAACAACCGGTTTTTTGGCTTTGAATTTTTTCCCTTTCTGATATTCTGCTTTAAGAACCGGAAATTGTTCCATTTCTACTTCGTCAAGCATTTCAATAGAGGTTAGGGCATCGTCCCATTTATTTTGAAAAGCATATTCAAAGGAAAGTAGTATGTTTTTTTTGTTGGTACTGAAGCAGTTCGATTCAAGGACAAAACGATGGTGCTCAGTGTATTCTTTTGCAATTAACAAGGCATTGGAGTATTCTTTGCAGCTTGCCTTTGCCAAAAGGGGGTTGGATTGATAATATCGAATGGATTGAATCTCGAGTTTCGCCAAACGATAATTCCGCATCAAGCCTGCTTGAATGGAGTCAACGGCAGGGAATAACAAGGCAATTCTTTCCATTTCAAAGGCTGCATCTTGGTATCTTCCTGAGTTTTCAAGATAGGAGGCGTATTTCAAAGTGTTGGACACGGAGAAAAGGTTTCCGTCTTGGCCAAAACAAAAATTATTTTGAAGGGAAATAAGAAGAAAGAAAAGAAAAAAGGAAATTGTTTTCACACTTACAATCAGGGGACAGGATCAATAAGAAGACCTGTTTTGCGGTCGATGGGATATTTATCAGGATTTAAGCCGTTGCATCTCGATAGGCGGTCGAAGGTGGCAGGAATTCCCAATAGCATTCCTTTTTTCTTTACTGCCTGTAATCCGTACTCCGAACAACTAGGAGAGAAGGTACAGGAGGTTGCGTCTTGCGATGAAAAAAATGCTTTGTAGAATAGAAATAATCCTGAGAAAATTAGTTGAATTTCGTTTTCATTATTTTGAGCAAAAGCATAGTGCCTATGTTTTTTTACCGGAAATGCATCAATAAACTCTTCGGGATTTAAGGCTTGATTTAACGTGTCTTGCGCCTTTACCAAAAATAGATTATTGAGCAGGAATAGCGCGATCAAACAATTTTTTATCATTGGCCTGGTCGATAACAATGTTTTTAAAGGTGGTAATTTGTTGGTTGGTCCCGGAGGGTGTGTAGTTAATTTGCATTACTTCCGTGGGGAAATCAACACCGGTAATTTTTTTGTATTTGCGAAAGAACTGTTTACCGGCAATTTTTCCGTTGCTTTTAAAGAAGACGATGCCATAAATTTTTCGGTTTACTTTCGACATCACGATTTTGCCAAACATTTTTTGAACCTTTTCTTCTGGCTTCCATGTAGCAATAATCATGCTGTCTTCTTTTTCAACAGAGGTTAATTTAAAAGGCATTTCTTTGAGCCCGTACTCCCCAAGGCTACCACTAAGCGCCATGTGAAAGATGGTAAATTCTGCAATGCTTGTAGCTTTTACCTTTTCGATAACTTTTCCGTTTACAATCTTATAAACGGCAGTATCCTGTATAATCCATGTTTCTTTCCTGGGAAAAGAAACATCGTAAATCACTTTTTTGATGACTTTGTCGTAATAGACGGTTCCAACAGTAAGATTGACCGTACTATCAGCATTTTTTTCTTTAATGGAAAAATCTGCCTTTATCCTAAAATGCTGTTGCCCGAGAATTTTCCCGGGCAACAGCAAATGGATAATGAAAGGCAGAAAAAACCAAAATGGCTTTGTACTGCGAAATTTCAAGATTAGATAGATGAAAGAACGAGGAAGAAGTAAATAACGTAAATTACCCCACCTACTAAACCACCAACTAAACAACCATAGAAAGCTTTCTTGGTCATCTCTCTGTCTTCTGCAACAAAGTAAACGATAAGGATACCAACCCATCCAAGAACACAACCCCAAACAAATGGAGGAATTCCTAATGGAGAATCACCACCGCCACGCAAAGTAGAACCCATTCCTTGAAAACTTTCAGGATTTTCGTTCAAACCATCAAGAACGTTAACGTTGTTGGCCTGAACTTCTTCAAGCGTAACGCCTTCATTTGCATTGACGTAGTTTTCCAATTTGTTCAAATCGGCAAACTCGCTGTTGATTTTTTGGTCATCAACTTTGAACAGTTCGGCATCTGATGCCATTACTCTGCCGGTTAAAGTCAAAACCAAAACAAGAGCAATTGATAGGAGCTTTTTCATAGATAAAAAGTGAATTAATGTTATGGCAAAGCTAAAGGGTTAATTTAAAAATCAAAAGTATTGACAATATTTTTTTTTATAAATATTAACAAATTTACTCATGGCTTGATAATGAGAAGGTTAAAAAAATATTTTTTTTTAGAAACCGAGCAGTTAGTTGCCTGCAGGCAAGATCAATAGAATAAAATACCCAATGTGATTCTTATGCCTGCCCATATGATTCCGCTGACCAAACACCCATAAAGTGCTTTTTTGGTCAAATCTCTATCTTCAGCCAGAACCGCCACGAGTACCAACCCAACAATCCCCAAACAAAAGCCCCAGATAAAGGGGGGAATTCCTAAGGGTGTTTCTCCTCCACGTAGTGCAGATGCCAAGCCCTGAAAATTACCAGGATCATCAAACGCATGTAAAATTTCCTTGTCTTGATTTTTTAAATCTTCTAATGTAACACCCTCGTGGGTGAGAACGAAGTCTTCAAGGGCATTTAATTGCTTAAAGTCTGCATTCATTTGTTGTTCATCCACGGCAAACAAATCTACTTGCTTTGCATAAAGTTGACTTGAGCATAATAAAACGAAAATGATGATTCTTAGCATTGGTAGGTTTCTTATTATTGGAACAAAAATAGTTTTTTTCTAAAAATTCTAAAAATTATGCTTTCGGGCAGCTTTTTTCAAATTCCCGATTGAAACTTGCCCCATTCAATTAGTTGATTTTTCCGGTGAGCAATAACTTATCTGTAAAATAGCCTGCCAATTCATCGCCTTGTTTTACTGCACCAACCCCTTTGGGCGTTCCGGTAAAAATTAAATCCCCGGTTTTTAAGGTAAAACTTTTCGAAATAAATGAAATAAGGTCAGGAACCGTATAAATCATTTCTTTCATCCTGCCTTCCTGAACCTTTTTTTGGTTTAATTGCAGTTGAAAGGGACTATCCATTATGGCATCAAAACTTTCAAAGGGAAGCATTTCGCCAATAAGTGCAGAACCATCAAAGGCTTTTGCTCTTTCCCAAGGTAAACCTTTCTCTTTTAAAGTTTGCTGCAACTGTCGGGCTGTAAAATCTATGCCAATACTAAACTGGTCAATATAGCGGTAGGCGAATTCAGGCTCAATGTGTTTGCCTGCCCTTCCAACACGAAATACCAATTCCAGTTCGTAATGAATTTCTCCAATGTGTTGCGGTAAAATGATGGGTTGACCCGATTTGCTCAGGGCGGTATCAGGTTTCAAAAATATAATTGGTTCTTCCGGATTGGTATTGCCCAATTCTTTTATGTGTTCGCCATAATTGCGACCCACGCAAATTATTTTCATTCCTTTTCTTTAAAGGTAAATTTCTCAATCAAATAGCTGTTTCTGTAGGGTGAGTTTCTTCCAATTAATTCACCAATAAACCCGGCAAGAAATAGCTGTGTGCCAATAATCATTGCCAGTATGGCCAAGTAAAACAAAGGCTGGTCGGTTACATCCCGCAAGGGTAAATTGGCCGATAGCTTATAGATTTTTTCAAAAATAAGGTAGAAGGAAACCAAACCGCCCAGCAGAAATATCACCGTTCCAAGACTCCCAAAAAAATGCATGGGTCTTTTTCCAAATCTTGAAACAAAGGTGATGGTTAGCAAGTCTAAAAATCCATTCACAAATCGTTCCAGACCAAATTTACTGCTTCCATATTTTCTTTCCTGGTGGATCACTTCTTTCTCTCCAATCTTTTTAAATCCCGCCCATTTGGCAATAACAGGTATATACCGATGCATTTCTCCATAAACCTCAATAGCATGAATTACCTTTTTTCGGTAGGCCTTCAAACCACAATTAAAGTCATGCAATTCTATACCCGACATTTTTCTGGTTGCCCAATTGAATAGCTTGGTTGGAATGGTTTTGGAAAGCGGATCATGGCGCTTTTTTTTCCACCCAGAAACCAAATCATACTGATCTTCCAATATCATTTTCATCAGGCCGGGAATTTCATCGGGTGAATCCTGAAGGTCGGCATCCATCGTAATAACAACCTCACCTGAACACTGCTCAAAAGCCGTTTGCAAAGCAGCCGATTTACCATAGTTACGTTGAAATTTAATGCCTTTTACCTGCTCGTTTTCCTTGCAAAGTTTTTCAATAATTTGCCAACTGTTGTCGGTGCTACCGTCATCAACAAAAAATAATTCCCAGGGACCAATTTTATTTTCGGTTGTTACCTTTTTTATCCATGTTGTTAACTCAGGAAGTGACTCTTCCTCATTAAAAAGGGGGACTACAATCGATAACTGCATTGCTATTGGTTTTGTTCAATAAATTGGTCAAATCCTCCTGGTTCCTTTTTTACGAAGGCTCCAATAACAAGAGAAAACACCAAGCCAAGAAATGTATTTAAAAGTACCGACATAATGCTGATGACACTTGGGGTTGAAAATTTCCTGACATACTCCATGGCAACCTCAATTTGCTCATCAGAATTACCACTTTCTAACATTTGTTGTTCAGATTGTTCTAATATTTTATCGATGGTTGATGGGTCGATATATAGCAAAAAAATATACATGAAAAAACCAAGGAGAAAAGCACTGAAAAAACTAATGAGCACCCCTGACCAAACCGCCTTTCCGTAAGAAATAATTCCACCGCTAAATTCGTCTCTGAATTTTTTGGTGCCTAAGAAAATAAACAATATGGTGATGAGGTAGCTGAGCAATTGTTCAATGGCTGACCGGGCCATTCCAAGCGTTTGAAGCACAAAAAAAACAACAATAAGGGTTAAACCACAAATTGCTCCAAAGTTCATGGCATTCTTTGTAAAGGCATTTTTCGATTCCATGGTTACAAAGGTGAAAAAAAATGTGGAAGGGCCGATGCATTTATTCAACCTACCACGCCCTTTTTTTATGTAATTATCAGTCTTTTGGATTTTTTTATGACAATGGGTTGTATTTTGACCCCTTATTGTATACTTTTGCCCCGGGTAAGTCTTATACGACCAGCTCCTGTTGAACCCCCCCAGGCCCGGAAGGGAGCAAGGGCAGATGGTTGAGCGGTGCGATATAAGTAGCTTACCCATTTTTTATTTAACTTTTTTCAGATGAAATTTTTCATTGACACAGCAAATCTTAACCAAATCCGTGAAGCACAGGATATGGGAATTCTTGATGGCGTTACCACCAATCCCTCATTAATGGCCAAAGAAGGCATTGCAGGAACCGATAAGGTGCTGAAACATTATATCGACATTTGTGAAATGGTAGATGGTGATGTCTCTGCTGAAGTAATTGCCACTGACTACGAAGGAATGGTGCGCGAAGGCAGAATGCTTGCAGAACTTCACCCTAGAATTGTGGTTAAAGTTCCCATGATTCGCGAAGGTGTTAAAGCCATTAAGTATTTTTCTTCACAAGGTATTAAAACCAATTGCACGCTTGTATTTAATGCAGGCCAGGCCATTTTGGCTGCCAAAGCCGGTGCAACCTATGTTTCTCCCTTCATTGGCCGTTTGGACGATATTTCTCAGGATGGCGTTGATTTGATTCGTCAAATCGTGCATATTTATTCCATTTATGGTTTTGAAACACAAGTCCTGGCCGCCTCTATTCGTCATACCATGCATCTGATAAAATGTGCCGAGGCCGGTGCCGATGTGGCCACCTGTCCATTAAATGTTATTACCGGCCTGCTTAAACATCCGCTTACTGATGCTGGTTTGGCTCAGTTCCTGGCCGACCATGCCAAGGCAAATTCATAATTGACTTGGAAAAATAATTGCAAAAAAAAGCCCTTCAAATATTTTTGAAGGGCTTTTTTATTGGGTGCCTTAGCGTTTTATTTCTGAACTACCAATCTGGCATTCATTTGTCCCTCAGCGTAGCTTACAGTAACAAAGTAGGTGCCCGACAAAACGTTCTCAGGTAACTGGAGGTTGTTCATCAGAACTCCATCAACAATGTTAATGGTGTTTTCGTAAACCATTCTTCCTTGAATATCCAAAATCCTAAGGTTTGCATTCTGATTGATTTTTTCGCTCATGCTGGCAAATAATTGAACCTGTCCGTTGCTCGGATTTGGGTAAACCGTAAATGGAATCATTTCTATAGGTTGGTTTTCCTCTGGAAGGATTTCCATCACCGAAGTTTCCTGATCTTCTGATGCATTTCTAGCACAATTCAATATTCTTACAAACACTCTTTGTGAAGTGGTTTGACAAAAGGTTAGCGTATTGGTAACCGTACAGGTGTAAAGTCCTTGTTGATTAACCGAAAGTGTGCTGTTGGTTTCACCGGGAATGGCTACCCCGTTGAAGTTCCACTGATAGCTTCTGGTCGAGCCTGGGTTAATGGTAAGGGTCCCGCTTTGGCCATTGCATAGGTTAAGGGCTATTGGGCTAACAACTGCACTTGGCACCGAAATCCTTGTGCAAACAATAGCATTGGAAAGAACCGTACCACAATCAGTGCTTACCATGCACGTGTATGATCCGCTGGTGGTTACAGATAATTGTTGCGCATTTGCCCCAGAAATATTTACGCCATTTCTTTTCCATTGATAACCTGTGCCTGCATTGGCTTGTAAACCCACATTATTGCAAAAGAAAGTATTACCAAGGGCAGTAATATTGGCACTGGCCGCAGGTAAAATAGAAATGGTAATTTGATCAGTACAGGTAGTGAGACCATTGCTGGCCGTTACGGTATAGGTGGTAGTAGCAGCCGGTGATACGGTAATGCTTGGCCCGCTTTGTCCGTCACTCCAAGTATAAGTATAGGCAGCGCCCTGATTTCCGCTGGTTGAAACATTTAGGCTGATGCTTTCACCGGCACAGATTCCCTGGTCGTTTTCGGCAATTTCGGCACTGCAACCACAGGTGGCTCCACCAGAGGCTTTCGTATTGGTACTGATTCCACCGTTACCATTGGCCCAACTAATAATCGTAGTATTGGGCCCTGAAATGGCGTTGGTAAAAAAGAAGGTAAAACCAGGGGTGGCAATGATACTTCCCGTTTGGATGTTGGGATAAACCTGCCAGTTTACTGCTACATTAAAATTATTGGGATTAGTAATTCTCCATTGACGCTGTACGGCCGGATTGTCGGAACAAACCGAGGTCAGATTAAGCGGTTGAACAATTTGTTAAGCGAATGAAAAATTGCTTAAAAACAGGAAGCCCAAAAGAAGGGTAGATAGCCTGTGGGTAAGGGTTGATTGTTGTTGCACAGGGGTTGATTGATTTCGAAATTATGGCTTGTTTATTGATCCAAATCCTCAAAAGAAACATCGGTAAAACCAGGCTGCTGAGGAGCATCCGAATTGTCTTGTGGAGATTCATTCCTGTTGGATGGATAATGCTGATAACTGTTTTCCTGAGCGGGTTGCGATTGAATATAATCGAACGTGTCTCTAAGGGCTTCTGTAAATTTTTCAATATCCTCTCTGTAAACAAAAATCTTGTGCTTCTCAAAGGTAAAGCGACCATCGTCAGAGAATCTTTTTTTGCTTTCTGTTACTGTTAGGTAGAAGTCACCATGACGAGTAGCTTTAACATCAAAAAAGTAAGTCCTTTTTCCTGCTTTAACCAGTTTGGTGAAGACAGCACCATTTTCTTTATTATCCATTCCTTCCATAGGACAAAATCACTTGTTTGTTAGGCGTTTAAAACATTTTTTAGTTTAACTTCACAAACCTATATCAAATTGTTAATTTTCGCAAATCAAATTTTCGGCTCTGCCGGATAAATTTTTTTGACCCAAAAGGATGACTAAAAAGGAGAGTAGCACCATGAAAGAGCCACTTCAAATCGATATTGAAGGCGTCATTAGGAAGAAAAATCCCCGATTATTGAAGATTTTACCGGGTTTTTTGCTCCGTTACATCAAAAGAATTCTTCATCAACAGGATATTAATTCGTTTTTAAGAAAACATGGTCATTTGTATGATTTGGCCTTTTGTGAAGCCATTATTGAGGAGTTTGGCGCCAAATTGAGGGTGGTTGGTGCCGAAAAGATTGATTTAACCGGTCGTTTTATTTTCGCGGCCAATCACCCCCTGGGTGGTCTTGACGGAATTGCCTTGATGTTTGTGATAGGCCAAAAGCACCCCGGGCTTAAATTTGTTGTAAATGATATTTTGGCCAACATCGCTAACCTGAAGGGATTGCTAATCCCTGTGAACAAACATGGCAGAAATTCGGCCGAAATGGTGAAAAGAATGAATGAATTGTATGAATCAGACTTGCCGGTTTTAATTTTTCCGGCCG
>JBILVQ010000184.1:0-6160 GCA_044370375.1 Bacteroidia bacterium
GACAAAATAGGGGCAAAAAAAGCTTGGGGCTTTGATTTAAGTGCTGCCTGTTCAGGATTTATGTACTCTTTGGTTACGGCTTCGAAATTTATTGAAACCGGCACCCACAAAAAAGTAATTGTTGTTGGGGCAGATAAAATGTCGTCCATCATTGATTATTCAGACCGCTCCACTTGCGTTATTTTTGGTGACGGAGCCGGTGCTGTGTTGTTAGAACCCAACGAAGAGGGCAATGGCCTGATGGATTCCATTCTTCGCTGTGACGGGGCCGGCAGGGCCTTTTTACATCAAAAAGCAGGAGGATCTGTATTACCTGCATCTCACGAAACGGTTGACAAACGCCAGCATTTTGTGCATCAGGAAGGGCAAACTGTATTTAAATTTGCGGTTACCAACATGGCGGAAGTTTCGGCAGAGATAATGCAAAACAATAAACTTTCAAGTGCTGATGTTGATTGGTTAGTTCCGCACCAGGCCAATAAAAGAATCATCGATGCCACCGCCTCAAGAATGGGTTTAGAAAGCTCTAAAATCATGATGAATATTGAGCGCTACGGGAATACTACCTCAGGAACCTTGCCTTTGCTGCTTTGGGATTATGAAAAACAACTAAAAAAAGGACAAAACCTTATTTTTTCGGCTTTTGGCGGTGGATTCACCTGGGGAGCCTTGTACTTGAAATGGGCTTACAACCCACTTTGATAACTTTTTTTTTGCCGAGTTCTCAAATTTGGCATATTTGCATTAACTGAAAAATAATTTTTACGCATGGAATTAAAAGAAATTCAGGACCTCATTAAGTTTGTGGCCAAATCGGGGGTTTCGGAAGTAGAGCTTGAATCGAAAGGATTTAAGCTGGTTATCAAAACCAACTCTGCCTCCGAACAAAGAGCCATGATGGATCAACCCGCCATTATTCACGCTCCTGTTCAAATGGCTGCACCGGCAGTGCAAACTTTGGTTGAGGCACCTAAGGCTGTTGCTGTAGAAGCACCAAAGGCTACACCTCCTGCCGGTGGTGCAAAAGATACTTCCAATTACATAACGGTGAAATCGCCCATGATTGGGACTTTTTATCGCTCATCATCCCCCGACAAACCAAGTTTTGTAAATGTTGGTGATGAAATAAAGCCCGGAAAAGTTTTATGTATCATTGAAGCCATGAAGTTGTTCAATGAAATTGAGTCGGAGGTGAGTGGAAGAATTGTGCAAGTTTTAGCCAATGATTCAACTCCGGTTGAATATGATCAACCCTTGTTTTTAATTGAACCCATGTAATAATATTGGAGGGTGTCCGGAAGGTCACCCTTTTTTTCGTGAATCAACCTTTTGAATTAAAATTCATGTTCAAGAAAATTCTTGTTGCCAACCGTGGTGAAATTGCCTTGAGGATTATACGTACCTGCCGCGAAATGGGCATTAAAACGGTAGCTGTTTATTCCACGGCCGATAAAGATAGTTTGCATGTAAAATTTGCTGACGAGGCTGTTTGTATAGGCCCACCGGCCAGTAAAGATTCTTATCTAAAAATTGCGAATTTAATTGCAGCATGCGAAATAACCAATGCCGATGCGATTCATCCAGGCTATGGTTTTTTATCGGAAAATGCCAAATTCAGTCGCATCTGCGGTGAGCACGGAATTAAATTTATTGGTGCCACCCCGGAGCAGATTGAAAAAATGGGTGACAAAGCTACGGCCAAAGACACCATGAAAAAGGCCGGGGTTCCTTGCATTCCGGGATCCGACGGACTATTGAAAGATTTGGATGATGCTAAAAAAACAGCCAAAAAGATAAAGTATCCTGTCATCATGAAAGCTACGGCAGGTGGTGGCGGTAAAGGCATGCGCATTGTTTGGAAAGAGGAGGAGTTGGAAGCTGCCTGGAATTCTGCACGACAAGAGGCTGCTGCTTCTTTTGGCAATGATGGTATGTACATGGAAAAGTACATTGAGGAACCACGTCATATTGAAATTCAGGTTATTGGAGATCAAAAAGGGAAGGCGTGCCACCTTTCAGAAAGAGATTGCTCTATTCAGCGCAGACACCAAAAATTAATGGAGGAAACACCATCCCCCTTTATGACCGATGATTTGCGTAATAAAATGGGAGAAGCCGCTATTAAGGCTGCCTTAGCAGTAAATTATGAAGGTGTTGGAACGGTTGAGTTTCTGGTGGATAAGCACCGTAATTTTTACTTTATGGAAATGAACACCCGTATTCAGGTTGAACATCCCATAACGGAAGAGGTCATCAATTACGATTTAATTCGTGAGCAAATACTGGTTGCAGCCGGTGTTGAAATCAGTGGCAAAAATTATTTCCCCCAATTGCACGCCATTGAATGTAGAATTAATGCAGAGGATCCTTCTAATGGTTTCAGACCATCGCCAGGAAAGATAACAAATTTACATGTGCCGGGCGGACATGGAGTAAGGGTTGATACCCACGTTTATGCAGGTTATACCATTCCTCCCAATTACGATTCAATGATTGCGAAGTTAATTACCGTGGCGCAAACAAGGGAAGAAGCTATAGCTAAAATGTACAGAGCCTTGAGTGAATTTGTGATTGAAGGAATTAAAACCACCATTCCCTTCCATCTTAAATTGATGCAGGACAAGGGTTTTATTGAAGGCAATTACACCACCAAGTTTTTAGAAACCTTCGATTTCGACAGCCTTTAAACGATTCAAAGCTAAGTTAGTACTTTGTCCTAATTTTCTTTTTTTCCGTCCCTGAATTTCACTTTCCGAAGTTCATTTCCCTTTTGGTCGTAGTAGATCCAGGTACCGTCCTGCAATCCTTTTTTATTCGATCCCTTGATCATTATTCCGCCAAACTCAAAATAAGTTACCTTTTTTCCATCGGGTAATCCGCGACCATACTCTACTTCCTCAAAAATATTTCCCTTTTCGTAATAAAATTTCCACAAGCCATCACGGTGCCCTTGATTAAATTTTCCTTCTTCTTTTGGCTTGCCATTAGAGAACCAAGTTTTTGAAGGACCATTTTCAACTCCACTGAGATAAGTAAGTTCTTTCTCTTGCTTCCCGTCCTCAAAATACCATTGCCACAAGCCATCTCTCTTTCCTGACAAATAATTTCCCTTGTACTTCAATTGACCATTCTCATAATTACCAATCCATGCCCCGTTCATTTGCGCTGCGGTAAAAGAACCCTCATCCTTTACCTTGCCATTTAAATACCATGAAGTCCAAAGACCTTCTTCCTTACCATTGGCATAAGGTCCTTCCTGAAACTTTTTGCCCGATTCATACCATGTGGTCCAGATTCCATTCTTTGCATCTTTTTCAAAAGCGCCTGTCCTCCATAATTCTCCTGTTTCGTAATAATACTTCCAAACAGAATCGGTCAAATTCTCTGTAAATTTTCCTTCGGAAGACAGTTTGCCATTAGTAAAATAATATTTCCAATATCCTATTCTGTTTTCCCCCGACAGCTTGCCTTCCATTTCGATATTGCCATTGGGAAAATACCAAATCCAGTGTCCGGATTTTATATCATTGGAAAACTGCCCCTTTCGATTGACTTTGCCACCAGGATAGAAATAGGTGCAATCACCGTTTTTTACACCTTCAGCAAAAACGGCCTCGTATTCTTTTTGTCCGGATGAGTTTTTGTAAAGCCAGTTTCCGCTCTGGAGGCCATTCTTAAATTGCCCTTCAGCCTGCACCGTGTTGTCGGGAAAAAACTTCTTACCAAATCCATTACCATCTTTAAAAAAGGGCTTGCCTTGTGGATCATAAAGTTCTAAAATGGTCTTTTTTTTATCTTTCCATTGAATGACTTCTTTTATATTTCCATTATCGAACCAGGAAGTCCAGGTTCCGGTTTCTTCACCACTATTATAATAGGAAAGCAATTGCATTTTGCCATTTTCATACCATGACTTTTGTTCACCATTTCGTTTGTCATTCAGGAAATTTCCTTCATTTTGTTTGTTGCCATTCTCGTACCAATACTCCCATAAACCTGTTTTGGTTTCCAAAGAATAATGTTCCACACTTTTCTTTTTTCCATCTTCATACCAGGCTGTCCATGTACTATCAGCCACACCGCGTCTGTAATGACAATCGAGTGCTACCTTTCCATTGCGATAATAGTATATACATTTTCCGGCCCTTTTGCCTCTTTTAAAGGTTTCTTCGGCTTTAATTTTTCCATCGTCATAAAATGTTTTCCAGGTGCCTTCTTCCCTACCTTCGGTAAAATACCCTTCTTTGGCAAGTTTTCCGGATTGGAACCAGTAACTGGACTTTCCATCCTGCATTCCGTTTTTATAGTTTTCCTCAGATTTCAACTGCCCTCCCGGGTAGTATTCCAGTCTGGGTTGGGCCAAAGAAATAATGCTTAACAACACCAGGCAGGCAATTAAATAAGGCTTAATGATATTTACCATGATACAAATTTGGTAATGAAACCTTACCGAAAAACCAATCTACATTTTTTTTTTGCACCAAGTTTTAAAACAAAAAAGCCGCCCTGAAGGGGGCGGCTGAAGATTAAAAACGATGATATTTACTTCTTTTTTTCTTTGAATCCAACCAACACGGAAGCACAACCACTAACGGTCATTTCGTTAGCGCTTTTCTTTCCTTGCGGAACGGTGACTTCAATGGTTAATTTTTGAGTGCTTTGTACGCTAAAATCCCACATTTTAGCCATTTGGTGTTCCTTATTGTCGAAAATAACTTTCCCTTTTTCATCCAATATTTTAAACAACAATTCTCCCAAAATTTCTTGGCCACATACTACAATTCGGTATTCATTATCGGAGAAAAGGTTCATCTCCAATTCGGCCGTTTCACCGGGCGAAAGAACCGTACTGTTGTATTGACCATTGTGTGTAAACTCTTTTAATTCGGGCATGCAAACCTTTTTATTGAAACTGTTGCATTGGGCCAAAACAAAATAGCCGGATGCACCTGCCAATAAAATTAACAATAGGAAACTTAGTTTTCTCATGATTAGGAAGGGCTTAGGCAATAATTTTTCCTCTTAAGGCAACCAAAATTTTGGTGATTTCGGCCAATTGTTCAGGAGACAAATTGTATTGAACAGTACTTTCGATGGTGGTTTTCATAGCAGCGGTATCTGTTTTTACATCTCCTTGTTGCCCACTTGGTTTAATGTTATTGTAAATGTTTTGCAATGGCTTGAGCTCATTTACAATTTCCTCAACGGCAGGTTCAACAGCTGCATAATTTCCAAGAAGGCCCATCAGGTTTTCAAGCACATCTTTCTGTTCTGCAATTCTCTTCATGATATCCTGATTGTTTTTATTGGCATTGGCTACTTGAATGGAGATGTACATTCCCTCGATCCAACCGCCGGCAACTACCAGCGCAGACTCACTTCCTCGTTCGTTTTCCTTGAGGTAGGTATCTGTGGCCATATAAGTATCAGAAATAATTTTAACCAATGAATCTTTTTTATTCAGATTGGCCTCCATTCTTTTGATGATTTCTTCATCAATGGCACCAGTTAAACCCAAACCATCGGCCAATTTTTTACAGGTATTCATGTAAACCATCGATTCTTGGGTTTGATCGAAGGTACTTACGTAGCTTAAATCGGCACCATATACCCCAAGGTTAAGCGCTTTGCTCTTGATGGTAGCATATTTGGAGGCGTTATCTACTGAATTTAAGATTCCCTTGTCGAATTTGGCACCGGTTGCCTTGATCATCAAAGCTAACTCTGCCGGTGAAGGAACTGCATAAAACACTTTGGTTGCCTTTTCTTTGGTGGCCAGTGCTGCAGCATCCAGACCTTCCCCTTCACCCTCTGATTTGTTTTTACATGCCGAAAAAACCATCATACCGCTTAGGGCAAGGATTCCGAATTTTTTAATGATACCCATCATAATTTTTAGATTAATTAGTTGATTTAGAAACCCAATCCACAAACCTACAACTTTTAGTCAAAAATACAAAAAAACCTTTGTTATGGATAGAATCTTTCTCTAGTGAGCTTCCAGCCAGTTGTTACCGGTTCCCATCTCAACCAACAAAGGAACCCTCAGTTGGATGGCACCTTCCATTTTTTGTTTCACGATACTCTTAACAACCTCCAATTCAGGTTGGTAGACATCGAAAACAAGTTCGTCATGAACCTGAAGAATCATTTTGCTCCT
>JBILVQ010000185.1:0-6128 GCA_044370375.1 Bacteroidia bacterium
TTTGATGATGGTGAGCGGACATGATGATTTGGCGCGTAAAATTGATAAAGAACAAAAGTTTGCTTTTGTGCATGAAATTAAAGTAAAGGGTGTAAAAGAATGGGCCGATGAATTCGGTTTTAGCATTGATGAGTTGGCCTGGATTCAACCAGGTTATCCACCTGCCTTTACTACTGTGGATTTGTCGAATGGTTTAAATGGCACCGTTCATTGTACGGCCATCAATCCGGTAGATCAAACTTTATATGCCGGCGGTGAATTTACCTCATCGGTGAACGGACAGCCTTGTAGTTATGTAGCCCAATATGTGAGCGGTTTTGCAGGATGGGATTGGGTTGGTGTTGGCAATGGCCTCAATGGAAAAGTGAATGCAATGGTTTTTCAAAACAACAAATTGTATGCAGGAGGAGATTTTACAATGGCCGGTGGAGTTTCTGTTTCGCATGTAGCTGTTTTTGATGTAATAAGTGGTCAGTGGCAAGCCCTTGGCAGTTTGGACAGTGCTGTGAATGCGCTGGCTTTTTATAACAACGAGCTTTATGCCGGTGGTCGTTTTACCGGTATGTTGGCCAAATGGGATGGAACGCAATGGCTGGATGTGACCAATTCTTATGTTTATGGACAAGAGATAAGAACCTTGGAGGTTTTTGATAACCTATTATACATTGGAGGTAGTTTTGAATTGCCAACCGGTGCTTTGCGAAAAAATTTGATGGCCTTTGATGGAACACAGGTAATTTTATCCGGTTTCGGAACACCAACGCCTGTCAATGATTTAGCGGTATTTAATAACCGTTTGTATGCAGCTTGTGATTTTGTGGAGGGAACAGATACCTGTGCAGTCTCTATGCTCGATGCAGGAAACTGGATTACTGTTTTGAAACCCGGATTAAGTATTCCGGATTTTTTGGATGGCGAAAAATTAAAGTGTTTTTTAGCGGTTAATCAACATTTATATGCAGGTGGGTTATTTACTGCCTCCAGCCTAATGACCTATGGTACTAACTTAATGGAATTAAGGGTTGATTCATTGGATGGAACCATTGATTTTCTGGATCCTTTAATGGTCTCTGACAGTACCGTAAATACTTTGTTTCAATGGAACAATAACCTTGGATTTGCCGGTGCATTCGTTAGTGCATCTGCAACCCTGAATCACATTGGAGTTTTAACGAGTGTTGATGTAACAGGAATTTCTAAAAGTGCCGCAAGTTTGGAATTGAATCTCTATCCGAACCCAACAACCGAATCGATGCAATTGACCCTTGGTGATGCGGTAAAATCCTTTACTTTATCGGTTTATGATGTGAATGGGAAATTGATTCAAGCACAGACTTTAGGCGGGAACCGACATGTTATGGAAACAGCAGCTTTGTCGCCCGGTTTTTATGTGTTGCGTTGCACTTATGGCTCATCGGTAGAGGTGGCAAGATTTGTGAAGCAATAATATTCGGCAGAAATTCCTACTTTTGACGATGCCAATTTCTAACAACGATGTATTGAAGAAGCTCCGCGTAGCACTTCAATTGAATTCCGGGGATATTATTCACATTCTTTCTCTGGTAGATTTTAGAATTACTGAAACGGAGTTAAGCGCATTTTTCAGAAAAGAGGATCATCCGAATTACCGCGAGTGTGGCGATCAGATTTTAAGAAATTTTCTGAATGGTCTGGTCATTTACAAACGTGGTCCCATGCCTCTTAAACAGGACCCTGCGGAGGAAAAGAAGGCTTAAATGATGCGTAGGCTGTATTCATTTTTTTTCGTTCTTGTGCTTGCCCTCATCGCTTGTCACCCCGGCAATGAGGATAGCGATAGACAAAGAGCGAATATGCCGAGTGTTTCTCCGCAGGATTTTAATATCCGTTTGGTTCAACCCGGTGATTTTATTTTGAAAAGAGGGAAAGGACCCATCAGCAAATTAATTACCGATCAGTTTCATGAAGCCATTCCCTTGTCGCATTGCGGAATATTTGTTCCGAGCGGAGATTCTTTGGTGATTGTTCATTCCGTTACCAAGGATTTTGGCGATAAGGATGGGGTGCAGGAAATTCCGGTGAATCGATTTTTGTTGGATTGTATGAAAGAATACCTTTATGTGGTACGATTCAAGGGCGATTCTTTAAAGAATAAGGAAATGGCCGCAAGGGCTGCTTTTTATGTGAAGGAGCGGATTCCTTTCGATCGGCAGGCCAACAATGCCCAACCGGACCAAATGAGTTGTACAGAACTGCTCTATTGGTGCATGAAGGACGTTTATGGTCAAGAATGTTTTAACCGGCTTAGGGTGGGGGACAAGGAACTGCTTGGTTTCAATGGAATGCTGGATACGAATAATTTTGAAGTGGTTTTGCGCTATTGATGTTCCCTTTTCCCTATATTTGATAAAAAAAACAAGCATGAGAAATTTAATTTTGGGGATGTTTTTGATTTCGGCCCTTTTTTATTCTTGCAGTAAGGACCAGAAGGTAGTGAAAGAATTAGACGGTCAATGGATGATTTCATCAAGGACATACAATGGAGTTTCAGCACCTCTTTCGGAAACCAATGGGGTCATCTATGATTTTGAAGCTTGCAAAGTGAAGAATGGCGATTGCAATGGCAGCATCACCGCTCCTGATTCTACCAAGGGAACCATCACCTACGAATTTAAATACAGTGTTTCTGATAAAGGGACCAAATTCAACATTAAAGTTTCGGTATTGGGCATTTTTTCTGAAAACTTAAGTGCAGATATTGTGGAGCATTCAAAGACCAAATTTGTGTATAAGTACATAGAAACCAGTACGAATAGCACAGGAGCCAGTATTTCTACTGCCACCGTTGAGACCTTAACAAAAATTTAATACTAAAAAGAATCAATAAAATTGGGGTGATGATTAAACCATCTCCATTTTTATGAGTCAATGGATAGTAAATTGGCAAAAAAGCCTTAATTTCGATTAGCCTTAAAACCAAGAAAATGAAAAAAATTCTTTTTTATTTCAGCATTGTAGTGTTGTCTGTTTCTTTAGTTACCTCCTGTAAAAAGAAGGAGGAGGAAGAGGTAAAGGAACTGGATGAAAACACCAAACAGTTTACCGAAGACTCCAACGATTTGAAGGCAGAACTCGATAATGTGGATAACGACATCAACAGTTCGCTTGAAAACACTAGTTTGGGTGGTCGTTTGGCAGAAACCTATTCCAGCCCCTTGTGTGGTGTTTTGATTGATACCAGTCAGATTGCCAACAAGATTATTTTTTATAATTTTGATGGAACCACCCCTTGTTTCAGTCCTTCAAGAACCCGTGCCGGCCAAATTAAGGTTCAATTGGTGCAGGGAAATCGCTGGAGAGATGCTGGATCGGTGCTAAGGATTACCTATATCAACTTCAAAGTAACCCGTTTGTCGGACAATAAATTTATTACCTTGAATGGTGAAAAATCATTGACCAATGTAAGTGGCATTAACTGGATTACCTTTTTGGCAGGATCAAGCAATTACCAGTTAAAAGAGCGTGCTTTGAATTTGCAGGTAAATTTTTCCAGTGGTTCAACCGCTACATGGAATTCGGCCAGAACCACCTTGTGGCAGTGGATTTCAGCCAACGCAGCTCCCGGTATTCCTTATGGTCATGTTAAGTTTACGAGTACAGGAGATACCATCATTAATTCCTTTTCCAATACAGAATCATGGGGCGTTAACCGTTTCGGACATCCTTTTGTAACCCACTTTATTTCCCCTTGGGTGTCAAATTCTTATTGTGGTTTTTGGAGACCTAATTCAGGCACCATCTCTCATTTGGTGAACGGATCAACGTATACGCTTACTGCCGGATTGGATCAAAATGGAAATCCGTCCACAACAGCTTGTGCTTATGGATATAAAATAGAATGGACTCCGCTGGGAGGAAGCCCGCAATCAACCATTCTGAGTTATTAATGCCTACTGCATAATGAAAAAGCCCAGCGAAATTTCGTTGGGCTTTTTTGTTTACCGTGCAATCAGTAATCTTGTTGTTTCACCGTTCCATCGGATAAAATATAGCCCGGGCACAAGATCGCTGCAGTCAATTTGCTGCTGCCTTTGGTTGGTAGGAACAGGAAAGGATCGAATCCTGCTGCCAAAAGCATCGAATAAATCGATGTTGCCAATGTTGATGCTGTTTTCTTGGATTTGAAGCGTAAAAACACCTTCGTTAGGGTTAGGAAATACTTGAAGACTCCTTTCTGGCTGTGATAATGTTCTAACTTCCGTTACTACCGAACTTCCTGCATGAATGATGTGTCCTGTTTCGGTGCACACATAAAAGTTGCTAGTATCAAAAGCATGAATGCTATAAATTGGATACTTATAAGGCAGGTTGATGGCACTCCAGCTTTGACCTCCATCAAGGGTATAAGAAACATCGCAAGTAGAAAAATTAGGATTTCCCACGGCAAAACCTTTGAGCGAATCGGTGAAAACAATGTCGAAGGTTTGGCCTGCACAAAAAGATGGAATGGTGGTCCATGTTTGTCCGCCATTGCTTGTTCTACCTAAAATTCCGGAACTATTCACCACCATGCCGTTATTCTCATCAATCCAATGCATGGAGCGAAAAGGGGTAAGAAAGAAACCTGTAATATTAATGTCTGTCCAGTTTGTTCCACCATTGGAAGTTTTCTTAAGGGAACCAGTGCTGGTTAATAGATAACCAATATTGTTACTGAGAAAATGCAAGTCCATGATATCATCTGTTGTGGTAGAATTGACGGTTGTCCATGAAGATCCGCCATTAATGGTTTTAAACACAGAACCACCAATACCGGCTATGTACCCGGTTGTTGCAGAAGGGAAAGAGATGGAAGTAAGCTCATTGGTGCTTGTCATTTGTTGGGTTGTAAGTGTTTGTCCGCCATTTACGCTGGTAACAACGGTCCCATTTACACCCACGGCAATAATTTTCTGGGCACTTATCACTGCCATGTCGTTCAGAGAATTTGCGGATGGAATGGAGGTTTCGAGCCAGGTAATGCCACCATCGCTGGTTCTAAGGATGCTACCTTCCCTGCGGCAAACCCATCCATTGAGCGGATCAAAAAATCTTATTTTACTGTTGGTGCTTAAGCCTGCATCGGGGTTTAAATCAACATAGCTTGTTCCGAAATTTCCGGCACTATACATGGAGCCATTATTTCCGCCAAAGAAAATATCCGAGGCTGCATTGAGAGAAACGCAATAGGCAGCGAACTGCGGTGGGTTGAAAACTGCGCTCCAATTAACCCCATTGGTAGTTCGATAGACATAGGAGTTTGAAACAGCAATTCCTGTATTGCTTCCATTCATGGAAATTTTTAAAACCTTTTGACTGTTGTTTTGAGTAAATTGTTGAATCCAATTGAGTCCACCATTAAAGGTTCTTAAAATGGTTCCACCGAAGGCTCCCATCCAACCAAGGGTATCGTTGACAAACTCCATGCAATAAATATTATTGGTTGGGCAACCGAAGGCTTGCGACCAAGTGACACCACCATTATCGGTGCGATATAAACCAAAATTATCTCCACCTGCATATCCTGTATCAGGGTTTAAGAAGGCAACACAGGTAAAATTATTGACGGATCCGCTGCTGAGGTTTGACCAGGTTTGACCTGCATCGGTGGTTTTAATTATTTTACCGGTTCTTCCAACGGCAAAGGCTAAAGAATCATTTACAAAATCAAGGTCTCGTAGTGTGATGCTCGGGTTATCGTAAAGCAAGGCCCATGATTGCCCACCATCTATCGATTTGTAAATTTGTCCTCCTCCGTTTACATCTCCACCGCCCACATAAAAGGTTAGGGAGTCGGTATATTCAAGAAAGTAGAAGTTGGCAACTACCGGTATTTGATGAACCAACCAATTGGTTCCACCATCATCGCTCCTTAAAATGGTACCTTGGTCGCCAACGGCAAGAATTCTGTTGCCGGGCAACCAGCGGCAATCATTGAGGTGATGACCCTGAATGGCAGGAATTTGCCAATCGTAGGGGACGGTGTTGCTGATGGGTTGTGTAAATCCGTAAAACCTTAGTAAAAGAAAAAAAATTAGGACAATGTTTTTTTTCATTTTATTCGATGATAATTTTTTGGGTTTGATGATTAATGGTTAAGAAATAGAGTC
>JBILVQ010000186.1:0-6097 GCA_044370375.1 Bacteroidia bacterium
TCGGTTCGACCAATAAAATACTCCCCTTCTATTCTGTCTATCAAAACTTTTTGAACAGACCCAACTTTGGCTTCGTTGAGCGATGCGGAAATCTTTTGCTGAATATTCATGATGGCCTCTGCCCTGCTCTTCTTTTTTGCAGCAGGCACATTGTCTTTTAAGCCAAAGGCATGTGTTTGCTCTTCATGAGAATAGGTAAAAACGCCAAGTCTGTCAAATTTTGTTTCCTCCACCCATTGGGCCATTTCTTCGTGATCTTTTGCTGTTTCGCCGGGGTAGCCTGCTATGAGCGTGGTTCTTAGGGTGATTCCGGGTACTTTTTCGCGAATGGTTTGAACCAATTGATGCGTTTTTTCTTTGGTAGTTCCCCTTCTCATGCTTTTTAACATGTTGTCAGAAACGTGTTGCAAAGGCATATCCAGATAATTGCATATATTGTCCCTTTCTCGCATCACATCCAATACCTCCAGCGGGAAACCACTCGGGAAAGCATAATGCAAGCGAATCCATTCAAGTCCCTTAACATCGCTGAGTCTTTTCAATAAATCGGGCAAAACTCGTTTGCCATAGATATCCAATCCGTAATAAGTTGAGTCCTGTGCTATGACAAGCAATTCTTTGGTTCCAGCAAGCACCAGTTTTTCGGCTTGTTGAACAAGGGTTTCCATTGGAACCGAAACATGTTTTCCACGCATCAGTGGGATAGCACAAAAAGAACAAGGTCTATCGCAACCTTCAGAAATTTTAAAATAGGCGTAATGCCCAGGGGTGGTTAACAATCGCTCGCCAACGAGTTCTTTTTTATAATCGGCTTTAAGGGTTTTAAGCAATTTAGGTAAATCGCGGGTACCAAAATAGGCATCAACTTCAGGAATGGATTGTTCTAATTCAGGTTTGTATCTTTCACTTAAACAACCTGTAACATACAGTTTTTCGATAGAACCCTCTTTCTTGGCCTCGGCATAACGCAGGATGGTATCGATGCTTTCTTGCTTGGCATTATCGATGAACCCGCAGGTATTGATAATGATAATTCCAGCATCATCAGCTTCACTTTCGTGGGTAACATCGAACCGGGAGGCTTTTAAGTGACCCATCAAAACCTCGCTATCCACAAGGTTTTTAGAGCAACCAAGGGTTACAACATTGACCCTGTTTTTACGAAGTGTTTTGGTTTTCATGCGATGGTTAAACTGCTCGTCAGTTATTGAACAAGCTATCTACAAATTCAATTTTATTGAAGACTTGCAAATCTTCCATTTTTTCGCCAACACCAATGTATTTCACCGGAATATTAAACTCATCAGAGATGCCAATAACTACACCACCCTTTGCTGTACCATCCAATTTGGTTACGGCAATAGCGTTAACATCTGTAGCTTGCAAAAACTGGCGGCATTGTTCAACGGCATTTTGTCCGGTTGATCCGTCTAAAACCAATAAAATTTCATGGGGCGCATCCGGAACCACCTTTTGCATCACTTTTTTGATTTTAGACAATTCGTTCATGAGGTTGATTTTGTTATGCAACCTTCCTGCTGTATCAATTATGACCACATCAGAGCCTTTTGACAAACCGGAGGCAACTGTATCAAAAGCAACAGAAGCCGGATCTGCTCCCATGCCTTGCTGCACAATGGGCACTTGTACCCGGTCGCTCCAAATTATCAATTGATCCACAGCTGCAGCCCTAAAAGTATCGGCAGCACCCAACAGGACCGATTTTCCTGCTTTTTTGAAATTGTAGGCCAATTTTCCGATGGTGGTGGTTTTTCCAACCCCATTAACGCCTACAACCATAATCACATAAGGCTTTTTATCTGACGGTAAAGAGAAATCAACGGCCAGTCCGGAATTTTTTTCAGATAGCAAACCGGCCACCTCTTCCTTCAGTATTCTGTTTAATTCAGAGGTATTGAGATATTTATCTTTGGCCACACGGGCCTCGATGCGTTCAATAATTTTGAGGGTGGTATTTACGCCCACATCCGATCCAATAAGGATTTCTTCAAGATTATCGAGGACTTCTGCATCAACGGTTGATTTACCAACAACTGCCTTGGTGAGTTTACTAAAAAAACTTTCCTTGGTTTTGGTAAGCCCTTGATCGAGGGTTTCCTTTTTTTCCTTACTGAAAAAACTAAATAAGCCCATGATGGATAAAAAAAAAGCTTCCTATTAAAGAGGAAGCTTAAAAGTAAAATTTTCTCGACAAATTATTTTGAGGTGAAAAAATCTTTCACGTGGTCATTATGAACGATTTCCTCTCTAAAGGTGTAAGCACCTGTTTTTGGAGATTTAACCATTTTGATAACCTTGGTAAAGTTATTTCCCTTACCTGTTTTAAGTGACGCAACAACCTTCTTAGCCATGGTATGATAGGATTAGGGGGTGATTATTTAATTTCTTTGTGAACGGTCATTTTTTTCATGATCGAATTGTATTTCTTAATTTCAATACGATCAGGAGTGTTTTTACGATTTTTGGTCGTAATGTATCTGCTTGTTCCGGGCAAACCACTGGTTTTGTGCTCAGTGCACTCTAGTATTACTTGAATACGACTTCCTTTCTTGGCCATGACTTCGTTAGGTTACGAGGTTAGTAAATTGAAATTAATCCGTTTTGCTGAGCTTCTTTCAAGCAGGCGGAAATTCCTTTTTTGTTAATATTTCTGATTGCAGAGGTAGATACTTTTAAAGTAATCCATGCATCCTCTTCAGGCACATAAAACTTCTTTACCTGTAAATTCGGCTTGAAAAGACGTTTAGTCTTCTTGTTAGAGAAGGAAACTTTATGCCCTGTAATGGCCTTTTTTCCGGTTAAATCGCAAATGCGTGACATGGTGCCTGTTTTTCAAAATTGGGCTGCAAATATCGTAAATTCTATTCTTAAAAACAAAACCCTTTTTATCCAATTTGATTTGTTAATAAAAATCAACAACCTGCCTTTGCGGAAAAAATCAATTATTCACAAAACAGTAAAATATTTTAAAAATCTATTATTCAGTTATTTAATATATAATTGTTAAATTCTTTGTTTAATAATCACCTGCCATTTCATTTCAAAGGAAACAAGCAAATTAATTTGTTGAAAGCCTACAAACAAGACAAAAAATTGCATTCAAATTAGATTTTTCCGGTTTTTTGAAAGAATCCTCCACAGTATTTACTCCAAATTTGAACAACAAAATAAAGGTATTGGCTTCCGTTCAATACCCAAATGTTTTTAACATCGACTCCCTTGCCCTTTCTGATGGCAGACAGGCACCCTTCCCCGACCATCTTCTTTACCCTTTGTATCACCAATTGCCTACTCACTCACTTGAAATCTTAAGCTAAGCCCTTAATTTTAAAAATATTAACGGAATACAAGTCCTATTTCTATCATCATTTTGTTATCCCCGTAAAATCCACTTCCTGAACCGCTGCTTTTCGTTACCTTTGCCGTCCGTTTCGAAAAAAAACAGCATGTTAGATTTTATAACCAAATCCATTTCCAAAATTTTTGGAAAAAAGTCGGATAGAGACATTAAAGATATTCAGCCGCTCGTTGAGCAAACCCTAGCAGAGTTTGCCAAACTGCAATCCATCAGCCATGATGAACTACGTGCAGCTACTGCCGCTCTTCGCCAAAAAATACAAGAACGTATTAAGGACGAGCAGGTAAAAATAGAACAATTAAAGCTCCGCATTCAGCAGGAACCTGATATTTCCATTGAGGATATGGAACAGGTTTATACCCAAATTGAAACCGGCAAAAAAAATATCAACAAACAAATTGAAGAGGTTTTGCTGGAGATTTTGCCCAAAGCCTTTGCCATCGTCAAAGAAACAGCCCGCCGGTTCAAAGAGAATACCACGCTAGAGGTTACCGCAACCCAACTCGATCGTGACCTTGCTGTTGCCAAAGGCCATATCAGCATTCAGGGAGAAAAAGCCATTTGGAAGAACCAATGGATGGCTGCAGGAAACATGATCACCTGGGACATGGTACATTATGATGTTCAGCTAATTGGCGGTATTGTTTTGCATCAAGGAAAAATTTCTGAAATGGCAACAGGAGAAGGTAAAACCCTTGTGGCTACCCTTCCCGTTTTCCTCAATGCCTTGGCAGGAAAAGGTGTTCACCTGGTTACCGTTAACAATTACCTCTCCCGACGTGACTCTGAATGGATGGGGCCTATTTTTGAATTCCATGGACTCAAGGTTGATTGCATTGATATGCACGACCCTAATTCTGCCGAAAGAAGAAATGCCTATCTAGCCGATATTACGTATGGTACCAATAATGAATTTGGTTTCGATTATCTGCGGGATAACATGTCTAGAACCCCCGAAGAACTGGTACAAAGAGAACATCATTACGCCATTGTGGATGAGGTTGACTCCGTATTGATTGATGATGCGCGAACGCCACTCATTATTAGTGGTCCGACTGCAAAATCTGATTCTCACGAATTTTATCAGCTAAAACCAAGAATTGAAAAGCTTGTTAATGCCCAAAAAACCTATATCAATACGGTAATTGCTGATGTAAAGAAACTTTCGCTCGAAGGAAAAAACGATGAGGCAGGTATTAAGATTCTTCGTGCATATCGTGGTTTACCCAAGAACAAGGCGCTTATTAAATTCTTGAGCGAACCGGGTGTTAAAGCCTTGTTGCAAAAAACCGAAGGTGTTTATATGCAGGACCATGGACGGGAAATGCATAAAATTGATGCCGAACTTTACTTTGTTATTGATGAAAAAAACAATTCCATTGAGTTAACCGAAAAAGGAATTGAATTGATTTCTTCGTCTGCAGAAGATGCCAGGTTCTTCGTAATACCTGACGTAGGTAGCGAAATGGTAGAGATTGAAAAGGCCGGTGGCACGGCAGAAGAGAAGCTTCAGAAAAAGGAAGCCTTGATGCGCGATTTTTCTATTGCCAGTGAAAGGATTCATACCATCAATCAATTGTTGAAAGCCTATACCCTATTTGAAATTGATGTGGAGTATGTGGTGATGGACAATAAAATTAAAATTGTTGATGAGCAAACGGGTCGTATTTTGGATGGAAGACGCTACAGTGACGGTCTTCACCAAGCCATAGAAGCCAAAGAAAATGTGAAGGTGGAGGCATCTACCCAAACCTTTGCTACGGTTACCTTGCAGAACTATTTCAGGATGTACCATAAGCTGGCCGGTATGACCGGTACTGCAGAAACCGAGGCTGGAGAATTTTGGGATATCTATAAATTAGATGTGGTGGTTATTCCTACCAATAGGGATATTTCCAGAAAGGATAAAGAGGATTTAGTCTACAAAACCAAAAGAGAAAAATACAACGCAGTCATTGAAACGATTGTGGAGGAAGTAGGCAAAGGCCGTCCGGTATTGGTGGGTACTACCTCTGTGGAAATTTCGGAATTATTGAGTCGTATGCTCAAATTGCGAAACATCAAACACAATGTACTGAATGCAAAATTACACCAACGTGAGGCTGAAATTGTTGCCGAAGCAGGTTTACCCGGAACAGTAACCATTGCTACCAACATGGCCGGTCGTGGTACAGATATTAAATTAGGATTGGGCGTAAAAGAGGCAGGAGGTTTGGCCATTATTGGTACTGAACGTCATGATTCACGAAGGGTTGACAGACAGTTAAGAGGTCGTGCCGGTCGTCAGGGAGATCCGGGAACATCACAATTCTTTGTATCGCTGGAAGATGATTTAATGCGTTTGTTTGGTTCCGATAGGATTGCTGGCTGGATGGACAAAATGGGATTGCAGGAAGGAGAGGTAATTCAACACAGCATGATTACTAAGAGCATTGAGCGTGCCCAGAAAAAGGTGGAGGAGAACAATTTTGGTATCAGAAAGCGTTTGCTTGAATATGATGATGTAATGAATGCTCAACGCGAGGTTGTTTACACGCGAAGAAGGCATGCTTTGTTTGGAGAAAAACTTTCGGTGGATATTGCCAATACCTTATATGAGGTTTGTGATGATATGATCAAAATTCATCAAACCAACAAAGATTATGAAAGCTTTGGTTTAGAGATTATCAGGGAATTTGCCATGGAATCGCCTGTTACGGAAGAGCAGTTCTTGAAGAC
>JBILVQ010000187.1:0-6095 GCA_044370375.1 Bacteroidia bacterium
AATAAAGGTAATGATGGTTTTCGTCATGATGTAATTTGTTCCCTCTTCGGTCTGATAATCAATACTTTTCACATAAATCCGTTTTGATTCATCCAAAGCTTTTTGGCGTGCTTCTACTTCAGCCTTGCGTTTTGCATCAGCTGCTGCTTTGGCATCGGCCCTGGCAGCAGCCTCCTCATCGGCTTTGCGTTTTGCCTCGTCCTTTTTTCGCTGTAGTTCTTCTGCCTCGGCCAATTCTTTATTCTTCGCCTCCTCAAGGGCTCTTTTTCTGGCCTCCTCTTCAGACTCCTTTCTTTCCTGGATTCTTTTTTTGGTTTCCTCTTCTAATTTCCTTTTCGCCTCTGCATCGGCATCGGCTTTTTCTTTTTGCTTCCGCTTCAACTCATCCTCGGTAGCTTTTTTGGCATCGTTTTCCGCTTTTTTCTTGGCGGCTTCTTCTTCTTCTAACTTTCTTTTTTTCTCATCCTCGGCAGCTTTTTTTGCATCCGCAAGCGCTTTTTGTTTGTTTTTGGCGTCCTCCTCGGCTTTCTTTTTGGCCTCTTCGGCAGCTTTCGCCACCTCATTTTCTGCTTTTTTGGCCTGTTCCAACTCCTCTTTCTGTTTCTTTTTTACGGCCTCTTCCAACTCCTCAATTTTAGACCGAAGGAAGGGATCTGCTGTCCATTCAAAATCCTTAAGGGTTTCGTTGTAGTAAATTTGTCCGATGGGTTTATCCAAAACAGAATAATCCACCCCTTTCAATTCCTGAAAAAGTTCGATAGTGGCTGTAAATTTAAAGGAGGATTTAACCGCATCACCCTGAACTACATTCATGGTTGAAACGGAGATGATTTTACAAACGTAGCCGTTTTTACAAACCTTGATCAGGTATTCTTTGTTGGGTTCGCAGTTAAAATTAAAACGGCCTGAACCATTGCTGGCCATGTTCTGAATTTTGGCTCCGGTTTTGGCATTGGTAATTTGAACACTGGCACCATCGAGGGTCCGTTTGTTGTCAATGTCCTTAACCAAACCATTGATCACAAACAACCACTCGCCCTGGGCAAATGCCACATGAGCAGGCAAAAGCATGCATATTACCAACGTAATAGGAATGAAGAAAAGCCTAGAAAATACCCCAGTTTGCCTCATACAATAACCCCCAAAAGTACTAAAAATAGTACATCAAGCAGCAAGAATTGGCTTGTTGTATTTAAATTAATGAAAATTAGCCAATTATTTATTTTTATACAATTTAAAAGACTGTCTTTCGTTGAGCTAAAATTCGTTTATTTTGCGCTGAATATGAAAGGACCCAATACCAGTTTTCGCTTTAGGCTTCCGGGAACAATTTTTTTTATTCCTTACCGGACCATACGGGGTGTCGTTATGCTTGCCCTCTTTTTTAGTTTGGGCCAAGTACAGGGTCAAAACGGAGGAAGATATACGTACGAATTTCTTGAACTTCCCCTATCGGCAAGGCAAGCGGGACTGGGCGGGGTAATGGTTCCGACCAGAGACTATGATGTGGCCAATGGAATTTTTAATCCATCCACTTTAAACAAAGAGCATCACAAGCAATTAAGCCTTAACTATTGTGATTTTGCCAGTGATATTAATTATGGCATGATAGGAACAGGGTATCATTTTGGAAAAATTGGGACCCTTGGCTTGGGGCTTCAATACATTAATTATGGAAAATTTACCCAAGCCAATGCCACTTCAGAAAAACTAGGCACTTTTTCGGCGGGGGAATATGCGCTGATTGGAGGCTGGGGAATGCCCATCGACTCTCAATTATCGGTTGGTTTGGGCAGTAAAATCATTTATTCTGCCCTATACGACCGGCAATCTTTCGGGATGGCCTTTGACCTGAGTGGTTCTTATCAGTTGAAAGAACATTATTTCTCGGCGGGATTTCTGGCTCGGAATATTGGCTTTCAAATCAAACCCTATTCATCGGGCAACCGTGAACCCCTTCCGCTGAAAGTACAGGCCGGTGTAAGCAAAGGATTTGCCCATTTGCCTCTGCGCTTAAGTTTGATTTTAACCAACCTTCAGCAGGGCGACTTAAGTTTTACCGACCCCAATGACCAGAACAATGTGGACCCGCTAACAGGAGAAATCAGCGATGAAGGGCCGGGGATAGGAAAAAAAATAATGTTGCACACTGCTTTTCATGCAGAATTTACCATTACCAAGTACATCAATTTGCGCTTTGGCTATAATTTCAAAAGGAGAGATGAATTAAAAATTAGTACCAGGCCGGGTATGGCAGGATTGTCGTTGGGTGGCGGGTTAAAGATTTCGAAATTCATCATTAATTACGGAAGGATGTTTTATCATTTATCCGGTTCGGGCAATTACTTTTCGGTGGCCATGAATCTGGATGAATTTAAAAAGAAAGCAAAACCATAGCAACAATGGAAAGATTTAACATTGCTATTGATGGCTACTCTTCTTGTGGAAAAAGCACCCTGGCAAAAGCGCTGGCGAATAAGCTAGGATTCAGGTATATTGACACAGGGGCCATGTACAGGGCGGCCACCCTTTATTATATGCGTAAAGGCCTGGTGCATAAAGGAAAAAAAATTGATAAGGAAACCTTATTGGCTCATTTGGATGAAATCATTGTTTCGTTTACCTATAATCCGGAAAAAAAAGTTTCTGAAACTTTATTGAACGGAGAAAATGTAGAGAAAGAAATAAGGATGATGGAGGTATCTGAAAATGTTAGTCATGTAAGTGTCTTTAAAGAAATAAGGGAAAAGATGGTTGCCTTGCAGCAATTGATGGGTAAAGAAAAAGGGGTGGTAATGGAGGGACGCGATATTGGGACTGTTGTTTTTCCGGATGCTGAGTTAAAAATATTTATGACGGCCGATGTATCCGTAAGGGTTCAAAGGCGTTTGGATGAATTGCATTCTAAGGGAGAGCATGTTACTGAAGAAGAAGTAAAGGCCAATTTACTGATGCGCGACCATGAAGACACCCATCGGAAAGAAAACCCCTTGCGACAAGCCAAAGATGCTCTTGTCCTAGACAATAGTGAGTTAAGTCCGCAACAGCAATTGGACTATGTATTGCGCTTGATTGGCGACAAGTTTGTTGTTGCCTAATACCCGGCAGGAAATAAGCTTCTTGTTCTTTGGCCTTTTCGGATGCCGGACGATGGATTCATTTCTTTTTCATTGAGACGGAGCAATGCTTTGTTGGCAAAAAATGGGAAGGTTCATTAAAACGGATGAACGATCCATTTAAAATACAAGGAAGGCGAACCGATTTCGGACCATTTCAACCAATAGGTGCCCGGAGGCTGATTCTTTAAAGTTATTCTAAGCGCTTGCTGGGCAATGTTTACTTGCTCCTCCAGCACTACTTGCCCTTGCAGATTATAAATTTTATATTCTCCCTGAACCGCATGTTTGAATTGAAGGAAAAAATCGCCATTGTTTGGATTGGGGAAAAGCAAGGGGGAATGCGTTTGCGTATTGTTTGTTTGGGTGCCATGGGTGATTATTTGGTTAAAATCATATCTGGCCAAAAAACAATTGCTTTGCTGATTGGCTGTTAAAAAATTTGTTTGCCAGCTCAGATCAAAATCAACGGTATCGTTATAAGCGCCCATGATCCAAACCAAGCCGGTGGAATCACTGCCTACTATGCTATTATTCTCTTCTCCTGCCCCTCCAATAGCCATTGCCTTTGCGAAGTTCCCATTGAGATCCAACGATAAAACCAACACATCATTGTTCCCTTGTCCGTAAACATCATCAATAGCAGGTCCGGGATCGGCATCCAAAATGCTTTCATTAAATTTTGCACTCAACCATAATTCCTGCTGCGGATTTGTGCAGATGCTTTCGAATATTTCGTTTCCATTCAAGGTACCAATTTGTTTTGCCCAAACAAAGGCGGCATTGGGCGCGTAGCGCGCAACAAAACCATCCAGATTACCTGTGCTGACCAAATTAAATATTTGTGCATTGGCTAAGTTGAAATCAACAGTATCAGAAAAATCGCCACACAGATACAAATTATCCATGTTATCAGTGGTTATTCCATTCAGGTGACTGTCACCGGTTGTTGAAAATAATTTTCTTGCCCAAATAAAATTTCCCAATCCGTCATATTTTGCAATAAAATACCTGACCGGAATTTCAGCACTAAGTGTGTAACCTGCGCTTGGTGATGGGTTAAAATCAACATCTCCGGTAAAGGTTCCGCCGGTATAAATATTTCCTGCCAAGGACACATCAACATAAAAAAAGTTTTCGATGCTTGTTGCGTTACCTATCTTTTTAACCCAAAGAAAAACACCATTGGCATCATAACTTGCCATGAAGGCATCACCAAATCCTGCAATGCTTGGTGCTAAAAAAAGCTGTGCTGTATCGGGATTAAAATCCAATGAGTCTTCTAAAACACCTGTAATAACAATACTTCCATTGGTGGTAAGATCAATATTGTGCACCAAATCGTTGAAGCGACTGCCAAGAGCAAAAGACCATAAATGATTTCCATTGGCAGAAAATTTCATAACAAAAACATCCGGCAAATTGGTCCAAACCTGGTTATTATACGGAATTAGGCGAACAGCCGTATCGGGGTCGGCATCAAAAGAAAAGCCGTGAATACCGGAAAGCAAAACATCGCCATTCGCATCAACGGCAAGACTTCTTACTTCTTCATCACCGCTGCCACTGCCCATGGCAAAGGCCCAAACTAAATTTCCGTTGGCATTGTATTTTATTAAGAAGGCATCTTTCAGATTGCCTGTTGATTGAAGATAATATGAATTGAGCAAGTCAGGATCAGCATCAAAACTTCCGGTAAAAAAGCCACCCAGCAATAGATTGCCTTGTTGGTCGTGATCTGAACAAAGAATTTTTACATTGCCTGAACTTTGTAAACCATTGGCGAACTCAAGCGTTTGAGCCTTGAGGTTCAAAGCATGAAAAAGCAATACAAACAGCAGGCTCAATAATTTATGCATTAGAGAAGATTTTATTGAGCCGCCGGATAATGCAAATCGTGCCATTGAAGATTTCTAATTTTTTTATGGTAATACATAGAATCTCCGATCAACATAACATAGGGTTGTACCTTTAAATTCTTTTGGGTTTTACGTGCTTCTGCTAATTGGTGACAAGTATTTTGAAAGGTGCTATCATAGTAGGCTTTCAAATTATCTCTTTCCTTTTTAGCAAGAAAACGATATAGGTCTTCCCAAACCATGCCCTCTGAGCCGTCTTTAAGGGTAACTTTACGTGGATGCAACAATTGGTCGGCCATTGATAATTGAATATCAGCAGGCATTACAGGCCCATTATCTTGAGCGCTTAACGAATTTAAACCTGCAAAAAGGAATACCAATGCAAAGACAAATTTTAGTGTTTTCATTTCTTAAAATATTTGATGGTTTGCGTTCTACCCTCAATTTCAAAATGCAAAGCATACATGCCCTCTGCCCAGGTGGTAACATCAATTTCCTTTTTATTAGTCCATTGTGCTAATTCTGTTTTCAAATGCAATTTACCGACAGCATCATAGATGCATAGCCATCCGGATTTATTGCGTGGTGGTTCATATTGTAAATAAAATTTACCATTGCCGGGGTTAGGAAAAATGTTGACCGTTAATGGCAGATTTGTGCTGACACCAACGGTTAAGCCCAAGGTATCGCAAGCAGAACCCACTTTAGGACCCAAATGGTAGTTGGGATGAACGGTGGTAGTGCCGTTGTTTAACTTTCTAAAAAAACCTTCCATGTAATGAAACTCAACTTGGGCAGCGGGTGCATTGGGATTTTCAATCCATGAATAAACATTGACGGTACTCGTGCTGTTTAAATAAATTCTTCCATCATAGGAGGGATACATGGTGTGCAAGCCAGTTGGAAGTCCTGCGAAGCTATCAATATAGAGCTGATTAGTAGTGAAAATGGTTTCCCTTGAGGCAGAAAAATTGCTGGCCTGGGTATCATACCTAAAAACAGATAAAACATTGGAAGTGTATAAATACCTTGAATCAGGTGAAAAGCAGCAGCCCCATGGTGCATAATTTTGATCAAAGTTAAATGCCATGCGGGGATTACTTAGAATGCCTGTACATCG
>JBILVQ010000188.1:0-6045 GCA_044370375.1 Bacteroidia bacterium
AAATGGAGGACATTAAGTTGAATTCGCCCCTGGCTGTTGCTGTGATTGTTGATGTAAGGTCAAACGAAAGGTTTGAGGGAATTCATGAACCCATCGATTTGGTGGCAGGCCATATTCCTGGAGCTGTGAATATTCCCTTTACTGAGAATTTAGATAGTAAGGGTTTATTCCATTCTGCTGATATTTTGCGTGATAAATATTTACCCCTTATGAAGTTGCAAGAGGCCAATCAAATCACCGTTCACTGTGGTTCTGGTGTTACAGCTTGTCATACCCTTTTGGCAATGGATCATGCTGGTTTCGAAATTCCTGCTTTGTATGTAGGTTCCTGGAGCGAATGGAGTCGCAACAATAAACCCATGGCTACCGGGAAATCTCAAGTGAAATTTCTTTGATAGCTTTTTCCGCGCAGATTTATTTGTTCCTGAATTTTGAATTGTCAAAAGTCTTCTCAAATTTGTAATCCTAATCCGGAAGTTATGGCCGAAATAAAAACAAAACCAACTGCTGTAAAAGTTGCTGATTTTATCAACGCTTTCGCTGATACAGAGCAAAAGAAGAAAGATGCATTTGAACTGTTGAAAATTATGCAGGAACATACCGGCTTTGAACCGCAAATGTGGGGACCAAGCATTATTGGTTTTGGTACCTATCACTATAAATCTGACCGAAGCAAGCAGGAAGGTGATTGGCCTTTGGTAGGTTTTTCTCCGCGCAAAGCAGCCATTTCACTCTACGTTTTTTCAGGGGCTCCGGGCCAAGACGAAATGCTGAAAAATTTGGGCAAGTTTAAAATGGGAAAAGGTTGTATCTATGTGAAGAAATTATCCGACATCAATGTGGAGGTGGTAAAACAATTAATGGATTCTACCATTCATTTTCTTAGAAAAAAATTTCCATAAGTTAGGCTATATTTTGTGTCTTGCTTTTTTGTCGTTGACGTGATTTTGTTTTGTGGTGTTCATTTATTTTGCAATGGAATATGCGTTTGATTTTTAGCTTCATTTTTTTGTTTTGTTTTCATGGGTGTGTAATGGCCCAAAACCCTGAATACAAAGCTTCTATTGATAGTTTCCTTACTTATTTA
Organism: Bacteroidia bacterium; assembly: GCA_044370375.1. Taxonomy (GTDB): domain Bacteria; phylum Bacteroidota; class Bacteroidia; order UBA4408; family UBA4408; genus JBILVQ01. The sequence continues at coordinate 1,088 of JBILVQ010000188.1, forward strand.
AAGAAGGAAAATGCCTTTTCGGGAAGGGTAACATTGCAAAAATTCGATAAAGAAATTTATTCGGGGAATTATAGTTTATTTTCGAAGGGAACCAATGCTTATAAGGTGGGTTCAGTCACCAAGGTCTTTACAGCCATGATCGTTTATCAGTTGATGGATGAAAAACAATTATCGGCTGATACAAAACTTTCAAAATTTTTTCCCGGCATTCGAAACGCTGATGAAATTACCATCGCCAATCTTCTATCGCATAACAGCGGAATCTATAATGTTACTGCTGTTGATGAGTATTATGCTTCACGTACAAAGTATTATTCACGAAGTGATATTGTGGATTTAATCAATAGACATTCTCCTGCTTTCAAACCCAATGCCGATCAATCCTACAGCAATTCCAACTATATATTATTAGGATTTATCATCGAAGATGTCACCAAGAAATCTTATGAAGAGAATGTGCAGGAGCGCTTTCAACAAAAAATGAAATTGACCGGCACCTATTGCGAAACCTCGGGAAAGAAATACCCCGCGCGTGAATCTTCATATCTTTTCAATGGCGAGGAATGGAAAGAGGATGTTGATTCAGATCCTTCACTTCCCTTTGCAGCCGGTGCCATGGTTTCTACCACCGAAGATTTATGCAGCATGATGTTTCAACTCGCATACAAAAACTGCCTCTCTGATTCCTCTTTCTCGATGATGAAGAGATTAAGAGGCAAGAGAATGGGTCATGGCTTGTTTAAGGCGCCCTTCTTCGACAAAACAGGTTGGGGTCACAATGGAAGAATTGATGAATTTAGGTCTTTCGTTTTGTATTTTCCCGAAGACAGTTTGATTTTGGCCCTAACATCAAATGGTATGCGGGTTGATTTGAACCAAGTAGTTCTTGGAGTGCTCTCTTGTTATTATGGCAAAAAACAAGCCTATCCTGTAATCCCTAAAGCAGTGGCTATTGGTCCGCCAACCAACCTTTTTACAGGTATTTACAAAGCCAAAGTTTTTCGTTTCATCACGGTAGCAAAGCTGCGGATAACAGAGGCAGGAAAAGATCATCTTTATATGAGTCAGGCCCTTGGTCCAAATGAAACTGAAAAGGGATTGTTGGTTCGCAAGAGCGAATATGTTTTTTATTCGGAACAGGCCGGAGGGGATCTTGAATTCCGATTGAACAAAAAGGGAAAAGTAAAGGGTTTTATTATTCAGCAGGGAAAAATCAAGATTCGCTGCAAGAAGATAAAGCGACAATAGGTCCTTGCTTATCGGACAAGGTGTTGTTGTGAAATTGAATTTTAGACTTTGTTTTTTAGTTTTTATTACTTTTAGACGATTAAACAAAAAACAGATCCTCGATTCTAATTTAAAAACTTGTTTTTTTCAATTTGAACCCTAAACTCAAACTTGGCTTAAGCCTTTTCTTTATTGCTCACATTTTTGCCCATGTGGCCATGCTTACCGGTGAACAATTGTTTAATGTTTAACGATTTTATTTTAGGAGCGAGAAAGTAGAATGGAAAGAAAAATATTCAATTTAGGACAATGAACAAAAGTGCTGATTTGTATTTCTTAGAAGGATGCGGTCGTTGCGCTTTGGGTGGAACGCCTCAATGTAAAGTGCATCGCTATCCCGAAGTTCTCAAGTTGCTGCGCGCTATTGCCCTCGAATCGGGACTCACAGAAGAAGCCAAATGGGGTGTTCCCTGTTATACTTATCAGGGGAAGAATATTGCCATGCTCAGTGCCTTTAACGATTTTGCTTTCCTCAGTTTTTTCAAGGGCTCACTTTTGGCCGATGATAAGAAAATTCTTAGTGCTGCCGGAGAAAATTCTCAAGCAGGTCGTTTCGCTAAATTTACCGATGCCAAAGAGGTTAGTAAACATAAAAAGACTTTGCTCGCCTATTTGTTTGAAGCCATTGAATTAGAAAGGGCAGGTGCAAAAGTTGTTTTCAAAGATGTTTCGGAATATGAAGTTCCGGAAGAATTAAACGAATTTTTTCAGAAAAATACAGCCTTTCAAAAAGCTTTTGAAGCCCTTACGCCCGGACGGCAAAAAGGTTATTTATTGCATTTTAACGGAGCGAAACAATCAGCTACTAAAAAGTCGCGTATTGAAAAGTGTATTCCCAAAGTGATGAGTGGAAAAGGTTTTCATGATTATTAGGACATCATCCTAAGATAAGTTTTCGGTGTGTTTTTCTTCCAAATTCCTCCATAGCAGAACCAGATAATAAATTAACATCGAGGCCTGGAGGAAGGGGGAGAGAAGCATCAAGAAATTACCCTCTGTGTTCAAAGGATAGAAAATCCACTCAATATTACTATCCCTTACAAGGGCAGGAGCAATCACATATAATACCACCAAGAGCAATAGGGCAGTTCCATCGGCTCTTTTCCTTTTCCCTGAAAGATTAATCAGAAGAATTAAAGAAACATCACGCAACAAAAAGAAAAAAGCTGCAATGGGAACAAGGGCATAGGCTGCGATGTTGCTATTCATTTGGTCGAAAAAAGCTTGTATTAAGAAATCGCCTCTTTGATCAAGATAAGCAGAACTACCATTACTGGAACGGCACATTAAAAAAACAATACAAGTTAAAACAGACATTCCTGCAGAAAAAATTAGACCAACGAGCCAAAGGGGAGCTTGCGTATAGAATTTACGATAGTTTTTGTTTTTCCACGACAGTAAAGCTTCTCTTATGGGAATAAATTCTTTTGGTTCAGCCATGGCCATTATCCAGGTAATGAAAAAGTAGCCTATGGCAATACTTGCTGCAATGGCAGATGCTACCAAAATTTTTTCGATTCCTAAATAATTTGGCCTGACAAAATATCCTGTTAGATAAATGGCTAAACTAATCAGGAAAATTACCCACCATTTTAACCCGTTTTCATATTGAAATTCTGTTCTGAAGCTGCGGTACAATCCGGCAACAATCCAGGAACAAAAAAACACTGGACTTAATAAACTACTGAAAATGCCGAAATTTATTTTGTACCAGTATAAATTGTTAGCAACACCAAAAATACGGCTTTGGTTCTCGTTAAATCCGTTTACGATAAAGCTAAGGCCAAAAATGGCAAGGAATATGGCCGAGGTGCTTTTTATTTTTCTTCTTCCATCTCCTTTTCTTATTTGCATAAGAGATGAAAGGATGGTAAAGCCCTGCAATGCAATGGCAGTTAAGATAACATTCAGCATGCTTACAAACGAAACAAGCATTGAGTGGTGGTTGGAAAGTATGGATGAAACAAAGTAAATAAACAAACAGATAATTCCTCCGTACCAATTATAAATAGTACTTCCAAACAATTTACCGATCGTCATTTTCATCGGACTGATGGTACTCATTCGCTGCCAATCCCATGTTTTGTTATTGTATTCATCCAATATTCCATCGGCAGCCGATTTGGCACCCCAAATTCCGGTGATGAGCAAAAAAGCGATCAGCGAAAACTGACACAGTTTGTCATAATCATTCCATCCGGATCCCATGCTAAAATCATTGCCACCAAAACTTAATATTAAACCTGCAAGCAATACAAGGATAACCGGCATGAGTACCAGTCTTTGTGAGGTCAATTCCAATTTAAAATTCCTGGCCAGCTCAGGATTTAACTTTAATAATTCACGGTTCATAATCAATTATTTTGCTTGTTCTCGGATGGTTTTTAAATATTCGTCTTGCATGTTGATTTTGTGTTCACCAAATTCAAGGGGTTGAAAATCTTGTTCAATAAACCATAGCATCAGTTTTTTTCTGCTGATGCTTTCTTCATGAAATGAAATAAGCAGCGTATTGTTTTCTTTTTGAACGCTGTTAATTCCATCAAGCGTTTTTAGTGCATCCACAAGGAAAGGAGGAAGATGCTCCAACACCACCCTGAATAAGACCATGCCTGCCTCTTGTCGTTTGAGGGCTCTTTTTTCGGCAATGCTGCCATTGTTGAGCACCAGCATTTCTGTGGAATAATCTTCTAGTTCGGCAAGAATATGGGATGAAACCAGTATGGTGATGCCGGTGGAATTAAGGGTTAGTAATAAATTCGACAAGGCATAACGTGCCTCCGGGTCTAGTCCGGATGCAGGTTCATCCAACAACAATACTTTTGGATTGTGGATAATGGCCTGTGCAATACCAACCCTTTGGCGCATGCCGCGACTAAGCTTGCTGATTTCTTTTTCAACAAAACTTTCTACTCCTGTAAGTCCTATTGCCCATTCCACTTTTTCAAGGGCTGCATCCAAATCGGGAATACGACTGCAAGCAATATAGGTTAAACTATTTCTAACACTTAGGTCATCGTACAATCCAAAAAAATCTGAGAGATAGCCAATGTTTCGGTGCGCAAAATGTGGGTCTTCAAGAATGTTTACCCCATCAATATAAATTTCACCAACCATGGGTTTTTGCAAGGCGGCAATGCAACGCATGAGGGTTGTCTTTCCGGCTCCATTGGGTCCTACCAAAGCGGTAATACTTCCTTTATCAATGGTAAAACTAACATTTTTTAGTGCTGTTTTATCCATGTATTCATAACCTAAATGCTGTACTGTTATCATTTTTTGCTTGTTGAGGTATGTTCCTTGATAAAGCAAATATAATTCTTTTGATGAAAGAGAGAATTTTTTTTCTTGCTTTAGCCGTTATTTGTTTTTGCGTTTGTTTGATCATTGCCAACGATGAGAGAAGGTCATTGTTGATAGAAAATTGTTAATTTTACCAAAAGATAAATGGAGGCAAAACGGATTAATATTGCTTTGGTTTTTACCTCTTTGTTGGGTTATCTGGAATGGGGAAAAGATAATGCGCAATTTTTGTTTCAGGCAGAGGCAGATATTTTTCGCAAGTTTTTTCAAGATCCGCAATCGTTAATTCATCCCTTTGTTTTGTTGCCCCTTTTCGGTCAGTTAATGTTGATAATTACGCTTTTTCAGAAAGTGCCCTCAAAAAGATT
>JBILVQ010000189.1:0-6030 GCA_044370375.1 Bacteroidia bacterium
TATGGGGTATGATAAGAATACGATATCATCATCTTTGTTTTAGCTGTTGGGTGTAATCCATTTCTCCAATGCGCAGTAATACAGGATTGAAATGCAATTTGGCTGAGTCTGCGGGGAAACAGCCCCGCCCCCGGCTGAGTGCTGCTGCGCTTAAGCTAACGTTTGCTTTAAGCGGCAGCCAAAAAATTAAAAGGCATGTCGCATTGGTCCCTCGCAGTCCCATAGGGACGGCCGATATTTCAGCCTTGGATTTTAATCCGAGGCAACAATGAGCAAATTTTTCGCGATCCTTTCATCCAAACTTTTGCATCTAGCCAAACATCAACCCCTCGCAGTCCCATAGGGACGGCCGATATTTCAGCCTTGGATTTTAATCCGAGGTTATAAGGCGTTATTTCTTTGTATCGCTTTCATCCAAACTTTTGCATCTAGCCAAACATCAACCCCTCGCAGTCCCATAGGGACGGCCGATGTTTCAGCCTCGGATTTCAATCCGAGGCAGCATGGCGTTTTTAGCACACCTATTAACCACAGAGCCCACAGAGCAAAAAAAACACAGAGGACACAGAGGGCTTAGCGATTTTGAATTTTGCATTCTACCTAACCCGGTACGGGTGATATCTTCATAACCAAAATCAACAAAGATGAATGCAACCCGGTACGGGTGATATAAACGTAATTCCTTTACTGCGCCCAACCTAACGTTATTCTCAAGCACAAGCCACCCAAAAAATAAAAGACATGTCACATTGGTCCCTCGCAGTCCCATAGGGACGGCCGATATTTCAGCCTTGGATTTTAATCCGAGGCACCCGGTTTACAATGATACATTTTTGTCTTTGGCTTAACCCTAAGGACGATCTGTTTAAAGCCAATTCAACAAGGACAAAAGCCCCCCGCAGGGATGACTTGTTTATAGAACGCCCGATGCATGAGCCTTGGATATCAAAAAAACAAAAATCATAAAAAACTTCATGACAAAAAAACCACATCGAAACCAAGGGTTGAGGGTTTCATAAAATTGCTTAGGATTGACGAATCTTAACTTTCGACCATTCATCCATACTTAGTAACTTTGTGGTAAAGAAATTTAATTCGTTGGAAATGGCAATTAAGGCAAAGAAGTTTAGCATTAAAAAAGACTTATCATTGCAAGCATTTGTCAACCAACGTGAAAAAGAAACTTTGAGCCAAGCAAAGAGTATAAACATTTAAAATTTCCATCAATACAAATTATTGATTTAATCAGAGAAATTCAACGTCTACCGCTAACCAAACGCTTTTATGTAATGGAAGAAAACATCAAATTGAAATGGCGGTCACTGAGCTTTACAATGATAATGTAAACGATAAGGAACTAACCGCCTTTACTTCACTTGATTTGGAAAAATTCTATGAAACAAAGTGAAATTTAGTTCCTGATTATTTCATAGCTCCTATCGGCTAAAATCATCGGATTTTCTGGCGCTCTTGTCCCTAAACGCAAGGAGCCGGAAAGGTGTTTTTAAACTAAACAGCCCAAAATTGTAAGCACCATTCCTTCAAATTCGGCTTAAGGCAAATTCCAAAACATCATCCGTTCCGTTGGCCAGGTTAAAAGAATTGATGGTTTTGTAATAATCAGGAGGAACGCCATTTTCGTAGTTTTCATTCTTCGGAGATAGTGTCCTTGATACCGAAAAACGATAGGTCCAGCCATTGGGCAATTGTCCACCATTCGGAATCCCTAAACCACCTCCCGTTGTATCCCCTACCAATACCATGCTCCGCATCGATTGTGCGCACAAAGAAAAGAAAGACGCAGCACTAAATGTACCTCGATCGGTTAACACATATACTGCTTTCAAATAGCTTACTTTGGAAGTGGGACTGCTTTTTACACTTGCCAACACTTCGAAATCATTCATACCGGGACCTGTCTTTAACTGCGTTGAATAAAGTAATTCAGGCTCCTTGGCAAAACGATTGATGATTTTTAAAACGTTACTCGCATTGCCTCCTCCATTCCCGCGAATATCGAAAATCATTCCTTGGGTATTTTGATAGCGGCTCAATATATAATCGAGCTGTTCATCGGTAAAACTATTAGAGAAGGTAGGATAACGCACATAGGCTACCTCCTGGTTGCGTAAAAAATCATGAATAAATGGCCCGGTGGTGATATAATCAGTCCCGATATAATTTTCTTTGATCACCCGAAAGCTAATGTTTTCAGGTCCCTGCAAGGGAAATTCGTAGCGGGATAGATTAAAGGGCGATATCAAATTCACATGCCCATCTCTTAGTTCGTTCAATAGATTCGCCATGACCAAAAACAATGAATCATCCGGCATATCATTGTTAACCAAGGGCGAATATCGATCGTATGCCTCCTGCCAATTCACCTTTTTAACATCAAAAAAAGAATATTTAGCATTCACTTCCTGCCACAAATAATTAAAGTTATTTCTTGCATTATCTTCTGTTTTCTTCGAAAAAAAAGCTTTCTCGCACGACAAAAACAACAAGGCCGGAAACAAGAGCAGCAAAAGCCTGAAGGATGTTTTAAAATTTTTCATCAGTGGGCATTTATTTTAAACAACAAGGAAGCCTGCACAAAATGATTGGCCATTTCGAAACGGTTGGGCAACTTGTTTCCGGTGCTAACCACCGACCAATCGTACGACACCCTAAAGCCATTTCCATTGCGCATCAATCGGGTGATGGAGGTGCTTAGAAATAAACCCCTGAACGACAAATAGGAGAACTGATACTGATCGAAAACTTTGTACTCTTCCTTGGTGCCATTGGCAATAAAAACATAGCCCGGCCGGTGAAAAGAGGAAATCACAGGAAGACGAATGCCGGCTTGCAATAAAAAATTCCTCTCGGGTCTGCGAAAAACAAACTTTCCAATTTTCTTTTCCCGCGGTTTTTGTTGCAGAAATTTCTGCCATAAAACTTGCGGTCCAAGGTGACTGATGTTATCGACCGAAAAACCTGAATTTTGAAAATGCTCTGCATTTCTTATACCCAACTGATGAATGAAGGCAGCACCCACATACCATTGTTTGGAACCACTAGAAAATTTGCTTAAGCGATGCAAATAATTTGCCCTTAGCTCCATGCCCATTACCTGCATTTTAAATGGATTCTCAAATACCTTGCGCTGATAATTTCCATACCATGCATTAAGGTTGAATTGAAAAATTGCCTTGGCTGAGCGCTGTTCATAGCCTAACTGAAGCATGGGCATGTTGCCAGAATAAAGCAAGGGAGAAGTGCCATAATCGCGCAAGCTGCTGTGGTTGATGCCCGAACCAAAAACAATATTTTTTTGTTTTTGCGGTAAAAATGTTGAATCAACGGAAAGCGCAAAGCTCTGCTGAAAGCCTAAAAAAAACAATACAAAAAAAAGGAGAGAACCGGCCATGATGCAGTTCTCTCCTTCCTTTATCTTCCTGAGCGGATTCAAGCAATAATTATTTGATGCAAGTGGCGGCTTCTAAAATTTTCTTGCCTTGTTTTTCGGTGAATTCCCATACATTGAAATCTTTTCCGAAATACATTTTCACCCCTACAATTCTTGCAGCCAATATCCGATTCAAATCGGCAGGACTTAAATTATAAACCGGATAATAATTGGTAATTTCCATTACATCATCGGCTTTTCCGGCAGGGGCAGCATCCTCAGCAGCTACTAGGGTAATAAAGTCATCATTCGACAATTGCAATACAAGTGAATCACCTTTGTGGATTACTTCTTTTTTGATGTCGGCAAAAACAATTTCGAAACTAAGGCTTTTGTCGGTGCCCACACGATTTAACCAAATGTGAAAATTATCTTTGATGGTCACCATTATTTTTTGGGTGGCCACACCTGTTGATGGGTCCTTTTGATCAACGGTAAAAACACATTTCTGAGCGAAGGATGAATGCACAGAAAATATAAGCAAAAAAGCGACAAGGAGTTTTTTCATAAACTTTGTTTTATTGGCCTAAAATTAACATAAATACTTCGGTGGGCCAAAACGCCATGCGGCATTTTGTTAACAGGCCGGTTTTATAACTTTTCATAGCACCCAAAATGCTAAGGGGAAGAAATTTTCTACTACTCGAACCGCGGTGTATTGTTTTTGAGCCCGGGTAGCATCGAAACGGGGTTCTACCTTAGAAACTCCAGCCCATTCTTGCCGCAAACCACATTTGCGAGCCTCTATCGGCCACTGCATTTCTATCCATCACGTTAAAAATTGGCGTTGCTCCCAAATAAAGAAAAAAATCGGATGCGTAAGTTCTCTTGATCCCTATGCTGGGGGAAAGGGCATAGTAGGAACCGATTCGGTCATTAAAAAAGCCACTCTTCGTCCGGGCCATACGGGCACCGCTAAGGCCAAATTCAAAAAAATGTTCGCGGGTTCCTAAACTGTAATTGAGTCCTAATACCGGAAATGAAAAATCAACCAGGGCAGTACCCAATCCCGTCCGAAATGAAAAATGTGAACTGCCCAAACGCATGAAAGTCCGCTCATAATAAAAGGAAGTAAGTCGGGCAATGCCCCCACCTTCAAGATAAAGAGCGTTTTTATTGGGCTGCGCCGGACGGTTCTCATCCGCTTGTCCGTAGGTTTTTCCAAATGAATAAATCAAAAGAAAAAGGCTAACAAAAAAAATTCGATGCGTTGTCTTCATTACTATAGTATTTAATTGATAAATTGAAATCCGATGGCGAAAATAAAAAATATCTTTTTCTTAAGAAAAAAAAGATGTGCTAAACCGGTTTTTTACGCAAACTATTGAAGGGACCTTTCCTCCCTTCCTTTTGAAGAAAAAAAAACACAAAAAACCTTTATTCCGTCATAAAAAATAATGGGCATCCAAAAAACAACTAACTTAGCTTGATAGAACCCAAACCCATGAAATCAAAATTACTCCTGCTAACATTAGGTCTTGTCCTGTTTAAAACCGGCAGAGCCCAAACCAATCATTATTTCCAAAACAATCCTGTTTGGCAAATCAATAGTCAGTGTGCCAGCCCCTTTCCCTGCATCGAAGATCAAACGTACAACTATTATATCAATGGAGATACTACCATTAATTCTATGGTGTATAAAAAGATATTTGTATCGGGAAGTGGTTTTGTCTGGACAGCCCAGCCACCTCCCAACCCTTGTTCATCGGCTCCGTTTAGTTATGTGAATGTTTATCCTGATTTTTTTCTCCGCTCTGCCGGAAAGCAAATGTATCTTAGAACACTTGGCGACACCACGGATGTTTTGCTTTATGATTTCGATCTTCAAATTGGTGATTCTTTACCCATCACCTACAATAATTTTTCGCAAAGCACCTATATTACCGGCATCGACAGTATTCAAACCCCCAATGGATATCTGAAAAAATTTATGCTCAGCGGTAGCTCATGGTCGTCTTATCTGCTAGAAGGAATCGGTCATTCCAAAGGTCTGGTTGAACCCATGAATGTGCCGCTTGAATGTGGTTATGAATTATTATGCTATAGTTTGAATGACTCAGCCTATTACCCCGCAGCCGGTCCTACTTGTTTTCTTTTTGTTGGTCAGGAACCAGAAAAATACAGCCCGAAAAACAGCATTTCACCCAATCCTTCCGCTGGCCTTTTTCATATAAATATGCAGGAAGATTTAAACGGTGCAGAACTTCAAATCATCAGCCTGCAAGGGCAAATTTGCTTTCAACGGCAAGGCTTAAGCGGCCGCAAAATTTCCATAGCGGCAGAATCCCTTCCCAATGGCGTTTATTTTATAAAAATCCTTCAGGACAGCAAACTCAACACCATTCAAAAAATTGTGATTGCTCATGATTAAAACTTCATTCTACCCTTTTTCATTTCCTAATTGAAATCATTTTGAAAAATCTTATCCTATCTTTCTGTTTCCTGCTGTCTTTTCAATCGTTAATGGCACAATATCCATCCTGCGATGGAAACCGTTACAAGAATATTGCCTTTACAGCCGTAGATTCGAGCATAGGCGTTCAATACGGACAAAACACCACCATGAACAATGTGCAACA
>JBILVQ010000033.1:0-20082 GCA_044370375.1 Bacteroidia bacterium
GCTAAAAATAAAATGATCATGATCAACAAAATAGGAGTTGCAGGAGGTGGAGCCATGGGAAGCGGAATAGCCCAAATATCCGCTCAATCAGGATTTCAGGTTGTTATTTTTGATACCAACCCGGAAACACTTGTGAGGGCCCGCAACAATTGCAAAATTGCTCTTGAAAAGCTGGAAGAAAAAGGAAAAATTGAAGCAGGGAGCGCCATGACCATTTTAAACAAGATGAATTTTTCTACCCAACTTGAAGAGATGAGTAATGTAGAAATCTTTATTGAAGCTATACCCGAAGATCTGGTTTTGAAGCAAAACCTTTTCAAATCCATTCAGGAAATTGTTTCACCTGAAACCATCATTGCAAGTAACACTTCTTCCTTGTCTATCGCATCCATTTCCTCGGCACTAAAAAACCCTGAAAGATTTATCGGGGTTCATTTTTTCAATCCTGCCACACTGATGCCACTTGTGGAAATTATCCCTTCTTTATCCACGGGTGAAGAAGCCATCAGGTTGGCTACCTTTTGGATCGATCGACTAAAAAAAACCATTGTAGTTGCAAAAGACACACCCGGATTTATTGTAAACCGGTTGGCCAGGCCCTATTATGGCGAAGCTTTAAAAATTGTGGAAGAACAATTAGCGGGTTACGCAGATGTGGATTTCGCCATGAAAGAATTAGGATTTAAAATGGGGCCTTTTGAGTTAATGGATTTTATAGGACATGATGTAAATTTCAGGGTAACGGAAACCGTTTGGACCCAAATGTTTTTCGACCCGAGGTATAAACCATCCTTAATACAAAAACGTTTGTTTGAGTCTGGTTTTTATGGAAAAAAAAGTGGAAGAGGTTACTACCATTACCATCCAGATGGAAGCAAAGAATTGGTGCAGGAAAACCTGTCGGCCGGTTTGAAAAAATACATTCAGCAGCGGATTTTATGTATGTTGGTGAATGAAGCTGCTGAGGCTTTATTCCTTGGAATTGCAAGTGCGGACCACCTTGATTTGGCCATGATCAAGGGTGTCAATTATCCAAAAGGGCTTTTGGCCTGGGGAGATGAAATTGGTGCAAAAACCGTTCTCATGCAGCTTGATAACCTATATGATGAATACAAGGATGACCGTTACCGGGCTTCGGTTTTGTTAAGAAGGAGAGTTGCCGAGGGAAGAAAGTTATTAGAATAGGATATTACCTGATTAAGGTGAGGGTACCTCGTTGTTCTTTAAACTGATAGAACTCGTTCTGATACCTGATAAAATAAACATAGGTATCCATTCTGGCTGATTTTCCATTAACGGTTCCATCCCATCCCACTTCAGGTTCGGTGGTTTCAAAAATCTTTTCACCCCACTGGTCGAAAATTCTGAAGAGATAATTATCAGGATTTACAAAAGTCATGTAGGGCTTGAAAACTTTATTAAAACCATCGGGAGTAAAGGCGTTAGGGATATAGATTGTTTTGGCCTGTCTTACACACACTTCGTTTGATTTGCTGCTATCAGCAAAGAAAAACAAGGTATCAAGCCCTTGGTAGGCACGAACATAGTAACAATATTCACCATCTTTGTTCATCCTTGAACTAATATCATCTCTGTAGGTATTGGTTCCGGCCGGCACATTAGAAGCAGGGATATCGCTGAAGGCACCCTCAAATCCTCTAAATGTTTTATAGGTTCTAACATCCCCTACCCAATCACCATAATTACTCCAAGTTACTGCATTCTCGAGGCCTAAATCTGCCTGCGCCCTCAGGAAAATTGTTTTTGCCTCGTTTTGAGAAATCAAAACCTCCTGCAGGCAAGAATCAACTGCATGAACTTTATAAGAATAACTCTGACGGTTGGTAAAAACAGCGGTATCCTCAAAAAACAAAACCGAATTCACCGGGTCAAAGGGCACCTGCAACAATTCCTCGTAGGTATCGCCTTGATTTTTTGATTTGTAAACAACATACTTGATGATATCTGCATTGATATCATGAAAAAATGCACCTTTTACCAATTTGGGTGAATCAACCGTTACATATTTTACATAAAGGAAATTAGGTCTGACAGGAACGTCTGCAAGAATGGTCGAAAAGTTTGAACCAGAAGAAAACGAGGAAGATTTATCAACGGCCTCGATATAGTAAGCATAAACAGTACCTTGAATCAATGGAAAATGCTGATAAGAAAGTGTGCTGTCTCCCAAGGTAGCAAGCAAAGCAAATGGACTTCCATTTTGACTAACATAAACCCTATACTCCAGAACCCCGAATTCCCAACTGATATAACTATTCCATTTTAGATTGGCAATACCTGAGCATGGATCCAGAAAAGCTTCTAAGTAAATAGAGTTATGAAACAGACTGGGGGAGCTGACTTTATCGCAGGAGTCAACTGTTGCTACTCTATACGTTTCAGATTGAATGGTACACAAACTTGTAGCATCCGTATAGGTGGTTGAGTTCCAACCGGGCTGGTAGGCTATCAACGTTGGACTACCGCCGGCAGTGAGTTTATAAATGTTATAACCTTTGGTGTCGCGTGAAGGACTTCTTTGCCATGTGATACGGGCCAATTGAGTTGCCTGAACAACCGTAACCTCGTTAATTTTGGGTTCAATTGGTTCGGGGTTTACGAAATAGGTAGAAGCAACTGTTGAAATGGAAGTACAGCCTGTTAAATCGGTTATTTCTATCCGGTAATAAACGGTGTCTTCACAAATTCTGATGGTATCCTCATAGCTTGGTTGAGGTATGGTGGTGCTGATGGAAACAAAATTAGGTCCAACCAAAGGATATTTCCTGAAAAGACGGTAGGTTGCAGCGGTGGAAGGAAATGCAGGGTTAGAAATCGGGTTCCACGTAACCAAAAGGGTACCGTTTCCAGTATTGGTTATGGTTGGAACAATTGATGCAATTACATCAGAATTAACTGAAGCAGTTCCTCCATTGAAATTGCTGGTGAGATAAAAATACTCAGGCCCGCCGGAAGGTGTAAGGTTTACAACCTCAGTGGTTTGCAGATAAACAGGTACCGTTGCAACAAGATTAAAGGGCCCTGCCTGATTGGTTGAATGAAATATTTGATAATTATCAAAAACATTTCCATTCAAGGTAGGGGTAATCCAGGAAATAGTTGCCTGAGAGCCATCAGCGTTCATAGCAATGCAAACCGGTGAAGGAGGCGGCATTGGCTGAGCAATGGCAGCAGCGCTCAAACAAATCAGGAATAAAAAAAGAAGATTCTTTAATTTCATTGACCTTGAGAGGATATAATCCTTACAAAAATAACAAAATAAAATAAAAAAAGGAAAAAACCATTAAATTAGTTTTCCAACCACCAATTGGGTTAAATCCTCTTTGTTAAGGTATTTTGCGGCTAGTTCCTGAATTTTAGCCGGAGTTGTGGCACGAATTGCATCAATAACTTGGTTTAAATACTCCGGCTTTAAGTCGTAATCCAGCAAAGAAGACAATCTTTCAGACAAAGAAAAAGGTCCATCCATACTGCGCAAAAAATTGCCCAACATGTAATTCTTCACTAGTTCCAGTTCTTCTTCGGAGGTAAGTTCGTTTTGCAAAATCTCGACCTCATGGTAAATTTCTTTAAGCGCATTTTGGGTAACGTCAACTCCTACTTCAGTAGAGATAACAAATTGCCCTCCCATTAGGTGGGAACTTATTCCTGAACCAATCCCATAGGTATAACCCTTGTCTTCACGAATATTGGTCATTAACCTTGACCCAAAATATCCACCCAAAATGGTATTTAGAACTGTAAACCCAAGATAATCGGGGTGCAGTCTGTTGAAAAGAGGCCTACCAATCCTAATGGCCGATTGAAGGGCTCCTTCATGCTCCACAAATTGGGTCAGAGGCTGATTGGTTAAAGGGTTACTTTCGGGTATTGTTTTTTTTCCGGGCAAGAATTTTCCGCAAAATTTTTGTCCCAATTCGGAAAGAATATAGCTTCTGGTTTTATCATCTACCTTACCGGCAACAATAATGTTTCTGATACCGGAAAGATAGGCGGCATGGTAAAATTTCTTGAGTTGATCCGTTTCTAATGCTCTGAAATCCTCTGCTACAGTAGTATTTCCGTAAGGATGGTGAGGGCCAAAAATCAAACTTGGAAAAATATTTCGGGCAATAAAATCCACCTTTTGCAAATCGACTTTGAGTTTTTGGATTTTATTTTCTACCCAAACCGAAAATTCCTTTTCCGGAAATACCGGGTTTGAAAGGACATCCGTAAAAATTGGCAATGTATCAGAAAGAAAACGATTTGAAGAAAAAAGGGTTACTACAGCCATATCCTTGCTAATGCCACTTTCAAGGTAAGCACCAAAAAAATCGAGCGATTCAGCAATCGCTGCCGATGAACGGCTTAATGTTCCTTCCCGCAATAAAGAATTACATGCAAGTGCAACCTTCCCTGAGGGTTGAAAAAACTCACCCGCATTAAAAGATGCCTCAATTTTTACCACCTCCTGAGATCCGGCATTAATAAAATGGACTGGAATATTTCCCTCAAGAAATTCGGTAGTCCAATTTAAGGCCGGTAAAACAAACTCATTGGAAAAAGAAGGAGCAACAGAGCGATTGAGGGGATGAGCATTAATCATTGGATGCACGGTAATAAAGGGTGGATTTATTGGAATCGACTAAAAATTGAGAAGCCGTTTCCAAAAGATTTTCGGCAGTTATATTTCTGTATTTTTCTAATTCAACATTAAGGCCATTGGCATCACCTAGCCATTCAAAAAAGGCAAGATTCATGGCTTTGTTTAAAACATTCATATTGGAGAAAATAAAAACACTTTCTGCCTTATTTTTTAGTTTTTGTAATTCGCGGTCATCAACAAGGATGGTTTTAATTTTTTCAACCTCTTCCATAATATGTTGCTCAGCCAACTCAAGGCTTATACCATTTCTAGGCTTACCTGAAATAACGAATAGCCCGGGATCATTGTCACCGGAAACATAGGCATTAATTTCAGAAAAAATTTCCTTTTCCTTTACAAGTGTTTGGTAAAGTCTTGAAGAATGTCCATTCGACAAAACATCCGATAATAAATCAAAGTTATGATAGGCTTTATCAAGACGTGAGCACATATGCCAACAACAATAAATGGCATCCGACGGAACCTTTCTTTGTACATCCAGAACACGGGCTTCATTCTGCTTTGGTTCCAAGGGCAGCTGTCTTTTTAATTTAGCTCTTCCGGGAATGGGTCCAAACCATTTCTGCGATAAATCTTTTACTTTATCCAATGAAATATTTCCAGCTACCACCAAAATGGCGTTGGAAGGATGGTAATGGGTATGAAAAAAAGATTTGACCTGATCCATGGTTGCCTCTTCAATGTGTCTTATTTCTTTGCCAATAGTATTCCATTGATAAGGGTGTACTTTATAGGCAAGCGGCCTTAAAAGAAGCCAAACATCACCGTAAGGTTGATTTAAGTAACGCTGTTTAAATTCCTCGATAACCACATTTCTTTGCACCTCAAGGCTTTTTTCAGAGAAGGCAAGACTTAACATCCGGTCACTTTCGAGCCAAAAAGCTGTTTCAATATTTTCTACCGGAAGGGTTAAATAATAATTGGTGATATCATTGTTGGTAAAGGCATTATTCTCACCTCCTACCCTTTGCAAAGGCTCATCGAAGTTCTCAATATTTATAGACCCTCCGAACATTAAGTGCTCGAAAAGGTGAGCGAATCCGGTGTTTTCTGGATGCTCATCCCTTGCTCCCACATCATAAAGAATATTCATACAAGCGATGGGGGTTGATGCATCCAAATGATGGATAACGGTTAAACCATTATCAAGTTTGAATCGATTAAATTCTACCATTGAAAAAATTATTGAATAAACCTGTTAAGCACATTTCTGACAATTCGGGATTGAACAGAGTCAGTGAGCAAACAGGTTGTAAAGCTAATAGAACCAACTGAAAAAACCTCACCTCCACCCGTTGTTTGATAATAAATCATATCGGCCCCACCATTGTTAGGGTTGGTTCCCTTGGCAAGCAATTGAATACCCGGAATCCTGCTCGATTCAATGGTCATCTTGTCGGTTTCATGACCCGATGCTCCTTGCGTATCCATACAATCGCTGCCAAAAAAATCTCCAGTAGAAACACCTGTTCCATCAAATACCCAATGCCCGGAATTGAGCACCTGATAAGGTTTCCAGGTAAGGTAACCCGTTTCACTGTATTGCACGCCCAGAAGTCTTGATTCCGGCAAATCCAAATGGCGCCATAATCCACCAATTGAGTTTTCATAAGAATGCGCTTGATAATTTCTTCTGATTTCAAGGATATCTCTTTTGGGATCAATGACAACCTTTCCCCAAATGGCATTCCCCCCTAGGTAGGCCAAATGACCTCCTTGCTGAACATATCGATAGAGTTTATTATACATTTCTTTGGTGTAATATTCAGGGTGGGTTTGGATAATGACACATTTGTAGGGTCCTAATAAATCCAGTTCATCATGTAAATCGCGGTCAGAAGCATGGTCCCATGAGTAACCATTTTTTTCCATCCATCGCAACAAATAAGTTTCTGATCCAACAAGATGTCCTCCTACCGCTGTTGGATCGGCATATTTGTTGGGTCTTTGAAAACTCACATTTTCGGAACCTAAAACATTTTCATCCATTGGAAAATCGTAAAACGACCCGCCACCCCAATCGTTATAGGCAGCCCAGGTGTTCGTGCTGGACAGCATTAAAATATCTTTAACAGGATCGGAACCCGACTTTCTTACCACAAAAGAAATCCATGCAATTTTGTTATCGGCAGGATTGATTAACTTGGCTGAGTATAACCCAGACACCCAAGAAGGATCTACCAAAACCTCATAGGTAGTAAGCCACCTGCAACCATAGGAATAAGAATAACAATGATAGTTTTGTTTAATTCCGGGAATGGAAAGTTCCTGATGAACCAATTGAACCGAAGCCCCATAGCGGGCAATTTCAATATCATGCACCGGGTTGGAAGAATGAATTTTGAATTGAATTTTTTCGCCCGGTTGGTAACTAATCTTATTGGAGTATCCCTCAATAGAAGCTGAATTGAGAATAACATCGGAGGTGTCACAATAGGTTTCACTATTGGGCAAAGCCTTGGAATTGATGGGTTCGTGCTTGCATGAAACCATTAGAATGCCTGATGTAAGGGCAATAATCAAAACGTTAAAGAATAAATTAGATTTCATTTGTTGAACTTTTCCTAATAACGAAAAAAGTTTGAAATTATTTAAGGGGGCCCAATCCATTTATGTCTTTGAGGGTTTCGTTAAACTCCCGAATGATCTCGTTAACAATTTCAGCGGCCGGTTTGATACTTTCAACAAGTGAGGCGGCTTGTCCTATTTCCAGTTCTCCCTCTATCATATCCCCTTCAAACATTCCCTTCTTTGCTCTGCCTTTTCCAAGAATCCGGGTCAATTCATCTACAGAAGCACCTTTGGAATAAGCCTCTTCAATTTGATAATAGAAAGGATTCTTGATTAAACGAACCGGGGTAAGTTCTTTCAAAGTAAGCGAGGTATCACCTTCTTTTAACTTCATCAATGCCTGTTTAAAATTTTGGTGAGCGGACGATTCGTTGGAGGCAACAAATCTGGTTCCAATCTGAACTCCTTCAGCACCCAGGCAAAACATAGCCGCCATGGCGGCACCCGAAGAAATACCCCCGGCTGCAATTAGCGGCAGGTGAATGTTTTTCTTAATGAGGGGTATGAGGCAGAGCGTGGTAGTTTCTTCACGTCCATTATGACCGCCGGCTTCGAATCCCTCAGCAACAATTGCATCAACACCGGCCTCTTGAGCCTTCAAGGCAAACTTAACATTGGATACCACATGAATTACCTTCACTCCTTCGGCTTTCAATAGGGTAGTCCATGTTTTGGGATTACCTGCCGAAGAAAAAACAACAGGAACTTTTTCCTCCAAGATAATTTTTATGTGTTCATCAATATTAGGGTATAGCAACGGAACATTAACAGCAAAAGGCTTTGTTGTGTTGGATTTACATTTCCTGATTTGCTCACGTAAAATATCGGGATACATGGAACCACTTCCAATAATCCCCAATCCGCCTGCATTGCTCACTGCAGAAGCCAACTCCCATCCACTGCACCAAATCATTCCGGCCTGAATGATGGGGTAAGATATATTCAATAATGCTGTTACTCTGTTGTTCATACCCAAAAAATAAAATCCAAATGTAACCAAATAAAAAAAACGTAAAAAAAAACCAGGTCATTGGGAAAAAAGACTGCTAATACTGCAGGTTTTGTCCACTTTTCGCGACAAAATTTCCGTTTACAGATTAAAATCAAGCCAAAACTTCCGTTAATCCGGATTGGAATATGGTTTGAGCCACTAAAAGAAAAAAAAGAAAATGAACTTTAATCAATTTACCATAAAGGCTCAAGAGGTTGTTCAGGAAGCAATGCAACTGGCCTCCCAGGGAGGAGTTCAATCCATTGAAACAGGACATCTTTTGAAGGCCATCCTTTTGAAGGACAAAAATGTTACACCTTTTCTCCTGAAAAAAACGCAGGCAAACCTTTTGATGATTGAAAAGGCACTGGATAAAATTATTTCAACCTATCCTAAAGTGAGTGGAGGACAACCCTACTTGAGTTCTTCATCCAATCAAGTGATTTCTAATGCGATTTCATCATTAAAAAAATTCAATGATGAATATGTCAGTATTGAACATTTACTCTTGGCGCTAGTGCAAAGCAAAGACACTGTTGGTCAAATGTTAAGAGATTCAGGGTTAACAGAAAAAGAAATAGTTGCTGGCATGATGGATTTAAGAAAGGGAGGATCGGTGAATAGCCAAACAGCAGAAGATACCTATAATTCATTAGGAAGATTTGCTATAAACCTGAATGATCAGGCAAATAAAGGCAAACTCGATCCGGTAATTGGAAGGGACGATGAAATAAGAAGAGTATTGCAAATACTTTCAAGAAGAACCAAAAACAATCCAATTTTAGTAGGGGAACCCGGGGTTGGAAAGACTGCCATTGCAGAAGGATTGGCCCATCGAATTATTAACGGAGATGTTCCTGAAAATTTGAAAACCAAACAAATTTACTCTCTTGATATGGGGGCACTGATTGCAGGGGCAAAATACAAGGGTGAGTTTGAGGAAAGATTAAAATCGGTGGTCAAAGAAGTTATTGCTGCTGATGGTGAAATAATTCTCTTTATTGATGAAATACACACCCTGGTTGGTGCAGGAGGTGGAGAGGGAGCCATGGATGCTGCCAATATTCTTAAGCCCGCCCTTGCAAGAGGCGAATTGAGAGCCATTGGGGCTACTACATTGAATGAATTTCAAAAATACTTTGAAAAAGATAAAGCATTGGAGAGAAGGTTTCAAAAGGTAATGGTAGATGAGCCGGAAATGAATGATGCCATTAGTATTCTAAGAGGGATTAAAGAAAAATATGAAGCACACCATAAAGTTAGAATTAAAGATGAAGCCATCATTGCAGCCGTAGAGCTCTCACAGCGTTACATCAACGACCGGTTCTTGCCTGACAAGGCCATTGATTTAATTGATGAAGCCGCATCCAAACTTCGTATTCAAATAAATTCTATGCCCATTGAATTAGATGAAGTGCAGAGAAAAATCCGTCAACTGGAAATTGAGCGGGAGGCTATCAAGAGAGAAAATGACGAGCACAAATTAGAAGACCTAAATAAAGATATAGCAGAGTTGAGTGATCGAAGGGCCGACCTAAAGGCCCAATGGCAAAGAGAAAAAGATGTAGTGGAGGGCATTCAACGGGTAAAGGCAGAAATAGAACAATTCAAATTTGAAGCAGAGCAGGCCGAGCGGAATGGAGATTATGGAAAAGTAGCTGAACTTCGCTACGGTAGAATTAAGGAGGCTGAGTTAAGACTTAAAGAATTTGAGGAGCAATTGGCCAATATGCAACAAGCGGGATCACAACTTATCAAAGAGGAAGTGGATGCTGAAGATATTGCAGGAGTAATTGCCAGCTGGACAGGTATTCCGGTTGCAAGGATGTTGCAAAGTGAACGTGAAAAGTTGCTTCAGTTGGAGTCGGAATTGCACAAAAGGGTTATTGGTCAGGATGAGGCGATTGGAGCGTTGGCAGATGCTGTGCGAAGAAGCAGAGCCGGTTTACAGGATTCAAAAAAACCAATTGGTTCGTTCATTTTTCTTGGAACAACCGGTGTGGGCAAAACTGAGTTGGCAAAAGCATTGGCAGAATTTCTTTTTAACAACGAAAACTCCATGACAAGAATTGACATGAGTGAGTATCAAGAAAGGCATGCCGTAAGTCGTTTGGTGGGAGCTCCTCCGGGATATGTTGGATATGAGGAAGGTGGTCAATTAACCGAAGCTGTAAGAAGAAAACCCTACAGCGTGGTTTTGTTAGACGAAATAGAGAAAGCACATCCTGATGTTTTTAATATTCTTTTGCAGGTGCTAGATGATGGACGCCTCACGGACAATAAGGGCAGGGTGGTAAATTTCAAAAACACCATCATCATCATGACCTCCAACCTTGGCTCCCATTTAATTCAGGAAAATTTCGAAAGAATTAATGAAAAAAACCGCGAGGAAATCATCGAAAAAACGAAACTGGAAGTCTTCGAATTACTAAAAAAAACAATTCGGCCCGAATTTCTCAATCGAATAGACGAGACCATTATGTTCAGACCATTAACGAACGCGGATGTTAAAGAAATTGTCAAACTCCAGCTTCTAAGCGTTTGTAAATTGTTAAAGGAAAGTGATATCTGGCTAAGTGCTACCGAAGAAGCCCTAAACTGGTTATCTAGGGTTGGCTATGATCCTCAGTTTGGTGCTCGTCCTGTAAAAAGGTTAATCCAAAAAAGCGTTTTGAATGAATTGTCGAAACAAATTTTGGCCAATAAAATTCCCAAGATGACAGACTTGGTGTTGGATGTTTTTGAAGACAAATTTGTTTTTCGAAAACCAATCGAATCAGATCACATCATGCAATAAAAAAGCCAAAAGAAGGTCGGATTAGGCAAGCAGGTCCGGCCTTCTTTCACGGGTCCGCAGGTAGGATTGCTCCTCTCTCCACTTTTCCACCAAAGGGGTGTTGCCGCTGAGTAAAACATCTGGAACCCTTAATCCGCGCCATTCTGCAGGCCGTGTATAAACCGGAGGAGCCAACAAATTATCCTGAAATGAATCGGTTAGGGCTGATGTTTCGTCTGAAAGCACCCCAGGGATCACCCTGATAATAGCATCAGCAACAACGGCTGCTGCCAATTCGCCACCCGATAAAACAAAATCGCCAATAGAAATTTCGGAGGTAACGAACACATCTCTGATTCTTTGGTCGATGCCTTTATAATGCCCGCAAATAAGGATAATATTTTTCTTTAAGGATAAACGATTCGCATCAGACTGTTTAAATTTTTCACCATCAGGGGTAAGGTAAATAATTTCATCATAGAGCCGTTCTCCCTGAAGCTTTTCAATACAATGAGCCAATGGTTCTACCATCATTACCATACCTGCCCCTCCGCCAAATTGGTAATCATCCACCGTTTTGTGCTTGTCGGTAGCAAACTCTCTTAAATTAACGACATGAACCTCTGCAATTCCCTTTTGAGAGGCCCTTTTCAAAATTGAATGATCAAAAGGACCGGTAAGTAATTGAGGAAGGACGGTGATAATATCGATACGCATTCTGCAAAAGTACCATTTCCTTCAAAAATTCATCTAAAGGATACGGTTATATTTGCACCTAAACTAGCTAAAAACGATTACAACAAACTAAATGAAAATTGTTTTCATGGGAACCCCAGAATTCGCAGTAGAAAGCTTAGAACGAATTCACCATTCTAAACACAGCCTTTTGGCGGTTGTGACCAGTCCGGACAAACCCGCAGGAAGAGGAATGAAATTAAGGCAATCGGCCGTAAAAGAGTATTGCGTTTTGAACGATATTCCTTGCCTTCAACCTGAAAAATTAAAGGATGCGGAATTTATTGCAAATTTAAAAAAACTGGATGCAGAAGCCTTCGTGGTAATAGCCTTTAGAATGTTACCACAAGAAATTTGGTCTATGCCCCGAAAGGGAACTATCAACATTCATGCATCCCTACTTCCTGATTACCGCGGAGCTGCGCCTATTAATCATGCCATTATTCAGGGTGAACAAGTAACCGGAGTTAGCAGTTTTATTATTGAAAAGGAAATAGATACAGGAGATATTTTGTTACAAAAAAGCTGCAAAATCGGTAAGAATGAAACGGCCGGAGAACTTCATGACAAATTAAAAATACTAGGCGCTGATTTAATTATTGAAACCCTTGATGGACTTGAAAATGGAAAAATTAGTGGGCAAAAGCAAGCTAAACCGGCCAACCAACAAAAAATCGCACCAAAACTTACTACCATCAACACGAAAATAAATTTTGGGCAAAGTGCGCAACAGGTATTTGATTTTTGTAGGGGACTAAGTCCTTTTCCGGGTGCATGGTGCGGCTTCAAGCAAGGAGACAACGAAAGCACCCTCAAAATTTTCAAGATAAAAATACTTGATAATGCACCCTCAACAACCATCCGATTAGACCCCAATGGCCTTATAGTACCATGTTTGGACGCAAACATCCTTTTAGAAGAGGTACAGCCTGCAGGCAAAAGGAGAATGTCGGGAGGTGAATTTGCCAGAGGAATTCAAATATCCAGAGGAAACCCTGAGGTTTTTTAGAAAAGCCCTTTTGGGGGTAAGGCATAAGGTTTTAAAAACCAACCTGTCAATTGGGTATCTAAAATTGGCTGAAATCCTTTATTGACAAGGGTTTTAACCGCAGTTATTAACAAAAACAGGAATTTTTCAACAAAAACCCCTGTTTTATTGGGATTCCTGAGCTTTGAATGGTGAAATAAATAATTTTGTGAGCGTTAAACGTTATTCACTAACCAAAAAAAAACAAAATCATGAACAAACAAGAATTAATTGAAGCAATTGCTTCAGGAGCAGAATTAACAAAAGCTGATGCAAAAAAAGCTTTGGATTCATTCATTGAAACTACAACTGCAGCTTTGAAAAAAGGCGACAGAGTAGCTTTGGTTGGATCTGGATCTTTTTCTATTTCTGAGCGCAGTGCACGTACCGGCCGTAACCCACAAACCGGAAAAGAAATTAAAATTGCTGCTAAGAAAGTAGTGAAATTCAAAGCTGGTGCTGAATTAGCTGAAACTGTAAACAAGAAGAAAAAATAATTTCATCTGTTTGTTTTACAAAAAAGGCTTTCAAAAAAATTGAAAGCCTTTTTTTTTAGGACAATGAACTATTTTTGAATTTTGAAATACCACCAAGAATAATTTAATTTGTTTAAAATTACTTATGTCAACCAAACAAGAGAAGATTGAATCGTTTAACCCAAACGATTCTGCACAAGCTGAAAATAATATTTTCGGGCTGCCATTCAACTATGACGAATCGGAGATCATTATTCTTCCATTGCCTTGGGAGGTAACGGTTTCTTACCATGCCGGAACGGCAGAAGGCCCCTCCGCTGTATTCGAAGCCTCTGGCCAGGTTGACCTATACGATCCATTGGTTAAGGATGCATGGAAAATTGGCATTTATATGCCGCCTATCAGGGACGACTGGCGCACAAGTGGACGCGAATTAAGAAGCCTTTCTGTAAGACTCATTGCCTTGCTTAATTCGGGTGTAAGTGAAAAAGAGTTTTCCAAGTTGGAGTATTTACAAAAAGAAATCAACGCTGGCTGTGAGAAGTTTAAAAAAGAAGTAAAAAGTGCTGCTTCAGAAATTCTTTCATCGGGTAAATTATTGGTGGGTTTAGGAGGTGATCACAGCACCCCTCTTGGTATTTTAGAGGCTGTTGGAGAACATTACGGAGATTTCGGAATTCTACAGTTTGATGCGCATGCCGATCTGCGAAATTCTTTTGAGGGTTTTATTTATTCTCACGCCTCCATTATGTACAATGCCATAAAAATTAAAGAGGTTAACAAATTGGTACAGGTTGGAATCCGTGATTATTGTCAAGAGGAAGTTGATTTAATCAACTCCTCAGGAGGAAAAATCTACACAAAGTTCGACAGAGAAATTAAGCATGACCTTTATAAAGGAAAATCCAGAAAAGAAATTTTTGAAAAAATAATTGATCAACTGCCAGAAAAAATTTACCTTTCATTAGACATTGACGCCCTTGATCCAAAGCTTTGTCCGCACACCGGAACCCCGGTGGCTGGTGGTTTTGAAACAGAAGAAATATTGTTTTTCCTGGAAATGGTGGTAGATGCTGGTAAAAAAATTGTTGCTATGGACCTCAATGAGGTGGGTCACCACGAATGGGATGCAAATGTAGGAGCAAGATTACTCTACCGCTTGTGTAATATTTTGGCATTATCGAATGGTAGAGCAAAAAAAATTGAACAATAAAATGGGATTTGTAAGCGTAATTTTTTAAGTTTGCCTAACATTAAAGAAAAATCAACATGGGAAAAGGAGATAAAAAATCCAGAAGAGGCAAAATTACTATTGGCTCTTATGGTAAAACCAGGCCAAAAAATAAAGTAAAAAGTTATTCCGCCGGTGCGGGAAACCCTCCTGCCGGAAATGAAGATGCTGCTGCTGAAAAAAAACCAGCAGTGAAAAAAGTGGCTGAAACAAAAAAGGCTGCTGAAAAAAAACCAAGCAAAAAGAAAGAAGGTTAATTTCCGCTTCAATAAAGGAGCCCTGTATTTGAAATACAGGGCTTTTTTGTATCCCAAATGATCCATCTTATTCCTGTTCCACTTAGCCCGGAAACACCGGTTTCGGTCCTTTCCGGCATGATACCTGAATTGGTACAAAGAGTTCGTTGTTTTATTGTTGAAGACCTGAGAACAGCCAGACGATTTATCCGAAAATGCGGGTATCCTGGGGATTTTTCGGATATTGAATTCCTAGAAATAAAATCTTCAACGCCTTCCGAAACCATTAAAACCTTTCTAAAAAAGAACCTGCAACAGGAAATAGGATTGCTTTCGGAGAGTGGTATGCCTTGCATTGCAGATCCGGGGGCATCGGTGGTTTGGATAGCGCATTCATTGAACATAAGTGTTCAGCCTTTGCCCGGACCCAACTCCATTATGCTAACCCTTGCAGGTTCCGGATTTAACGGACAAAATTTTACCTTTCATGGCTATTTGCCCATTCATCAAAATGAGCTTATTCAAAAAATCAGGCAAATAGAAACAGACCTAAAAAAAACTGGCGCTACCCACCTGTTCATTGAAACACCCCATCGAACCCAATCCCTTTATGAAGAAATTTTAAAAACATGTGATGACAAAACTGCTTTGTGTTTGGGCATAAACCTAGGGTTAGAATCCGAAAATATTTTGTCCAAAAATATTTTCGAATGGAAAAAAAACCAGCTACAAATAAACAAACAGTTAATCGTATTTGCTTTGGGAAAGCCAATGCTTGTTTAAAAAAAATATCTTAATATTGTTACCCAACAAGTGATTATGAAACTTCAAATTAGCGACCAAAGAGAATTCGAACATTATTCAGCATTAAGTCAAAGAGAGCCTGAATTGTTCTGGGGTGAATTAGCCAAAAACTTTACTTGGAAAAAAAGCTGGGATAAAGTTTTGGAATGGAATTTTAACGAACCTTCTGTACAATGGTTCATTAACGCCAAGCTTAACATCACTGAAAATTGTCTTGATCGACATTTGAAGACCCTAGCAGATAAAACCGCTATTTTATGGGAGCCCAATGACCCTAATAAACCCTCTGTAAAAATTACTTACGCAGAACTTTACCGCAAGGTTTGCAAGGCTGCCAATATGTTGAAAGACCATGGAGTAAAAAAAGGTGATAGGGTTTGCCTTTACATGCCCATGATTCCCGAATTGGCCATCGCTGTGCTTGCATGTGCTCGAATTGGCGCCATTCATTCGGTTGTTTTTGCTGGATTTTCTGCCAATGCACTTGCCGACAGAATCAATGATGCAGGAGCCAAATTGGTGCTGACCTGCGATGCCCTCAACCGGGGTGCGAAACAGATACCATTGAAGACCATTGTTGATGAGGCCGTTGTGCATTGTGAAAGCATACAAACCGTTATTGTTTATAATCATCTTCAGTGGCCTCTTGAAATGAAGGAGGGAAGAGATTATTGGTGGCATGAAGAACTGGCTAAAGCTGATTCGCTGTGCGATGCAGAAGCAATGGATGCGGAAGATATGCTCTTCATTCTTTATACTTCCGGAAGCACCGGAAAACCAAAGGGTGTGGTTCACACCTGTGGAGGATACATGGTATATGCAGAATATTCATTTAGAAATGTTTTTCAACCGGGTTTTGATGATGTATTCTGGTGTACTGCAGATATTGGTTGGGTAACCGGGCATACTTACTTACTTTACGGCCCTTTACTGGCAGGACTAACAACCGTTATGTTCGAAGGGGTTCCAACACATCCAGATGCCGGAAGATTTTGGCAAATCATTGACAAACATAAAATCAACATTTTCTATACGGCTCCAACTGCTATCCGCTCATTGATGGCAGCCGGAGACGACCATGTTCTTGCCTATAATTTACATTCCTTAAAAACCCTTGGAAGTGTTGGAGAGCCCATCAATGAGGAAGCCTGGCATTGGTACAACACCCATGTAGGCAAAGAAAAATGTCCGATTGCAGATACCTGGTGGCAAACAGAAACAGGTGGCATTATGATTTCTGCCCTTGCCGGTATTCATCAAACTGAACCTGCCCATGCAGGTTTACCCTTGCCGGGAATTCAACCCGTATTGTTGGATCAGGAAGGTAAAGAACTTTCAGGCAATAATGTTGAAGGTTATTTGTGTATAAAGTTCCCATGGCCAGGCATGATCAGAACAACTTATGGAGATCATGAAAGATGTCGCCAAACATATTTTGACACTTACAAAGGATATTATTTTACCGGTGATGGAGCCAAAAGAAATTCTATAGGTAACTACAGAATTATTGGGCGGGTGGATGACGTTATCAATGTTTCGGGCCACCGCTTTGGAACCGCTGAAATTGAAAACGCCATCAATCAGAATCCGCATGTTGTTGAATCAGCTGTGGTGGGATTTCCTCATGAAATAAAAGGGCAAGGAATTTTTGCCTTTGTTATTTGCAAAGAAATGCCATCCAACGAAATGCTGGCCAAGGCAGAAATTACTGAAACCGTGGTAGCAGAAATTGGTAGAATTGCAAAACCTGATATCATTATTTTCGTTTCGGGTTTACCCAAAACAAGGTCAGGAAAAATTATGCGAAGAATTCTTCGAAAAATTGCAGAAAACGACACCAGTAATTTAGGCGATATTACCACACTGCTTGACCCGCTTATTGTTCAAGAAATAGTGGCCGCGGCAGAAAAACTAAAAAGATAAGGCTGCCTAATTCGGGTCAACATCAATAACGTAACGTGTTTGTTTGATTCCTTCCTGCTTTTTTGCATCATTTACACAGGTAAAAATCCACGCCCTTATTTCGGTCCAAGTTACGTTTTTAGGGATTTTTATCAATATCTCGCGTAAGTAATAATTATTGATTCTTTCAATGGAAGGAGTTTCAGGCCCCAACACCTTTTCATTTAACTTTTCTCTTAATTTTCCGGCAAGAAACCATGCAGCATTTTCAAGCATTGAGCGATTCTTGTCCTTGATGGTGATTTTTATCAAACGACAAAAGGGTGGATAATAATACTTTCTTCTTTCGGAAATCTGACCTTCCATAAATTGAACAAAATCGTGCTGAATTACCTGCAAAACCAATGGATGAAGGGGCTGTGAAGTTTGAATAATAACCCTTCCCTCCTTCCCTCGTCTGCCCGCCCTGCCACTAACCTGCGACATCAATTGAAACGCTCTTTCATGCGCCCTGAAATCAGGGAATCCAATCAAAGCATCTGCATTGATTATACCAACCAAATTCACATGATTAAAATCAAGACCCTTGGTAATCATCTGTGTTCCCACAAGGATATCAATTTCACGATTCTCAAAATCATCAATGATTTTTTTATACGAAAATTTTGAACGGGTTGAGTCAAGATCCATTCGTGCAATACGTGCATTTGGAAATATGAGACTCAAATCCTCCTCAATTTTCTCGGTACCAACGCCTAACAACCTTAAGTCAAAAGAGCTACAAGAAGCGCATTGTTTATAGGGTGCAACAGAATACCCACAATAATGACAACGCAATTGATGAATCCCTTTATGATAACTCAATGAAACATCGCAATTTTTGCATTTAGGAATCCAGTGACAATCTTCACAAATTTGCATCGGAGAAAATCCTCTTCTGTTCTGAAATAAGATTACCTGCTCATTTTTTTGAAGAGACTCCTCAATGGCTTTGATCAGCGGTCTTGAAAAAACCTTTCTTTCTCCCTTATGTCCCTTTTCCATGCGCATATCGGCAATTTCAATCAAAGGAAGCTGGGCCCCGCCAAATCTTTGCTTCATTTCAACCAGTTTGAACTTGCCCTCCAGCGCATTAATATAGGATTCAACAGAGGGTGTGGCAGAACCTAAAATACAAGGGGCATTATACATCTTAGCCAGCACAATTGCTGTGTCTCTTGCATTATAACGTGGCGCAGGATCGTGTTGCTTAAAACTAGGATCATGCTCCTCATCCACGATGATTAATCCTAAATTAGAGAAAGGCAATAACAAAGCCGACCTTGCTCCCAAAATCACTTTTAGGTCACTGTTTTGTTTTTTATATAAACCCTGCCCATCATCACTAATCAAATGGTTCCAAATTTCTACTCTTTCATTCTCTGAAAATTTGGAATGATATATCCCAATTTTATTTCCAAATACCTTTTTTAAACGATAAATTAATTGTGTTGTTAAAGCAATTTCAGGCACCAAAAACAATACTTGTTGACCCTTTTCAATAACCTCTTCAATGATACTGGTGTAAACCTCTGTTTTACCACTTGAAGTAATCCCATGCAACAAAACAGGTTTTCCTTCTTTAAAAGAAAGGTCTATTTCTTTCCTGGCCATGCATTGAAAATCATTCAAAGGTGCAGTGGAATTTTGATTGTCTGAAAATAGCGGTAATCGCGAAACTTCTCTTTTCTCGACTATGAAAACCCCCTTCTTTTCAAGGGTTTTCAATACAGATGGATTAAGTGAGCATTCCTTCAACAAATCCTTTTTCTTTACCTCAACCACTGATTCCTTTCCCTTTGAAAAATGATTCGACAACTTTAAATAGGTTAATAATAAATTTAATTTTTTCTCCTCTTTGGGTTTTGACTCAAGGCTATCAAGCAATTCCTTTAATTCCCTATCGTTCTCATATTTTTCCGACAGGGTTACAAATTCCATCTGTTTAGGTTTAATTCTTTGCTCAATTTCTTCACCTGCCAAAACAAGGCCGGATGCAATCATTTTACGAATAAATGATTGCGGATTTTTTAAACCTGTAATTTCTGAAACCTCCACAAGAGAAAGACGCTGCTTTAACTGCAAAGCCTCGACAATTAAAAACTCCTTATCCGTTAATTCATTTTCTAAAATTACAGTATCTGTATTTAGAAAAAAAAAGGTTTCACTGCTCAATCGCAATCCAGCCGGCAAGGCAGCAATCATTACCTCTCCGGGTGTGCACATATAATAATCAGCCATCCACTCCCAAAGTTTGAACTGATTTTCGGTTACGAGGGTTCTTTCATCCACCAAACTTTCAAGGTACTTTGCCTCAAAATCCTTTGGTGGGTTTTGGTGCAATTTCCTTATGAGTCCGGTATAAAACTTATTCTTCGAAAAGGGCACCACCACCCTGGTTCCCGGGATAACCAATTCGTTCCACTCATAAGGTACACGATAGGTAAAATAACCCCTTAATGCGAGGGGAAGTAAAATATCTGCAAACAGGGTGATCCTTTCGGCCATGCCGCAAAATTAACATCCCGCAAACACTTTTATCAATAAAAAAATGCAATAAAGCAAAAACAAGGTTCGGGCTCTCAAATCGTTGAAAAACCTGCCTAAAAAAAAACGTGCTGTCAA
>JBILVQ010000034.1:0-19772 GCA_044370375.1 Bacteroidia bacterium
AATGCTGCCCAAATTGAAGGAAGGTTTAAAATGTTTGATTGGTTTGAACTTACCTTGGGTTATAATTATCTTGACGTTTACCGAAAACCTAATGGGATCAAAGAATTGTTGCCCTTTAACACCAATCATCGGGCCATGGCAGTTGTTTCGATGCCCTTTTGGAAAGAAAAACTAAAGTTGGATGTGAATGCTCATTGGTATGGGAAGCAACGTTTACCCAATACAGAAGATTTGCCGGAGATTTATCGTCAACCTGATTTTTCTCAGGATTACTATATTGTTTCTCCGCAGCTTACTTGGATATTCGGCAGCTGGGAGTTTTATGCAGGTTGTGAAAATATAACCGGCTTCAGACAAAATCGACCTATTTTGGGTTGGCAAGATCCATTTGGAAAATACTTCGACCCTTCCTTCGCCTGGGGACCCAATCGAGGAAGAGAGTTCTACGGTGGTTTGCGTTGGACGTTGAAGTAAAAGAAATCTGTAATTTAGTAAAGTACTGGTCTGATCGCCAGTGCTTTACTTTTTTTAGGGATATAGCAATGAACAATAGCAGAAAAACCCCGCAACTTTTGGTTGCGGGGTTTGAATATTTTAGCTACTGCTAACTAATTACTTAGACTTGCGACTATCGTGAAGCTTCTTAGCACCGTAACCTGCACAGGCTGCAAGAACTAAAGAAATTCCTCCGTCAATTGGCACAGCACTTGGTGGTGGTGCAGCAAAAATTGGAGATACTGCCATCACAAAAAGTGAAGTCAGAGCTAAGATGGATGTGATTTTATTTTTCATAACAGAAGATTTCTTACGGGGTTATAAATGCAAAGATAGTTACTTTTTCGGAACTGGCAAACACTTTTTTACTTTTTGTTGTTGAATTTAACAACTGCCTGATTTTCAGAAGAAAAAATCCTTACAAAAATTATTTGCTCCGGAAGAGCTGGCAAAGCAATGGCGTTTGTTCCATGTTGAACTTGAACGGATTGCTCGGCCAAAAGTTTCCCGTCTACTGCAAAGTACTGTATTTGAGTGTTTTGAGAAACTTTTTGTCCTGAAGTGATGAAAAGCTGTTGACCATTCACCTGGGCACCAAATCCAGTAGAGGCCAAGGAGGATTGAACACCAGATGGCTCCAGCACGCTAATGGTTTGGGTGTTGCTTTGCTCACAACCATTGAGTCGGGCAATACAGGTTACAAAAAACTCACCAGCTTCAATAAATTGATGGTTAACAGGATTGCCGCTTAAGTAAGTACCATCACTAATCATCCATTCAACATCGGTTGCATTGGTAATCGCATTCAATGAAATTTGAAGAAATGCCTCTGCTTCTAATGGGCTTTCATTCGTTAATTGAACAGCAGGACTTCCTAAGATAACAAATGTTTCTTGAGCAACATAACCATCAGCGAAGTTTAGGCTTAGCAAATAATTTCCCATGGCCAGTCCGTTGATATTTTCAACGCTTGTTAATGTGCCGGTGCTTATGGTGGTCATTTGATCAGCATTGGTTAAGGTGTATGGCAAATTAGCGTTTTGGTACTCAAGTTGCACACTTCCATTGTTGGTGCATGCTGCATTTTCGGTGCTGATTTTCACACCCGGAGTAAAGCGAATAAAGAATCTGTTTTCAATGCTTCCTGCATTAAGATTGATATTCATGACAGGATTGATTCTAACATTTTGGCTAATTCCTGTTTCACTGTCTACCAAATATATTTGTGCCGATGCGCTGAAACTGCTGAAATCGGTAATGCTTATTTTGAAATTGCCATCGATGGCTGCATCCACAACCAATGGAATCATTTTTTCTTCCGAAAAAGCTCCCAATGCATTAATGGCAACTGTCTTTTGATCAGCCTTTGAAGAAATTGAGGATATGCCTGTCTGCAATGATTTTATTTTTAATCCATCATAAGTGTCAAAACCATCAACACCTTCTGCATCAAAATAAATTACTGTTTCGTCTTTCGAATTTCCAGCTTCTAGCTCTATGCGAAGAAGGTTTTGAACATTGGCCTGTGGCTCTGAAAAGAAGGTAGGAGCAAGGTCGGTGGTTCGGTCTGTATTCAATGCCTGAATGGCACCACCGCTAACAGCAGTAACGAAGAAACCTTGCGAAGAGGCAATAATATTACCAACACCCAGCGTTGAAACAACACCATTATAGGTACCGTAGTTTCCGGCATAACCACCTGTACTTACAAAAGCCTGATAGGTGGCACTTAGCGCAGGATTATGACTTCTAAAAGCATTCCACGAAATTGGCGAAGGATAAGGATTTCCAATTAAATTTAATCCATCAGAAATGTTCGTGACATTATAGTTGATAGGGCCATTGTTTACCGGACCAAAAACATCTACCATTGAATTCGCAGGAACTACGCAGGCAAATCCTTTCATGGGTGTGAGCGGATCGGTAGCACCGGTAGCACCTACCCAGCCATAACCGGGATTCGGGTTTGGATCTGCCTCACTGTATTCCCAAACCTGTGGGAAGGTAGCGAATGCTGTTACCATAGGATTGTAAACAAAGTTATCCCAAGCAGGAACGACCAAAAAGTCATCGTTCCATCCATTGGCAGGGGTGCTCACGAATGCATTGGTTACAGGAGAGGATAAATAATGAAATCCAGTAACACTGCCCACTTTTCTTTGAACCGTTACATTGCCGCTAACATTTCCTGCGCCTGTTCCATCAATCAAGCCGGTTTCATTTCCTGTTGAAAGTAAGACAATTCCATTGTTGGAGTTTAAAGTTCCGCTTGATACCAGTAATATTTTTGAAATCAAAAGTCTTCCTCCAGCATTGATCGTAATGGGGAAGCCAACTCCTGAGGTAATATCAGCAGTTAGACTACCTGTAAATAATCTTCCGGAAGCGTTGATGGTTAATGCGCAATTTTGTGTTGCATTATTGGTTCTTGCAAAAATTCTTCCTCCAACATTCAAGGTACCAGAAACTGTAAGGGATCCACCTCTTTCACCAAGGGATGTTCCATCGGTTCCGTCCAAGGAAACATCTCCGTCGGCTGCGTTGATGTTTAGAATTTTTCCTGTTGGTACCACAAGATTAAATTGGGTGTTATCCGCATTGTTGTATAATGCAGCTCCGCCGAAAAAACGAATGGAACTTACATTTTTGTTGAAAGTTAAAATGGTAGTTGCATTGGGCGCTGCAGTATTTTTTCTGATTCTTCCTGCATCAAAAGCTCCCGCTCCATTAATGGAAACATTCGCACCTTCCATGTTAAAGCCTATTGCGTCAAAAGTAGTTCCGTTTCCAATGGTTCCGTTACAAACAATGTCTCCATAAACATTGAAATAAGCCATTGATCCAGTGGTTGCATTGTTTCTCCAAAGTGTTCCACCATTGTCAACAATTAAATTTAGGCAGTTAATTCCTGATGCGGTAATTTCTACAATGTCTCCGTTTTGAACTTGAATGTTCTTGTCGGTGGCGAATCCTCCCAATGAGGCTGCCGTTGCAGGCGTTCCTCCCGGGGTCAAGGCCCAAATGGCTCCTGTATTTGCACTTCCCGAACCGCGAGAATATAAGGTAATGGCATTGGCCAAACCACTTACCTGAACCCCGGTTGACCAGGTGCTTCCACTGCGGGTAAATACTTTAAAATAGTAAACCGTGTTCAATGTTAATCCGGTAATAACTTGACCGGAAGTTGATCCTTGATAAACTACTTTTCCTCCTCCAGGAAATGCAGGAGCCAAGGAATAGTTGTTGTTGAAGGAATAGTTTGTTAATAAGGGATTAGCAGTGATTGGTGAAGTATGTGCAACAATAATGATGTTGTCTAAACAAGATGGATTGGTCCAACTTACGGTTAAGGTAGGCAGGTTGTTGGTTACTGCAGCAGCTCCAACATTCTGAGGCAATCCGCTAACAATGTTTTTGGTGGTACCGGCCAATGGTGTACCGGTTTTGTTCGACATGGTATAACTGATATTGGCCAAAGGTGTTGTTGTAATGTTGATTCCATTGCCAATGGTTGCAGCACAATTTCCTGTAACATCTGCAGTGATAAATAAATACCTTGAACCGATCGGTACCAATTGACCAAGTGAATTGAAGTTTAATACCTGGCCGGGGCCAGTACTGGTAGAAATGGTTGCAAGAATCGGGTCGCCTGATGTAAGGGTTGCATCAGCTGAATAGCGCAATTTAAAACCTGAAAAATCAGCAGCGTTGTATGCTCCTGCAGTAGTAACCGATATACCAGTTAAGGTAGCGTTAGCCGTGGCTACATCTAATTGTACACGGTACAATACTTCGTCAGCCGAACCTTGTGCCATTGTTGCAGCACCGGTTGTACTAAAGGTGTGCACGATATCAGGTGTTGGAAGGGTAACCGGTGCAAATTGAACTCCTCTCAATGCTGTATTGGGTGCGGCAGTTACCAAAAGCGTACCGCTGGTTGAAATATCTGTTCCATTGTTGGCAATGGTAGCGTTGTATGGAGCGGTGTCGATAAATTTATAAACTTGGTTAGATCCAACGGTAACAAACAATTCTGCATTGGCTCCACTCACTCTTCCGCAAATTCCAGAGAAGTTGCCGGTAATGGATCCTGCTGCAATCCAGGTAGCTCCGTCAAAATACCATTTGGCCAAACCTCCGCCTCCTGTTCCTGTTCCATTGGCAACATAAATTACATCCAACCCACCAAATGATGCGCCTGCCGAGCCATCACGATCTAAAAATGCATAACCATAGGGGTCTGAACCACTACTTGCAAATACGGTTGCCGTGTTACCTGTATTGGTTGGTAATCCTGCACCCACTTTATAAATACCTCTTGTTCCTGAGCCTGAAGAGAAATATAACTGACTTCCAAAAACACTTGCTACTCTTGTGTTGGTAACGGTGGTGCTAACAGCGGTGGAAGCCGCAGTATTCCCCAGTGGTACGTAAACAGTTCCATCGTTGGCTCCAGCGCACCAAAAGTTGGTACCATCATTTGTAACCGCACTTCTAATATTGTTGGCGCTAAATTTATCATTAATCGTTGTTGTTGTATTGATAGATCCGTTTCCATAAACAACACCTACAATACGGTTGGTTAAAAGAGAGGAGGTACCAGTAACAGAAGCTGTTCCTAAAGCAGCATCATAACCGGTAAGGGTAAGATATTGTCCATCAGGTGATAAATTTAGCGAACCATCAGAGGTAGCAGTTCCACTCATGGTCAGAATACGGTTTAATCCTGATACAGCTGTTGGTAGGGAGATACTTTGAACAAGTGTACCTGTGGTGGTGTATTCATCTATTAATACTCGTGTGGCCGCATTGGTTAAGGTTGCGCCCGTTCCAACGCGCGCTACAACGATGTTACCGGCTCCAAAGGTGGCAGGGGTGGCAATTACCTGACCTGCGGCACTAACATTTTGACTTGGTGCAGGAGCACTCACATGGGTAATGTTTCCACTGAAATTTCCTGCGCTTGTTCCGGTAAGCCTTACATCAATAGTGGTTAATGCAATAGTACCTGATGATGGTGATAAGGTAATACTAGGGCCATAAGGAGCCGCTCCTGTTTTTATTTCAAATCCTGCAGGTGCTGTAATTACCAAATCTACCGTTAAGTTTCCTCCTGATACAGTATAAGAAGCAGCCGTTGATGGTGATCCTTGTGTTGTAAACAAACCACTGATTGAACCACTAACACTAATGTTAGGCGAGGAAGATACCCCACGAACAATCAAATCGTCAATTCGATAGTTTCCCGAGGTATTGGTTCTGTCGAACTGCCAGCGAAGTCTTAGATTCGCCTGATTTGCTGCACCTACTGGCAAAGAAATCAGCGTCCCTCCGTTCACCGCCTGCCATGTTCCATTATAGGTTACATTGGTATAGGTTATAGGATTCCAAGTGGTGCCGTCATTCGACCATTCAAAGGTGATGGCAGCAACGTAGGATGCAGAAGATGCCCTTGCAATATACCCTACTTGAATAGAAGAAAATCCAGTTGTATTGATGCCAGAAGCTGTTAAAATAGCCTCAACCCCTGCTCCAGCAGTTGTGGTTCCGTTGTCTCCTGCATTGGCACCACCCGATGCAGTTAGAATTCCACCATAAAATGGACCTCCGGAGGAAGCGGAGGCGGTGGTTAATTGTGTATTCGTTGGCTGTGTACCTGCCCTATTCCATGTTACTCCGCCGCCAACCAATAAAGGGTCGGTATTAACGGCAGTGGTTCCGAAATTAGTTGAAAAAATGGTGGATTGTGCCACCAGATTTTGAATACCGGCAAAGAAAATAACCGCTAGAATGCATAGGCATTTCAGCAGTTTTTGCTTATTTCCTATAACGGAGTAATTACTATCAGGTCTCATAAAATTAGTTTTTTTGATTCTATGCAAAGAAAGAAAGGGTACATGTCTTTAACTTGTACCCTTTCTTATGGAATGGTTAATTAAAAATCAGCGTAAAATGAACTTCAGATGCTTAGGATTTTCATTGCTTTTTGTAATCGAAAAAATATAGATACCCCTTGATAAATCAGTACATTCAATGGTATGATAGGGCCCTGTAACCAGGCCCGATTTTACTGTTTTTCCGCTGCAATCTTTAATTTCAAAGAGGTAACCTTCCGATAATATTCCGGTAACGGTAATTTCTTCGTTTGCAGGGTTTGGAAATAGATTTATTTCCTTTTTTTCTTCGTTTAGGACAATGTCCAAAATTAATCCGCCATAGGCAATAAACCTTGAATAGAATTCCTGAAAGTACTGGTTGGCTATGTTGGCGTCATGAACCACCACGGAGTTTTCATCGTTTCTGTTGTTTGCATTGTTGCTCCAATTGTGGCTTCCTGTCCAAACAAGGGGATCACTGTTGAGGTCGTTATGGTCAACCACAACATATTTATGATGCATGATAACGCTTGTATCAGGATTTTCCAGTAAGTGTCCGGTAGGCAAGCCGGCAGCTAGGGTGCCCCATTGCGTTGAATTGATAGCTGAGTTGGTGATACCGAAGGTTTCTACTCCTGCCTGCGAGCGGGCCACAATGGCAGAAGCCAAATCGGGTCTTGTTATCACCATCGAGGAAAAATACAAGTTGGTGTTGGCAGTGTTAATGGTATTTAATAAGTAATCGTTGGTTTGGTCGGATGGACTAAAATAACATTCTGTCCTTTTCCCTCCAATATTAAATTCATGTGGGGTATTGTCAATTTTAAAGGGTCCGAACCTTGCAAAAGCCTGATTGGGTGTAAGGTCTGTATCGCCCCACATTTCTTCAAACTCTAATCTGAAGGCTTTCGCCAGAGCCTGATCCTGAAAAATGATAACATTGTTAGGATCTTCATTGATTTGTCCTTCTTGCCAATTGGTTGCACCAGTCCACACAATTGGTTCCATGGGATCGTTTGACAAGGCATCAATGATAACAAATTTGTTGTGCATAATTCCATACGAAGAGGAGGTGGGGCTTTGAATTCTTGGAATGGCCGGTAGTAAATCACTCACTCCGCTATTGCTTACCAATAAACTTCCATCGGAAATAAACCTGACTTTTACACCACGGTTGTACGCATCATTGATGGCAGCACTGATGCTGCTGATGTTGGTATTATTGAAGTCATAAATGGTAATATCCAGTGATTCCTGTGCCCTGTTCATATAGGCAATCAAGGTATCATCGAGGGCATTGGGTAACTCGGTGGCAAAAAAGCCATTGGATGCGGTTGTATCAACACTTCGGTTGAAGTAAACTTTTATATCACCTGATGACAAAGATTGTGTGCTGTAAAGTTTAACAGATGAGAAGGCAGAGTCGGTTCCATCGGCAGAAATTACTCTTGCATAATAAAAGGTAGCCGGGGTTAATCCTGTTAAGGTTACGCTATGGTTAACTGTGCTGGGGTTTCCTTGTACCTGACCCAATTCCAGTTGGGGACTCAATCCATATTGAACTATTGAAGAACCCAAGGAATCTGTTTCCCATTCCAGCGTGAATCCACCGGGTAGAATATTACTGATGCTAACCGGACTCGTAATTTGAATTTGCACCGTTGGCTCAAGATCATTCATGTCTCGTGGAAGCAGTTGATAGTCATTAGAGAATTGTGAAGCAATTCCTGTAATGTTTATCGGCCCGAAAGGGATTAGTTGTCCGATCAGTGGAGATCCGGTTCTAACATAAATAATAAAATTTGTAGCACTTGCATTTACCAGATAAGTGGTGTTTCCGCTAAAATTGGCACCGGCATTGGCAAACTGACAATTGTTGATTTTTACCAATTCCCCCTCAGTGTTTTCATCCATTTGTGCTGGTGTAATTACTTGAGGGTTGGGTAATTGATTTCCTGAATTGATAACCGTTAGGTTGCTCAAGGGGCTTAACTCAAGCAGGTTGTTAAAATCATACAGAACACCGGTAGCAATAACAGAATCTCCTCTGTTCAAGTTGCTGGTAAGGGTGGCATCATATAAACCAATGCCGGCGGTACCATCTTCAATGTATTTAATTATTCCTAATTCATTGCCATTGGTTACAACTCCTTTTACGGTTACGCTTGTTCCAATTAATCCTGTTCTTGCCTGTTGTATGGAAATCTGACCATAGGAAAGGCTTACTTGAAGGATTGTAAAACACAAATAAAAAAAGTGCAGTTTCATGGTTATTCATTGAACCACAAAACTGCACTTTAGAAGTTTCCTGAAGGTAACGGGAAAGTGAATTCCACATTACCAATTTGTGAACCTTATCGAAGAATATCTACAGTACCGGTAAATTTCTTTTGTTCCCCTGTATTGGTGGTAACCTTTACATGATAAACATAGGAACCTTGCGGAGCATCTTGGCCACCTATTTTACCATTCCATGTTTGGTCAGGCTGAACTGACTGCCAAATAATTTGGCCCCAACGGTCATAAACATGAATCTGATAGGCAAGAATAGAATTGGTTACGATTTTGAATTCATCATTCAATCCATCTCCATTGGGCGTAAATGCATTAGGGATAAAGAAAGAGAAATAGGGTTCAATGATGTAAGTTTTTTCCACGGAGCTTGAGCAGGAAGTTGCTGGATTGGTAACCATTAAGATTACCTGATAGGAACCTGTATCGGCATATGAGTGAAAAGGTTCAAAGTCGGATGAAACCGTATTGTCACCAAAACTCCAATCATACACCATTTGTAAATCCGAGGTGTTGATAAACCAAACTTGCGGATCCATAATGGTTGTAGTAGCCGGGTTCGGATTAAAATCAGCATGTGGTTTTGGATTTACCACAATATTGGCAGCACCTTGTGGAGAGGAACATCCATTGGCTTGTTTCACCAACAAATATTGTCCTGAAGCAGCAGCGGTCACAAAAGGGATGGTAACATCCATGGTTGCAGCCGAAAAGCCATTGGGTCCTGACCACAAATAGATGGCATTGGGGAATGAATCTGTTGAGAGAATCAGATCCCCTTCTTCGCAAATAGGATCATTAGCCACAATATTCGGAGTTGGTGGGGTTGGGATCATGAAAGCATAGGAAGAACCCGATAAACTATTGCATCCATTAACGGTAATCACACAACTGTAAAGTCCCGAATCGGCAACCGTTGCATCAATAATAATTGGGTTTTGATCGGTTGAACTGAACCCATTAGGACCTGACCAATTATAGGTAGCATTTTGAACAGCCCCCGTTGTAAACTCCAAATTAACCATTTCGCAAATAGGGGAATTGTTTACAATTAAAGGTTGTGGAGGGGGTGGAACCACCAAAATATTCATGTTGGCCACGAAAGAACAAATATCTGTAACGGTGTAGGTAACATTGATCAAACCAGTACCAGATGTTGAAGGATCAAAAGTAGCCGGAGAACCATTTGTTACTCCAGAACCGGCCCAAACACCTCCCGGTGTAGCAGCTACCAAATTTACAGGTACATCTGTTTCGCATAAATTGACAACAGGTGTAAGGGATTCATCGGGCAATGGAGTAATAATTAAGGTAAGCGTATCATCTTCTATACAGTTGCCGGTGCCCAGTGTATAAATTAAATCATGGGTTCCTGCTCCTGCCATTTGAGGATCAAAATAACCTGTGGCTGGAACAATACCCGGCCCCGACCAAGTACCACCCGGAACAACCGGTGAAATAGTAAAGGGAGTTGTTGAAATACAAAGATTGTTGGCCCCGTTGTAATTGATGGTTGCATTGGGTGAGTTCACCACATCAAGATAGATGGTATCTGATGTAAAACATTGTGCAGATCCTATAATGCTATAAGTAATCATGTGATTGCCTTGGGTAGCTGCAGCGGGCGTAAATAGGCCCGTTACCGGATCAATACCCGGCCCTGACCATGTTCCACCGGTGGTTGCTGCCGTGAGTGTTACAGCAGGATCATTTACACAGTAGAAAGTACTTGGGGGTAAATTAATGGCAGAAGAACCCGGAGCTGGAACATTGAAAACTGCCAGGCTAGCCGTGTCGGCACAACCACCAATAATGGCGGTTACAATTACCGAGAAGGTGGTATCAAAGTTGATGGTACTAACCGGATTTAAAATAGTTGGGTCACTTACGTAATTGGCAGGACTCCACTGATAGGTAAACAAATTTGGATCGGCAACGCCACCGCAAAAATTTAACTGGATATTGGGTCTGTCAGTTCCTGTGTTTACGAAACCTCCGGCATTACTACAAACACCGGATGCATCCTGATAAAAATAAACCACAGAAGTGAATGGTGTTGTTGTGAAGGTATTAGAGCAATTGTTGGTGTAACTGCTGTTGTTAAAACAAACCTCAACAATAAGGTTAGAACTACCATCCCATTCGTACAAAGGACTTAATGTAAAGTTGTTCCATCCTAAAACCGGTGTAACAGTTTGGGCCGGAAAAACAGTTTGCATCCCACTTTCAAAAGCACTGAGAGAAGTAAGGTTGGTGCATTTCATTTTAATTGAAAAATCCTGATAACTCAGTGTACTTCCATTTAGCGCTGTAAGGTTAAAACCAATACTGCTGATTTTTCCTCCGGCAAAGCCCATGGCGGCTAATTCGGCCGCTGTGTATAACATTTGATGTCTTGCACCCCAATACCAATTCCCGAAAACATTAGGAAAACCGGTTCCTCCGTTGGAACCTGTTCCTGTTCCAATGGTTCCTGTTTGCACAGGACCTGTACAAGAGGTAGTAGTTGTTCCGCAGTTAACAGGTATGGTTGATCCGAAGTCCACCATTAATTGATTGCTGCCTCCAATACAAACAGTATCTGAAACTATGGTTACAACAGGGGCCACATTGGATGCAATGTTAACGGTTAAACTATCAAAACGAACGCAGTTATTCGGACTTACAATCATCACATAAACCGTGTGTGAACCCGATTGCGTAAAATTGGCTTCCGGATTGGCAATGTTAGGATTGCTCATCACATTGGCAGGCATCCAAGAGTAAGAGTAATTCCCCGGAGGGTTCACGGTTACGCCAAGTTGTATTGGTTGAAATAAACAAGCTGCCGTTTGGCTTTGGGTAATATTGTAGGTAAAGTCAGGAACTACTGTTACCGTTACTGTATCTGAATTAATACAAGAACCAACCAAATTACTTTCTACAACATAGGTGGTTGTATTGAGCGGAGCTGCAATTGGATTGTTGCAAGGGTTACAAGAGAACTGAGGCGAAACAGGAATTAAATTACCGGATAAATCTTTCCAGGTAAAAATACTTCCACCACTGGCATTAAGTTGTGCTTGTTGCGCTCCGCAAATGGTTTGGTCAGGGTAAGCCAAAGTACGGTCCAAAACATTGATATCGTAAACAAAGGTTTGCATTCCCGTAACCGGGCAAGCATTGTCTTCAATTGAAACAACGAAAGTAGTATTGGTTCCTGCTGAGCCGGGAGGTACAGTCCAAGAATAAACTACCGTAAGTGGATTTGAGCCTGAAAGTGTATATGAAGATCCCGGCAAAACGATGCCCATGTTGGTAGACAAAAACAGGGAGTCATTAACATCAG
Organism: Bacteroidia bacterium; assembly: GCA_044370375.1. Taxonomy (GTDB): domain Bacteria; phylum Bacteroidota; class Bacteroidia; order UBA4408; family UBA4408; genus JBILVQ01. The sequence goes on from JBILVQ010000034.1 coordinate 11,992, forward strand.
GGTCGGTGTAAACGGCTGTAAATGAAAAAGTATTTCCCTCACAAATATCTACCGAGTTAGGACTTGTAACCACAGCGTTTCCAACCATTGCAGTAATCTGTCCTGCATTTATATCCGGTACGGTATTATTACAATTCAGCACCACAAATTGTATGTCACGCATGGTCGTACTGATGAGGTTTCCGTTGTCATCGTATTCATTACACTGCACCACTACAATAAAATTTCCTAAAACAGTGGGTAAAAAACTAATTTGCCCGGTAACAGGATTAATGGTGATTCCATTAATGGGGGCATTTCCGGAATAACCTCCTGCATAGGTAAGTGCTGTTCCCTGAGCATCCCATGCTGAAACAAAAATAAAGGCAAGTGAATCACCATCCGGCTCAGAAACACCGTAGTTGTAATTTACCGGTTGATTTGCACAAACGTAGGGAATAGGCTGGGAAGTAAAAACAGGTGAGTTATTGCAAGGGGCAGTAAGGGTATTTAATGTAGCTTCGATGTAAATGTTATCTGATGAACTTGAGGGAACGTTGACCGTATTGTTTCTGCAGCAGGTTGACCAACCGAGGGTCCAGGTATCGCAAGGAGGGGCAAGCACCACGGTTGCGGTATAGGTGTATAATTGCATCCCCGGTAAAAATCCACCCGGGAAACAGGTTCCATTGAGAGAGTCAACTGGACATAATTGCGAGATGTTGGTTCCACCAGGATTAGCGAGGTTCAAGGTGATACTTACACTGCCTCCGCAAGTACTTGTTGCGTTGATGAACTCTGAGTTACTCATGGTAATTCCATCGCAATCTCTGAATAAATTCAAGGTAACTTGGTAGGTATTGGGTCCAACACATTGGAAGGAAATATCCCCGCCGGAAATATGACTTGCCTTGCTTTTCAGGGGGTTCGAAACTATCGAAACCAAGGCCAGCAAAAGAATAAATAGAATTTTTTTCATGGGGTTTATTTTGCTTTAAATCAACAAAGTAACAAATATAGAAAAATATTTATTAAAACTAACTTTTTTTCCAAAAGTTTTCAATTATTTTAGGAAATGGCAAACCTTCTGCTTTTGAGGAGGTTAGGATAACAGCTTGGGGAAAAGCCTTTTTCAGGTCTTTTTTGCTGCCAATCCAATCCATTTCCCAAAAAACCGGATGGAGTTCCTGATGCGTTAACAAATGTTTTTTGGGTCGATGGTTTTTTTTGAAAATCATTGATTCATAGGGTATTGTATCAACGTTTAGCTGCATTAACTGCCCGAAGGAATGAAGCTCTTGTTCACTTTCAACCAATGGAAATTGGTATAATCCTTCCCAGATGTCTTTTCCGGCCCTTTTATGCAGCACGATTTCGTTTTTTAAATTGATTACCAGGTAGTTAAAAAATCTTTTTTTGACCCTGACTTTTTTTTCTTTTCGGGGCAAAACCGCTACTAATTTTTGCCGAAAAGCCTCACAAGTCTCCATTACCGGACAATTTTCACAAGCAGGGTTCATGGGTACACATTGCAGGGCACCAAATTCCATGATGGCCTGATTGTATTTTCCGGGGTCCTTTTTCCAAAGCAATTCTTTCGCTGCCTGGGCAAAAACTTTCTGTCCGGGCCCCGTATCAATGGCATCCTTTAATCCTAAATACCGCGCAATAACCCTGTAAACATTGCCATCCACTACAGGTACGGCTTCGTTGAAGGCCATGGAGGCAACCGCTGCAGCGGTATAGGTTCCTACTCCCTTTAATTTCATTAATTCCGCACTGTTGGATGGGATGGTTCCTGCAAACTCCGTAGTTATTTGCTGTGCGGCTGAATGCAAATTTCTGGCCCGGGAATAGTAACCCAAACCTTGCCACAACTTTAAAACCTGTTCTTCCTTTGCCTTTGCTAAATCCCGAACGGTTGGAAAAGTATCAACGAATTTTTCGTAATAGGAAAGTCCCTGCGCTACTCTTGTTTGCTGCAAGATTACTTCAGACAAGAGGATATGATATGGGTTTTTGTCGTTTCGCCACGGCAAATCTCTGCGGTTTGCATCAAACCAAATCAAAATTTTTTCCTGAAAACCAGATTTCTTTTTTGCCATGTCTTAACGATTAAAATTGAACCCTGAACATTGTTTTTTGTTCGGTGATATTTGTTTTTGGACCCAAAATTTCAAATTCAGTTTTTAAAAAAAATTAGATTTGCCCAATGATAAAGGATAAAATCAAATTTGCCGCCTTGCTAGGCTTTTTTTTAGTATTAATCATTACCTTGTTGGTTTACCTCTTTAATGGGCCATTCAGGGTAATCTTGCCTTTTAGCATGCCGTTCCTTATGGTTTTGTTGTTCAGACGAAAAGTAGGAAATGCTAAAAAAGACCCCAAAGAATAAATAGGGGAGTGGTTTCATTGTGTCTTCCGGAAAATCTAAAAGCAACAAAAATAAAGCAGCCGCGTTTAATTGGCTAAGTTTGTATGTGTAACCTTCAAGATTGTTTTTGCCAAATTTTTACGAAATATTAAATGTGAAAAGCACCGCTAACCGCGAGGAAATAAAAAGTTCCTACCGTAGGTTGGCCATGTCGGTGCACCCCGACCGAAATCCAAACCCGGATTCAAAATTGCAATTCCAAAAAATTCAAGAGGCTTATCGTACCTTGGGTAATGAGGACAGGAGAAAAAAGTATGATGCTTGGTTGCTTTACGGTGGAAGCGTTTTGCACGGACAAGAGAAACATCAAAGACAACAACAACCGGAAAGAAGGCGAAGTCGAGGTCAGAGCGTTCGCAATAATCCTGAGTATAGGGCAGGAAATTACAAAGGAAAACAGAAAGAACCCGATCATGACTTCAGCACCCTTGAGACCTACATGTTTTATAGCTTGTTGTTGATAGGGATTTCTGCAATTTTTTTGGCTATCCGAGACTTATTTTTGGGCGAATGGACTGGCATAAATAGCCTTACCGGGATAATTTTCGGTTTAAGCTTTACCATTCTCTTGGTTTTTACTTACTACAATTTTTACAGAAAGAAGAATGAATAAAGTGATTTTTATTGAACGTTAATCACTGCTTGTTTCAATAAAAAAAAACGGATTAAAGTCCTTGCTTTAATCCGTTTTTTTTTGCTTTAGTTGGTTAATTAATGATTATGTCCGGCATCGTGGGGCATACATTTTTCAACAATTTCGTGAAAAACATCATGGGCTTCGGTTATCATTTTTTTCAACTCAGCATCTGATTTTTTTGCTTTCACTGCTTCTTCAATGGCCTTGCATTTGTCTTCCAGTTTTGCCAAAACAGGGGCTACTTTTTTGGCATCCCAATCGGCAGGAGGGGTGCTTGCTCTCCATGCTTTTGCCTTGGCAGCAAGGTCGGCAGCCATTTCTTTCAAGGGTTGTAAATTGTTGTCTTCGCTGGAGTGAAAGGTTTTGCTCATTACTGTATGGAATTCTTTCATTTCTTTCCATTCTGTTTTTTCATGGGCAAAGGATTTTACACTGGCCAGAAGCATGATGATGCCCAGCATTGAGGATAGGATTGTTTTCATGGTAAATGATTTATGATAACAAAGGTAGTGAATAAAATTATTAAAGAATTTATTCATTTATCGGGCCAGATAGAACGCGGTGAGTCTTGAAATATTGAAAAAAAAAGCACCTTCGTTTTGATAAAGGTGCTTTTCCTGAACTACATAGTGATCAAGTTTTTTTCCTGACCGGATTTTTGGGTGGAGAATATCGGAGTCGAACCGATGACCTCTTGCATGCCATGCAAGCGCTCTAGCCAGCTGAGCTAATCCCCCTTGTTTTGCGTTGGCAAAGATAAAAAAAGGAATGGAATTTAATCTGTTTTTATGCAAACATTTTTTGCTTCGGTAAAGAAACGCAGGGCTTCGTTTCCTCCTTCACGGCCAACACCAGATTGTTTAACACCGCCAAAAGGAGTTCTTAAGTCACGAACCAACCAGCAATTTATCCAAACAATACCCGCTTCTACTTTGGCAGCCACCCTGTGAGCTCTTGATAAATGATTGGTCCAAATGCTGGCAGAAAGTCCGTAATTGCTATCGTTAGCCAGAGATAGGGCTTCTTCTTCGGTTTTGAACGACTGCAGGGTAACCACCGGCCCGAAAATTTCCTCCTGATTGGTTCTGCAATGATTGTTTAATCCTTCAATCACCGTAGGTTCAATGTACCAGCCACCGGAATATTCCCCTTGTAGTTGAACAGCATTACCACCGCAAAGCACCTTACCTCCCTCTTCACGTGCAACATGGATATGTCCAAGTATTTTTTCGAAATGGGCTTTCGAAACAATTGCACCCATTTTGGTTTTTTCATCGTATGGGTTAGCTGGAATTAACTGTTTAACCTTTTGAACGAAGGTCTCTTTGAATTTCTCGTAAATGCTTTCTTCAATCAAAATACGTGAGCCGCAAAGGCAAATTTGACCTTGATTAGCGAAGGATGAGCGAATCACTGTTTTCAACATTTCATCGAAATCGCAATCAGCAAAAACGAAAACAGGATTTTTTCCGCCTAGTTCAAGCGATATTTTTTTAAAGACCGGGGCTGCTGCTGCGGCAATGGCTGCACCGGTTTTGGTTCCTCCGGTAAATGAAATGGCTTTTACATTTTTGTGTTCAACAATTTCTTTTCCTGCGGAGGTTCCTGTACCATGAACAATATTTAACACTCCTGCCGGTAGTCCAACCTCAATACAAATTTTGGATAACAAAAAGGCAGTCATGGGAGTAATTTCAGATGGCTTGGCCACTAAACAATTGCCGGCAGCAAGGGCTGGAGCAATCTTCCAACTAAAAAGATAGAGGGGAAGGTTCCAAGGGGAAATGCAACCAACCACTCCAATGGGTTGACGGAGTGTATAGTTTACAAATCCTTCAGCCATAGCGTGCGTTTCTGCCGAGAATTGGGTTATGGCCTGAGCGAAAAACTCGAAGTTTTGTCGGGCTCTTGGAATGTCAACGGTTCTCGATAGATGAATTGGTTTGCCGTTGTCTTTGGTTTCTGCTTGTGCAAGCAATTCAAGATGCCGGGCAATTCCGTTGGCAATTTTCATTAAATATTCAGACCGCTCACCTGCACTGAGGGTTGACCATTGAGGGAAGGCATTTTGTGCTGCCTCAACCGCCAAATCAACATCTTTTTTATCAGAGTCGGGAATGCTGCCGTAAACTTTGCCGGTAGCCGGTTCCCAATTATCGAGATGTCTTCCCGACAAAGGTTCCATGAAACGACCATCGATATAATTCAGTATTTTTTCCATGGTCAACTCAAAAGGTTATGCCACTTTTAAACCTGTGAAGTTTGCCTTCTTTAGTTTTTCAAGGGCATAGCGATTGGTGATTTTTAATTCCTTTTCGTTTGATGAAGGTGCTTCGTACATAGCATCTACCATGATGGCTTCGCAAATAGAGCGAAGGCCTCTTGCACCAAGTTTGAATTCTATTGCTTTTTCAACGATTAAATCCAATGCACTTTTTTCGAAGGTTAACTTTACCCCATCTAATTCGAAAAGTTTTACATATTGTCGAATCAGTGAATTTTTGGGTTCAGTAAGAATTCTTCTCAAACTAGATTTGTCGAGCGGATCAAGAAACGTAAGGATGGGTAATCTTCCGATTAATTCAGGGATCAAGCCGAATGATTTTAAATCCTGCGGTGCAATGTACTGCAAAAGGTTTTCTTTGTCTATTTCTTCCTTGTTTTTTCCAACGGTATAACCCAATGGTTGAGAATCAATACGGCGGGCAATTTTTTTGGTAATTCCGTCAAAAGCACCACCGCAAATAAATAGAATGTTTTTGGTATTGATGGCCACCATTTTTTGCTCCGGATGTTTTCTTCCTCCCTGTGGTGGAACATTGGCAACCGAGCCTTCCAGTAGTTTCAGCAAAGCCTGCTGCACGCCTTCACCGGAAACATCGCGGGTAATGGAGGGGTTATCGCTTTTGCGGGCAATCTTATCTACTTCATCAATAAACACAATACCTCTTTCGGCAGCGGCCACATCATAATCAGCCGCCTGAAGTAATCTGGATAAAATGCTTTCAACATCCTCACCAACATAACCTGCCTCGGTGAGTACGGTTGCATCGGCAATGCAAAAGGGTACATTTAAAATTTTGGAGATGGTTCTTGCCAATAGGGTTTTGCCTGTTCCGGTTTCCCCCACCATGATGATATTTGATTTCTCAATTTCTACATCTTCTTCCTTTCCAAGGGGTCTTTGCTGAATTCTTTTGAAGTGATTGTAAACTGCAACACTAAGAATTTTTTTTGCCTGATCTTGTCCGATTACATATTCGTCAAGGTGCTTTTTAATTTCTACCGGTTTTAAAAGGTTTAATTTAAAACTACCAGCAGAAACTTTTTCTTTTGCTTCTTCTTTGGCAATATTATTGGCCTGTTCAATGCAAAAGTTGCAGATGTGTCCACTAATACCGGCAATCAGGATGCTAACATCCTTTTTGTCGCGACCACAGAACGAACACTTAATGGCGTTTTTCTCCATCAGGGATAGGGGCTTGTTTTTTATTTGGCGCTACGAACCAATACTTCATCAATCATACCGTAAGCCTTCGCTTCTTCGGCAATCATCCAGTAATCACGATCGCTGTCTTTCCATACGGTATCATAATCTTTTCCTGAATGATGTGAAATGATATCGTAGAGTTCTTTTTTCAATTTAGCAATTTCCCTGGCGGTAATTTCAATATCAGATGCTTGTCCTTGCGCACCTCCAAGGGGTTGATGAATCATTACCCTGGAATGAGGCAATGCTGTTCTCTTCCCTTTTTCTCCGGCACATAATAATACAGCAGCCATAGAAGCAGCAATACCGGTACAGATGGTAGCTACATCGCATTGAATATACTGCATGGTGTCGTAAATGCCTAAGCCTGCATAAACACCACCTCCCGGAGAGTTGATATAAATTTGTATGTCCTTCTTTGCATCTGCAGACTCAAGAAACAACAACTGGGCCTGAATAATATTAGCCACCTGATCATCAATGGGCATCCCCATAAAAATGATTCTGTCCATCATCAAACGCGAAAAAACATCCATTTGAGCTACGTTCAACTGGCGTTCCTCAATGATGTAAGGGGTTAAGCTTTTGATATAACCGTTTACAGCGGTGCTACTGATTCCGCGATGTTTTACCGCGTATTTTTGAAATTCGTCAATAGGAAACATAGGCTTGGTTTTTAAGATTGATAAAATTCTTCGATGGAAGTTTCGTGAACTGATTTCTTTACATTCTGACTGAGCAAATTGGAAATTTTTTCGTCATACAATCGGTCAACGACTCTTTCATACTCCTTTTGGTTCGATTTAATTCTTTTTATTGTTTCACTCAATTCGTCTTCTTCAATATCATAACCATTGTATTGAAGAAATTGTTGTGAAATAATCTTTTTGATATGTTCATCAACTTCTTCTTCGGCCACACGAATTTCGAATTGCTTGAGTAATTTGTTGACCAAAAGTTGCGATTTTAATTGCTTAGCAAAATTCGAAAAATCGTTTTCAATCGATTCTGGAGTAACGGGTTTGTCGCTTGCTGTCATCAACCATCTTTTCAAAAAAGATTCAGGCAGTTGAATGTTGCAATATTCGGTAAGAAAAGCAAGGGTTTTGTTTAAAAATTTCCTCTCTGCTTCGTTATTGAACATGGTTTCGAGTTCGCTTTTAATTTTTGCACGAAACTCTTCCTCATTGCTAACCTGATCACCATAAATTTTTGAAAATAACTCTTCGTTTATTTCGGCA
>JBILVQ010000035.1:0-19720 GCA_044370375.1 Bacteroidia bacterium
CGTCAGTTCGAGTCTGGCCCCCGCAACTAGAAAAGCCACAGCGATGTGGTTTTTTTTTTAATTTTCCCCAAACCAATCTCGTTGGGCTCTTATCCGCCGATAGCGGACGTCAGTTCGAGTCTGGCCCCCGCAACTAGAAAAGCCCCAGCGATGTGGTTTTTTTTTGTTTAAATTTTTCCCAAACCAATCTCGTTGGGCTCTTATCCTCCGATAGCGGACGTGAGTTCGAGTCTGGCCCCCGCAACTAGAAAAGCCACAGCGATGTGGTTTTTTTTTGTTTAAATTTTTCCCAAACCAATCTCGTTGGGCTCATATCCGCCGATAGCGGACGTCAGTTCGAGTCTGGCCCCCGCAACTGGTACCCCCTAACTTTCGATTTTTTTGTAAAATTTTTTTTAGGATTTAGCATAAATCGGTTTTTTTTACGTTTCTGCCATAACCCAAGATTTATGCAACATTATTTCAGGACATTTATTTCAGGACTTGTTATTTTTTTTCTTTCCAGTACCTTCATTTGGGCTCAATCAACCAAATATGTTATCTCTGGCGTGGTTCGCGAGTCCGGTTCTGGAGAAACCCTTCCGGGGGTAGCTGTTAGCTGTGATTCTTTAAAGACAGGTGTTCAGACCAACGATTACGGGTTTTATTCCCTATCCTTGCCGGCAGGAAAGCATTTGGTGAAAATTTCTACGTTGGGTTTTTCGAAGGTGGAGCGCAGAATTGAGTTGAACCAGAATATACGGATGGATATTGAAATGGAGCAGGGCATTCAACTTAAAGAAGTTGTAATCAATGCCGATGAAAAGAGGAAAGTTAGCGAGGAATCCCAAATGAGTGTTATCAATATTCCGGTGCAACAGATAAAAGACATTCCGGCCCTATTTGGTGAGAAAGATGTGTTAAAGGTTATTCAGTTAATGCCGGGTGTTCAGAAAGGAAGTGAGGGAAGCAGCGGCATTTATGTAAGAGGAGGGGGGCCTGACCAAAACTTGATTATCCTGGATGATGCCATCGTGTACAATGCGTACCACCTGTTTGGATTTTTTTCTTTGTTTAATGGCGATGCCTTAAAAAGTGTGGAACTTATCAAGGGAGGTTTTCCTGCTGAGTATGGAGGCCGCCTTTCATCCGTCATTAATATGCAAATGAAGGAGGGAAACCGGGAAAAAATTCACGGGGAAGCAGGCATCGGTTTAATTTCTTCGCGACTTGTTCTGGAGGGTCCTATTCTGAAAAACAAAGCTTCTTTCTTGGTTTCTGCCCGAAGAACCTATATTGATGCTTTAATTTTACCCTTTCTTCCAAAGGATGAAAGAGGAGGTTATTTTTTTTATGATTTGAATGCAAAGGTTAATTGGTCGCCTACCGATAAAGACAGAGTTTATTTAAGTGGTTATTTTGGGAAAGATAAATTTTATTTCAGGACCAAATCTCCAAACTATTCAACCAATGGTGATTTGCAATGGGGCAATAGCACCGGCACCCTTCGTTGGAATCATATTTACAACAGTAAATGGTTTTCAAATACATCATTAATTTTTACCAATTATCAATTGGGTATTGGTTTGAAAGAACAATTCGATACCAATGTGTTTAGTCTTCGCTTCATATCTGCCATTAGAGACTATACGCTAAAGCATGATTTTGATTTTTTTCCAAACAACCGGCATCACATTAAAATAGGTGTTTCTAGTATTGTCCATCGTTTTCAGCCAAGTGCTGTTGTTTTAGAAGGGTCAGATATCCCTACCAACAGTTTCGTTAGAAAGCCTATTTATACAAGTGAGTCGGGAGTTTACATCGAAGATGACTGGAAAGTTAGTGGAAGAATAAAGGCCAATGTAGGTTTAAGATTTAGCTATTACCATATTGGAAGAACCGCAGTTTTAAATCCTGAACCGCGGGTTTCGGCAAGGTACACACTGGATGAAAACACATCCATTAAAGGCTCCTATGCTTTAATGAACCAATACCTGCATTTGCTGAGCAGCACGGGGATTAGTTTGCCTACTGATTTATGGGTTCCTGCTACTACCAAAGTAAAGCCCATGCAATCGCAACAGTTTGCCTTGGGAATTGCCCGTGATTTGCCCGAAGGCATTAATCTCACCTTGGAAGGATATTATAAAAAAATGGAAAGGGTTTCCTTTTACAAAGAAGGGGCAAGCTTTTTATTGTTTAACGATCCAACAGGTGCAGATGAAATTAGTTGGGAAGAAAATATCACGCAAGGACAAGGTTGGAGTTATGGGGGTGAAATCCTGCTTCAAAAAGAAAAGGGCAATTGGAGCGGTTGGATTGGTTATACACTTTCATGGACTTATGTGCAATTTGACAGTGTAAATTTTGGTAAGAAATTTTTTCCGCGTTATGACAGGCGACACGATATTTCGGTTGTCAATATCTATAAATTTAACGACCGCATAAAATTGTCTTGTACCTGGGTTTATGGAACCGGAAATGCTATTACCCTTCCGCTGGCAAGGTACTCTGCGGCTCCTCATAACCCTATTGGACAGGATGGTTACGTTGAATCGTACTTTTTTGGGCCCAATACAGGATTCAAAAATGATTACGGAGAAAAAAACAGTTTCCGTATGGCAGCCTATCATCGTTTAGACATAGGCATACAGTTTACCAAAGTAAAAAAGTTTTATACCCGTGTATTTGAATTTAGTTTATACAATGCATACAATCGCTGGAACCCTTTCTTTTATTATGTTGAAAGCGACATTGATCCAACCAAGGATAAACTGATGCAAATAACCTTGTTCCCAATTTTTCCGTCTTTCTCATTGTCATGGAAATTCTAAACAAAATCAATTATAAAGGAAACGCAGGAGTTTATTTTGCTCTTTGTTTTTTCCTAGGGCTAATCCTATTGTCCTGTGAAAAAGAAGCCAATGTGGATATACCGAAAACGGAACCCAAGCCGGTTTTGGTTTGTTTTTTATCGCCTGAAGATAGTTTTATTACGGTAAGATTAACCAATTCTATTCCGCTTTATACCGGGGTTAGCAATCAATATCCTCTAGAAATAAAGAATGCTGAATTGCGACTCAGTGATGGCTCATCAAGCATCATCATACCATGGTACAAAGATTCGGTGGGTTACAGGGTAAGTACTTCTCTTTTTCCTATTATTTCAGGGAAAACCTATACGCTTGAGGTTAGTATTCCGGATGGAAGAAGGCTAAAAGCAACTACAACCGTTCCCAATAAAAATTTTCCGGAAGTAGTTATCAGCGTTGCACGAGAGATGACTGATTCTTCCGAGTTTGGTGTTTTTTACGATCTTACTTATGAGTTGTCGTGGTTAGATCCTTCAGGAGAAGATGACTTTTATCGAACCCTTCTTACCAATTTGGTGGTAGATACTTTTGTTTCAGCGGATACTTCTTCACAGTTAATGTTAGAGTTGTTTGAATCTGATAAAGATAAAGACAATAGCACCTTTAAAGTTTTCGGAAATTCGAAATTGTTTTATGAACCCGGAACCAACAACCCTTTAGGAGACAATGTTAACTTAGCCTATTTGATTTTGTCGAATGAGGAGTATTACCTGTATCATAAAGATTTGTATGAATCTAATGACCGAAACCCTTTTTCGGAAGCAAAGATTAACTTCTCTAATATTGAAGGGGGAATTGGTTGTTTTGCCGCCTATCGTATGAAAAGGAAGCGGTTTTAATCCGACAATATTTTTTAACAAGAAGTTGGGTTAGTCCTTCAACCTGTTCTCTTTGGACCTGTTTCTGAAGAGTCGGAATAATTGTTTATTTTCGCTTTTTCTAAATCTTTAGCAAGGAAAGAAAGCGGGAAATTTGAAAACAGAAAAACCTTTCATCAGCATTGTCATTCCCTCTTTTAACGAAGCCGAGAATATTCCTTTGCTTATCAGGGAAATAACCAACTGTCTTCCCGTAGATATTGAATTCGAACTTTTGTTTGTTGATGACGGCAGCACAGATGATACTGCGCTGGAATTAAAAGAACAGGCGAAACGGAATCCTCGCTTGAAGTACCTGCTGTTGTCGAAAAATTTTGGCCATCAACATGCACTGAAAGCAGGTTTAGATTACGCTAGAGGCGATGCAGTGATTTGCATGGATGGAGATTTACAACATCCACCATCTTTGCTTTCGGTGATGATTGAAAAATGGCGAACAGAAAACTATGATGTGGTTTAAACCATTCGGGAAGAGGACAAAGATCTTTCTTTTGTGAAGAGAAAAACTTCCTCCTTGTTTTATAAACTCATGAACGCCTTTACAGACATAGAATTAAAGCAAGGCGCTGCCGATTTCAGGCTCATTGACAGAAAGCTGGTGGAAGAAATAAAAAAACTAAACGATCCCTTTTTGTTTATTCGGGGCTTGATTCCTTGGATGGGCTTTCGGCAATTTGAATTAACCTATACTCCGGGAAAGAGAATGCATGGTGTAACGAAATACACCTTTCGCAAAATGTTTCGTTTCGCCATCAATGGCATTACCTCGTTCAGCATTAAACCGCTTCGTTTTGCTATCGTGATGGGCTTTTTCATTTCTCTGCTCTCTTTCTTATACGGGATTTACGCCATAGCCATTTATTTGGTTGATGACAAGGCCATCTCCGGTTGGGCCTCCATGATTACCAGTGTGGTTTTTTTGGGAGGTCTTCAATTAATTATTTTGGGGATTATTGGTGAGTATATTGGTAAAATATATGTGCAGCTAAAAAACCGCCCCACTTACATTGTTAAAGAAAAAAACGAATAGCATGTCAACCAACGAAAAAGAGAAAATGTTTTTTTATGAATCCTTTGCTGAGCAATTTGATTCTAAAATGAATATGTATGATACGAATAAAAGATTACATGTTTTTTACAAGGAATTGCTTACTGAGGATATCAGCGGAAAACAATTGTTAGATGCAGGTTGCGGAACAGGTTGGTTTAGCAAAGGTGCTGCTGAAAGAGGTGCCGTGGTTACTTCTATGGATTTGGGTGAAAAATTATTGGCCCAGGTGGAGAAGAAATGTAACAGCAAAAGGGTGGTAGGCTCTATTTTGGAAATGCCTTTTCCGGATGCTCATTTTGATATTGTGGTTTCCAGCGAAGTGATTGAACATACCCCCAATCCTGAACAAGCCATTAAAGAAATTTACCGTGTGCTGAAACCCGGTGGGGTAATGGTTTTATCAACACCCAATCGTTTCTGGATTTTTTCATTGCGCATTGCAGAAATTTTTAAGTTGAGACCTTATCAAGGGCTGGAAAACTAGACCTCTTGGTGGACCATGAAAAAGTATGTTAAGCAGGCAGGATTTACCATTGATGCCCAATGTGGAGTTCATCTGTTCCCTTTTGTGGTTGCAGCCTTGAATCCCCTTCTTGATTTCTTTCATCGCTTTAATCGTACCTTGGGTCCTTTGATGGTCAATGTAGTTGTTAGGGCTCTTAAACCGTTGTAATGAAAGGTCCTCAAAATTGGTGGGTTTATTTTTCTTTTGCTGAAAAAGAGCGTATAGCTTCTTTTTGGAATTGGTTTATCAGTGGATTGTTGGTGCTGCTCCCTGTTCTTTATTTCGTCATGAATTTGGAATTTAATCCCGAATACAGACGCAAGGATGCAACCGGGTTTAACCATGGTGCAGGAAAAAGTTTCGTATTGTTTTATGCAGATAAAGGGTTGTTCCCTCTTCGCAGTGCTGCCGATACGGCCGATCTGAAATGGAGCCCGCAGCTGGCCGATAGTTTGGTAAGTTGCTGCGGTTCTTCTTTGTTAATGGAAAAGGACCATTGGGCACGTTTTGGCGACCCCGGCAGAATCTGGATGTATATGCCTAAGGTTTGGCTCACAGGCACTGCTGCCGACCCCGGAATTAAATTGACCAATGTGTTCTTTTATATAATTACGTTGTTGGTGGTATGGCAATCCTTTGTTCGAAATGGTTTATGGAGGTTCGGATTATTGTTGTGTCTTCTACTTTTGTCCTCTCCTTTTTATTTGTACGAAACCATGAACAATGAGAATATTTTCGGATTGGTAAGTTTAACCGGAGTTTTCTTATTGGCTTTGCATTTGTTTTTCCTAAGAAACGATTTTAAGTGGAAGTATCTGTTGATTCCTGTGTTGAGTGGATTGTTGATTGCCTTTGTGAATAGCATCAGGACAGAGGTATTGGCAGCCATGGCCTCCTGTTTTTTAATTTATTTTTTTGCACCCGGCATTCCATTTTTAAAAAGAATTTATTGTCTGTTGCTTTTGCTGGTAACGTTTTCATTTACCTCACAACTCATTGATGGATACTTTTTCCGCACCTATCAAAAGACAACCCAATTTGTAAAAGAACATGGAGGTGTCCCCTTCGAAGGAGGAAGAACCATGCGGCATCCGGCCTGGCACCCTATTTATTGCGGATTGGGTGATTTTGATACCAAATATGGATATCATTTGCATGACACAGCCGTTTATTACTACGTGATTCCTATTCTTCGAAAGCAATTGAATCAGCCGCTGATTTATCCGGGAAAGACCAAATATTCAATGGGTGAATTTTATGATTCAACCCATTTTTATTACAAGAAACCGGAAACCATTCCGGGCTTTGATAAGGTATGTAAGGAGAAGGTGCTATTGGATATTTCGAATGATCCTTTGTGGTATGCCGAAATCATTGGAAAAAGGATTCTTTATTTTTTCCAAAATAGTTCTCCTATTGCCTTGCGATTGTATCAATGGGAGCTCATTATTCCTTACTCCGGATGGTTCTTAGTGCCTCTGCTTGCTTTGCTTTTGTGGGCAAGAAAGTGGAGAGAAATACTCCTGCTCCTATTTACACTTCCTTCGGGTGCTTCCACCATTGTAATGTTTGCCGACGGACAGAATAGTTACATGAGTGCATATTCTCTGCTTACCGCAGCCATGTTATTTTGTGCAGGTTGGAATTATTGGAGGAGCAAAAAACAACCAGAGGTTTCTTGAAAAGAAATGTTTAAAGAAGAATAGCTTCTTAGGTTAATTTTTTGAATAGATTACTTCAACAAATAAGCGTAATTATGAGGCTGATCCTTCAATCATTTCACTGATTTTTTCCCATTCTGTCATCAATTGCCGATGCTGCTCTTGTTGTTTTTGATGCAAGGAAATTAACTGAGCTGTTTTTTTCGCATCCTCCAATATGTTTGGATCCGACAATTGTTTTTCTGTATCGGCAATTTCTTTTTCACATTGCGCAATAGAATCTTCTGCTTTTTTTAGTTGCTGCTCTAATTTTTTCTGATTCTTTTCTTGTTCCTTGCGTTGTGTTTGATCAGGTGCCTCTTGCTTTTGTTTTTTATTTTTTTCAGTTTGCAATACCCCTTCCACACTTTCCAGGAATAGCGTTTGAGATTTTAGTTTGTCGAGGAATTCGCTGATTCCACCCAAAATTTCTCTTACATTTCCCTTTCTAAAGTAAAGTGTTTTTTGTGTTAATCCATCCAGAAAGTCCCTGTCGTGAGAAACCAGTAACATGGTTCCGTCATAATTGTTGAGGGCTCTTTTCAAAACCTCTTTGCTGGCTATATCCAAGTGATTGGTGGGCTCATCCAGTACCAACACATTGTAGGGATGCAACAACAACTTACACAAGGCAAGACGATTTTTTTCACCCCCTGATAACACTTTCACTTTCTTGAAAACATCATCACCGCTGAACATAAACATACCAAGCAATGCTCTGATGTCTTTTCGAATATCACCTACTGCAGCATCATCAATGGTTTCAAGTACTGTTCTTTCACCATCCAGTAATTCTGCCTGGTTTTGCGCAAAGTAACCAATATCAACATTATAACCGGGTTCTATTTTGCCTTCAAAGTCAAGCACTCCGGCAATGATTTTCACAAGGGTAGATTTACCTTCACCGTTTTTTCCGGCCAAGGCAATTTTTTCATTGCGTTCTACCATGAAACTCACATCCTTCAAAATTACTTTTTCGCCATATTTTTTCGCTACATGATTTACTTCGAGCACCACTCTTCCTGCGCGTGGTGATGGAGGAAATTTAAAGGCCAATTTCCTGGAATCACTTTCATCAACTTCTACTCTGTCGAGTTTGTCGAGCTTCTTAATTAGTGATTGAGCAAAGCTTGCTTTGTTTTTTTTGGCCCTGAATTTATTGATCAGTTCCTGGGTATGTTCAATGTATTTATCCTGATTTTTTTTCGCATTTAGTTGCATGGCTTTGCGCTCTTCTCTTTCAATCAGGTAGTTGCTGTAATTGGTTTTGAAGTCGTAAATTTTTCCGCTGGTAATTTCAATCGTTCGATTGGTCATTTTATCGAGCAGCGTTTTATCATGAGAAACAAGAATTACCGCTCCGGGATAAGAACTCATGAAACCTTCCAACCATTGAATAGATTCAATATCCAGGTGATTGGTTGGCTCATCCAGGAGCAAAACATCCGGTCGGTTAATGAGTAAACGGGCCAATTCGATTCTCATTCTCCAACCGCCACTAAACTCATTGCATGGACGGTCGAAATCACTTCTTTCAAAACCTAATCCGATCAGAATTTTTTCTAAATCTGCATCAGAATTATAACCATCCAGCATCGAAAATCTTTCGGCAGCATAGGTGATGTCTTCCAACAACTGATGATACTCGTCACTTTCATAATCAGTTCTTACTGCTAATTCTTCCTCAATGGATTTCATCAGTTTCTGCAAGTGATCTATTTCCTGTCGAGAGGATGCCACTTCTTCGCGAACAGTTTTATCACTTCCTGCAACAATATCTTGCGATAAGTAGCCAAGGGTTGCTTCTTTGGGCATGGCAATTTTCCCACCCTCCGGTTTTTGTTGACCCGAAATAATGCGCATCAGCGTTGATTTTCCGGCTCCATTTCTTCCTACCAAACCTACTCGGTCGCCACTGTTTACCAGAAAGGAGATGTTTTCGAAAAGAAAGGTGCCGCCAAAGCCGGCTGAAAGTGATTGAACTGATAACATGGGTTAAATGGCTGAGGCTTTTTGTAGTTGATTGGAAAGCACCGTGTGCACTCCTTTTTGTTTTGTTAAACTTAATTTTATCATGGCCTTTGCTACTGTTTCTGCAGCAATGGGCCGGTACTTTTCGAAGGGTCCCCATAACAACCAGCTCCAGAGGTAGGAGCTGAGGATGGCTATTTTTTCTCCGAAACGAAATTCTTTTCTTGGTCCCGTTAGCAGCGAAGGTTGCACAAAAATGACGGTTTCTAAACCAATTTCGGAAATGCTTTGCTGCATTCTTCCTTTGGTTCGCAGATAAAAATTGGATGACAGTGGATCAGCACCCAAAGAGGAGACCACCAATAATTGGGGGATGTTTTGTTTTTTGCACCAATGCGCAAGATTGACAGGGAGATGATAATCTGCTTTTTCGAAAATTTCCTGAGAACCGGCTTTACCAATGGTAGTACCAACACAACAGAAAACAATGCTTTCAGCAGGATTCAGCTCCAATAAGGTTAAGGCTTCGAAGTCAACGATGAGCTCCTTGATTTTTTCCCCTTTCAAGCCCAAAGGTTTACGCACTAAAAGGATGATTTTTGAAAATTCATGGGCCTTTTGCAAGTGCTCTACCAAGAAAGTGCCGATAAGTCCTCCGGCTCCTGCAACAACCGCTGTTTTCATTTTAGCGCAAAGATGCTAAATTTGTACAGAATTTTGTAGGGTGGAATAGGTTTTTGTATGATTTTGTTTTGGAAATGAATAAGAATTTAGAAAAAGCTAGACGCTTTTGCGCCTTGCAGGAGCGTTCGCATCAGGAGTTGCGGGATAAGTTGTACGACTGGGGATTTCACAAGGAGGAGGTTGAAGAAATTATTGCAACCATGATCACCGAGAATTTCCTCAATGAGGAAAGATTTGCCATGGCTTATGCCGGTGGAAAATTTAGAATTAAACGTTGGGGCAAAATTAAGATTGAACATGGTTTGCGAATTCATCGGATTTGTGAACCCCTTATTCGACAAGCTATTCAGAGTATAGAGGAGGATGACTACCTTGAATGTTTGCGTTACATTCTTAAGAAAAAGGAAAAGGATTTTAATTCTTTACCTACCCCAATCAAAAAGAAAAGATTGCTGGCTTTTGCCTATTCAAAAGGCTTTGAACGACAATTGGTGATGGAAATTTGGGCCAACGAAAGGCCATAGCCTTTCCTGCTATTTTTTGTTTTCGACAAGCAAATGGATTATTATCTGTCTGGTATACAGGCATTTGCAAATTATTGTATCCTAAGCTTCTCCGGCAACCACTTTCCCGACGGAATAATGGCCTGCATCCCCAAGAAAATAGCCATTTTTGCGTTATTATTATCCTTGAGAAATCTGCTTTTCATATCGTTGTTGTTGGGCTTCTGCATGCTGCAGCAAGGTTGGGCACAAAAAATTGAACGACAAAAGTGGTTACCGGCTTCCTCCGACACGCTGCAATTGGATAGTTTGATGATCATTCAATCTACCTTGAAAGTTTATGCAGATTCATCAGCCACCAACAAGATTAATTTTCAATGGCTTGCCGGAAACAGGTTGGTGCTGATTGCAGATAGTCTTGACCGCCTACCGCCCTTTGTCTTGCTGCGATACCAAGCCTTCCCTTTTTATGATTTAAAAAGAATTTACCGAAAAGACCCCGCAAGAATTGAACAATCTGAAACTGCTTTCCCAAATACTTTTACCTTCACCTTTGAACAGAAAAGTGAAGATTATTTTCAATGGGAAGGTCTTTCAAAATCAGGTAGTATCACGCGTGGAATTTCTTTTGGAAACAACCAAGATGTGGTGGTTAATTCCAATCTCAATTTGCAAATTTCCGGAAAATTAAGTCCGGCCATTTCCATTCAGGCTGCTGTTTCGGATGACAATATTCCCTTGCAACCTGAAGGAAATACAAGACAGTTGCAGGAGTTTGACAAAGTGTATATTCAGGTATTTGATGCCAACCAAAAATTAACGGCCGGTGATTTTCAATTGACCCGACCACCTTCTTATTTTCTTAATTACTATAAAAGAGCGCAAGGGGGATGGTACCAATTGAACACAGATTTTTTGACCCCTCAAAAAAACCGATGGAAGGTAAATTCCGAAGTGGCGGCTGCTGTTTCAAGAGGGAAGTTTTCGCGTATGTTGTTCAATGGCGTGGAAGGCAATCAGGGACCCTATCGGCTCAAAGGAGCAGAAAATGAATTGTTCATCATTGTTTTGTCGGGCTCCGAAAGAATTTATATGGATGGAGAACTGCTGGTGCGAGGACAAGAGAATGATTATATCATTGATTATAATACCGCTGAATTAACTTTTACAGCAAAGCGTTTGGTTACCAAAGACAAAAGGATTATTGCAGAATTTCAATACTCAGATCGTAACTATGCACGTAGTTTGATGATAGCTGGCAGTGATTTGAAATCAGATCATTGGACGGTGCGTGTTCATGCTTTCTCTGAGCAGGACAATAAGAACCGACCGCTTTCTTATACATTGAACGATGAACAGAAAGAATTACTACGAAGTGTTGGGGATAGCATAGAAAGTGCTTTTTTCAATCAGGTGGATACCTTGTCGTATTCAGAGAATTTAGTTCTATATGCCGGCAAGGATACCATTGTTGATGGAATTCTATACCCTTCGGTTTTTTATTATTCCACCAATCCTGAGTTGGCCTTTTACCGGCCTTCGTTTTCACAAGTTGGATTGAATCGTGGTAATTACCGACAGATTAATTCCACCGCCAATGGAAAAGTTTTTGAATGGATTGCTCCTGCAAACGGAGTGCCTCAGGGCGATTACGAACCTGTTGTGCTATTGCCCACACCTAAACGCAAACGTATGTTGGTTTCATCGGTTGAATACAAACCTTCTGCCCGCTGGCGAGCCTCAACAGAGCTGGCATATACAGAGAATAACATCAATACTTTCGCGGTAAGTGATCGGGCCAATGATGATGGTTATGCAGTGAAAACTGAATTAGAGAATACTCGTAATCTTAGCAATGATTCTTTGCCCTGGGTATTAAAAAGTACCGTTCAACACGAATGGATATCCAGAGATTTCTCACCCATTGAACGGTTCAGGGCCATAGAATTTGAACGAGACTGGAATCGACAAAGTCCTTTGGTGGTGCAACAACAAAACCTTGTTTCAGGTTCACTTCTGCTGAAGAAATCGAATCAGAAATTTGTTCAGTACAAATTGAGCGCTTTTTTAGAAGGTAATAATTACAATGGTAATTTGCATTCCCTGAATGGGATTTTCGAAAATAAAAATTGGGTCATAGATGCAACGGCCAGTTATCTAAGTTCAACCGGGACACAAGAGAGCAGTACTTTTTTAAGGCAGAAATCCGGATTAGCCCGTAGGTTCAAGAATCGCTATCGAATTGGTGTTTCTGAGGAGCAGGAGAGAAGCGTCATTCAATTGAATCAGTCCGATTCACTAGCCAGACGTAGTTTTCATTTTTTTGAATACAATGCCTATGCCGGCACAGATGATACCACTAAAAATGCATTTGAGTTGCGCTATATTAACCGAACTGATTGGCTGCCATATATCAATGATTTGCGACAAGGAACAGTAGGGGAGACCTACAAAGTTTCGGGTGCATTAAATGAAAACCCCAATCATGTTTTCAAAAGTTCATTGGCTTTGCGGAATTTGGTCATTAACGATTCCGTACTCACCGGTTTGCGTCCAGACCGCACCTTGCTCAGCAGAACGGAGTATCGGTTCAGGATGCTGAAAGGATTGATTTACGGACAAATATTCTACGAAATTGGTTCAGGGCAGGAAGTAAAAAAAGAGTATTCTTTTTTAGAGGTTGCACCCGGACAGGGTGCCTTTACCTGGATTGATTACAATGAAAACGGAGTAAAGGAATTGAATGAGTTTGAGGTGGCGGTATTTTCCGACCAGGCGAAATACATCAAAATATTTACGCCCACCAATCAATTTGTAAAGACCTTTAACAATCAGTTTTCACAAGTCATTAATGTGGGGGCGCCCTCCAAATGGGTAAGTTCAAAGAATATTTTAAAGAAAATTGTTGTACGTTTTAATGATCAGTTTTCTTATCGGATTGACAGAAAATTGCAGGGGATAGATGCCTCTCGGGCCTATAATCCTTTCCAAGAAACCAGTTTTGATTCTGCCTTGGTTTCGCTCAATGGAGCCATCCGAAACACGGTTTTTTTCAATAGGTTGAATCAGGTTTTTGGTGCCGATTATACTTATCAGCAAAACCAATCAAGGATATTACTTACCAATGGATATGAATCCAGAAATCAAGTTTCCCACTCAATAAAATTCAGGTGGAATTTGGTAAAAACATTATTGCTGAACATGGAAGGAGCAAAGGGCAACAAAGTGAATGCGGCAGAATATTTTTCTACCCGTAATTACGAAATAAATTTTTACAATCTTGAGCCAAAGCTTACCTTTCAGCCCAATGTAAGTTTTAGGGTTGCCGTAAGTTATCGTTATTCGAATAAATGGGATTTAGGCACGGATTCTTTGCAAAGAGCCATTGCACAAAATTTAGGTACAGAAATGCGTTATAATGTTGCGGGCAAGGGAACTTTATCATTTCGTTTAAATCGCATACAACAAAGTTTTAACGGAGATGCAAATTCAACCCTGGGTTTTGAAATGTTGGAAGGATTGGCCATTGGCGATAACTATACCTGGGCTCTCACCTACCAGCGTACCCTAACCAACAATATGCAAATTAACCTCAATTATGAAGGAAGAAAAACACCGTTGTCTAAAATCATTCATACCGGCGGAATACAAGTGAGGGCGTTTTTTTGATGGACTTTAGTGTTTGCTTTTGCATAAATAATCCTCAAGAAATTCAGTGTAGCCTTTTTACTTAGTTTCCTTGCTAGGGATATGCAACAATTTTTTCTTTTTGAAAGTACTTTTTACCAAAACAGTAGACGATGGATACTGCAGGAGCAAACCAATTTTTAAATTCGTTTATCCTTTGTTACTGAAAAATGTGTCGGAGAAGTTGAGAACAAATTAAACAATCGACCAGAAAGAAAATTTAATTCCCAAAACCGCTAACCAATTGCTAAAAAGAAAATTGCACTTATCACTTGAACTCAGCATTGAAGTAAATTTGAAAGTAAATGCGGCTGACAAAATACTGACTCCAGTTAATTCCCATCCCCACCCCAAACAACCCCTCCACTTACATCGTTTCTCGCACCGGTTACACTACCCATGCAATTGGGTAAATTATTCCAACGCAACCATCCCAGCAAGGCAAAAATGATAGCTTCTTTGAATTGAATGTTTTCCTTATTGGCCACAACAATTTGCGCCTTGCTTTTGCTCATTAATTGTTTTACAAAATAAGTGTTGAAAGCACCACCTCCGCTCAAAAGCACTTTGCCATTTCCTCCACTTTCAATGCTTCTTGTTATTTGCTCAACGGTATGTATTACAAAGGTTTTCAAATAGTCTTCTGTTTTTATGCTTCTGTTTTCTAGTAAAGGAAGAATATTCGCTTCAACCCATTCCCTTCCCATTGATTTTGGTCCCGATTTTTTATAATAGCTCAAACTGTTGAGCGCTTTTAGTAAGTTAGGTATTGTTTTCCCAGCACCGGCAAGTCTTCCGCTGTCATCGTATTCTTTGCCGTCCCTTTCTGCAAGGGCATTCATCACCAAATTGAAGGGCACAATGTCGTAGGCCAATCGCAGGCCATTTTTCCTGTAAGACGTATTGGCAATTCCTCCTAAATTGATGCATTGATCATAGTCTGCATACAACAAGGCATCTCCCATTGGTACCAGAGGAGCCCCCTGTCCGCCCGCCGCAATGTCCATTACCCTGAAGTCATTCACCACCGGCAAACCACAAGCCATCCATATTTGTGCTCCATGACCAATTTGTAGGCTAAAGCCACGTGCAGGATTATGATGAACCGTATGCCCATGGGAGGCGATGATTTGGGCCTTGAGTTTGTTTTTTTCTAAATAGCTTTTGATGCTTTCTCCCAAAAAATTGCCATAGTCAGCATCCAGGGCCAGCAATTCTGCAGCGTTCAAATTCAGGCTTTCCGCAAGTCTTTTTTTCCATGGTTTAGGGTAAGGCAGCGTTTTTCCCTTGCTACTGCTTACCTTCAATCCCCTTTCGGTTATTTCAAAGCGACAGGCAATAAGGTCTATTCCGTCCAATGAAGTGCCTGACATACAGCCTATTATAATGCCTGAGCGCTGCGGAAGCCCTACCTTGATCTGGTCAAGAATGGATTTTTCTTTGGTTTTTTTTGTCATTTCTTTGGATTTTTTGCCCTTAACTTGTTCCTTTGATGTGGCTATTTTGCCCAACCCAAATTAAAGAACAAACCATGGATTTTCAGCTAAGTGAAGAACATTTGATGATTCAAAAAGCAGCAAGAGATTTTGCCAACGATGTTTTAAAACCAGGAGTAATTGAACGCGATGAAACCCAAAAGTTTCCGGCCGATGAAATAAAGCAATTAGGAGAACTCGGTTTTTTAGGAATGATGGTTAGTCCTGAATATGGTGGCGGTGGTATGGATACTGTCTCTTATGTGCTGGCCATGGAAGAACTTTCCAAAGTGGATGCTTCCGCTTCGGTGGTGGTTTCTGTCAATAATTCCTTGGTTTGCTGGGGACTTGAAAATTTTGGCAACGAGGAGCAAAAGCGCAAATATTTGGTTCCACTAGCCAAAGGAGAAATTATTGGAGCCTTTTGTCTGTCGGAACCGGAAGCAGGTTCAGATGCTACCTCACAAAAAACAACGGCCATTGATATGGGCGATCATTATTTGTTGAACGGAACCAAGAACTGGATTACCAACGGAAGTTCTGCTTCTGTTTATCTGGTGATGGCTCAAACCGATGTTGCCAAAGGACACAAAGGTATTAACTGCCTGATTGTAGAGCGTGGAATGCCCGGTTTTGTATTAGGTGCTAAAGAAAACAAAATGGGTATTCGTGGTTCTGATACCCATTCCTTGTTGTTTACCGATGTAAAAGTTCCTAAAGCCAATCGCATCGGAGAGGATGGATTTGGTTTTAAATTCGCCATGAAAACCTTAACCGGGGGTAGAATTGGAATTGCTTCTCAGGCCTTAGGAATTGCCAGCGGTGCTTACGAATTGGCCCTTGCCTATTCTAAAGAAAGGAAGGCTTTCGGAAAAACAATTTCAGAACACCAGGCCATTCAATTTAAATTAGCCGATATGGCCACAGAGATTGAAGCTGCCCGTTTATTATGCCTTAAAGCTGCCCGTGCCAAAGATAATCATGAAGATTACGGTATGATTAGCGCCATGGCCAAATTATTTGCTTCAAGAGTTGCCATGTGGGTGACCACCGAAGCCGTGCAAATTCATGGTGGTTATGGTTACGTAAAAGAGTACCATGTAGAAAGATTGATGCGTGATGCAAAGATTACGCAGATTTACGAAGGCACCACAGAAGTGCAGAAAATTGTTATTTCAAGAAGCGTATTGGGTTAAAAAATAACCTGACCATATTTTCTTTTTAAGGTGTTAAAGACCCTTCTGAATAGGAGGGTCTTTTTTTTTGAATGATTTAGGACCCTGTCCAATTTACTGCTGCAGTTTTTAGATGTTTTATTGAAACTATCTAAGTCCTTGGAAATAAACAAAGTATTGTTTATATGTTTAATATCCTTGTTGCAATGCGCAACTGGTCCGGGTTTAATTTAGCCGGTTGATAATCAAACAGAAAAAAATTCATGAAAGTTTATTTACGCAGGTTATTTCTCACCCTTGCTTTTACAGCCATTTACGCACTTGGGTTTGCACAGTGTACTATTCCCAGTTCAGGCTGCGGAGGTTACACGGTACAAGTAACCATCACCCCAACAGCCATTGTGCCATCGTCTATGACCTGTCCCTTTGGTTTTAACTACAATGTTACCTTCGACTATTCCATAACCGTTTCGGGAGCCAACACTTGCTTTAACGGAAATATTGGTATTCAGCCTCAAATTTTTTGCAATAGCCAGAACAATGGTTATTTTACCATCAATGTACCTGCTCCGCTGGTAGGGACTCCTTCTACCAATACTTACACCGGAACGCTGACTACGACAACCAATCCCTTTAGCGGAGGAACCAATTGTGCTACTGCAACTCCACTTAACATGAATTGCAATAGCATTGATGTGACCATCTTTGGGCCCGGAATTTCCACAACAACTGTTAGTTGTACTCCTCCTGCCAACAGCATTGCGACAGGAGCTGTTTCAGGCTCGCCTTTTTGTGCCGGAGCCGCTGTTAGCGTTCCCTTTACTGCTACCGGTACTTTTAACCCCGGTAATGTTTTTACTGCTCAATTGAGTAATGCCAGCGGGAGTTTCGCCAGTCCCACCAATATTGGGACCCTAAGCTCTACCGGTAGCGGAACCATTTCGTCAACCATTCCCGGGGCTACTCCAACCGGAAGTGGATATAGAATCAGGGTGGTAAGCAATAATCCTGCAACTACAGGAACCGACAATGGAAGTAATTTAATCATCAACGCCACGGCAACTCCAGCTGTGAGTATTGGTATTACCTCCGGAACCAATCCTGCCTGTGGTGGAAGCAGTGTTACATTTACGGCAACGCCAACCAATGGGGGGGCTTCACCTACTTATCAGTGGACCAGAAATGGTGCTAATATTAGCGGTGCAACTGCCTCAACCTATATTGGTGTGGCAGGAACAGATTTTGTAACCGGAAGTCAAATCAGGTGTGTAATGACTTCTAATGCAGCTTGTGCAAGTCCTGTAACAGCTACCAGTGCTGCTATCACCATGAACGTTACTCCGTCTGCCGCTGATTTTTATATTAGTGGGGTTACCGATCCCCTTGCCTGCAATCGTTTGGAAGAAAGGGTGAAATGGTATGCACTTGCCAATGTTGTAACTACCGGTTTCGGCAATAGTTTGAATAAAACCGCATCTGCAGGAAACTGGGATGGTGGAGCTTATTCTTACAACCAGGTAAACAACAATGGTTACCTTGAATTTACCGCCACCGAAACCAATACTTTTAGAATGATAGGTTTGAGCAATTCAAATCCTAATAACAGTTTTAACAGTATAAAATATGCCATCTATCTGCAAAACAATGCCACGCTAACAATTTATGAAAATGGCGCCAATATTGGCAATTTCGGCACTTATGCTACGAACGATGTTTTTAGAGTTAGTGTCGAAAACAACCTGGTAAAGTATTATAAGAATAATACAGTTTTTTATTACAGTGCGCTTGTGCCCTCCTTCCCAATGTTTGTAGATGTTTCGATTAATTCTCTGGGAGGAACGCTTTCCAATGTATTGGTCAACAATTTGAATGCCGGAAATTTCACTGCAACGGTTATCAATGGAACAGCTATTACCTATCAATGGCGATTGAACGGATCTCCGGTGGGCACCAATGCTGCTTCCTATTCAAATCCCGGACTTGCTGTTTCGGATGTTGTAACCTGCGACTTAAGTTATACACCCTTGTGCGGTCCATCACCGGTAAACACAAGTTCAAATGCTACTACACTCAAAGCCCTTCCTACTTATGATTTTCCAGTATTTTATATAACAGGTGTGACCGATCCAGCAGCCTGCAACCGATTGGAAGAACAAGTAAAATGGTATAGTCTGGCCAATGTAGTAACCACCGGATTAGGGAACAGTTTGAACAAAACTTCATCGGGAGGTAACTGGGATGGAGGAGCCTTTTCCTACAACCAGGTAAACAACAATGGTTATCTTGAATTTACGGTTACAGAAACCAATACGGCTAGAATGATAGGTTTGAGTAATGCAAATGCCGACAATGGTTATGCGAGCATCCGATATGCTATTTTCTTACAAAACAATGCAACGGTTGGTATTTATGAAAACGGTACGAATCGCGGAAATTTCGGCACTTATGCAGCGAGCGATGTTTTCAGGGTAAGTATCGAGAACAACGTAGTAAAATATTATAAAAACGGAACGGCCTTTTATTTTAGTGCTCTTGTGCCTAGTTACCCATTGTATGCAGATGCATCCATCAATTCATTGAACGGTACTTTGACGAATGTTTTGGTTAGTAATCTGCATTCAGGAAACTTCAATGCCACCGTCATCAATGGGGCTCCTGTTTCTTATCAATGGAGGCTCAATGGAGGCCCTGTAGGAACCAATTCATCTTCTTATTCCAATCCCGGAATTGCCATCTCGGACGTGGTTACTTGCGATGTAACCTATCAAAGTATTTGCAGCACACCCACCATTTCTTCGAATGCCGCCACCTATAAAGCTTTGCCAAGCTATGATGTACCTGTATTTTACATAACAGGAGTAACCGACCCATCAGCTTGCAACCGATTAGAGGAGCAAGTAAAATGGTATAGTTTGGCCAATGTAGTAACTACAGGATTGGGCAATAGTTTGAACAAAACATCTTCGGGCGGTAACTGGGACGGAGGGGCCTTTTCTTACAATCAAGTAAACAACAATGGTTATCTTGAATTTACCGTTACAGAAACCAATACGGCAAGAATGATAGGTTTGAGTAATGCCAATGCCGATAATGGTTATGCGAGCATCCGTTATGCTATTTTCTTACAAAACAATGCAACGGTTGGTATTTATGAAAACGGTACGAATCGCGGGAATTTCGGCACCTATGCAGCGAGCGATGTTTTCAGGGTTAGTATCGAGAACAATGTGGTGAAATAT
>JBILVQ010000036.1:0-19537 GCA_044370375.1 Bacteroidia bacterium
GTATTGCCAAGAAGGAAGAACAACCTGCCGGAGAAACGGCCTGAAGTGCTACCTCAAAGCTTCCTGCTTCGTTAAAGCAATGGTCGGTAGCAGGCGCTGTGGTTGTTGCACCATCTCCAAAGGACCAATTATATACCGTACCTGGGAGGCCGGCTACGGAGGAAAAATTAACACACACCGGCAGACAACCAACATTTATGTCGGCATTGAAATTGGCTTCGGGAACTTCGTTTACGGTAACCGTAAAACTCATAGGGGGAGAAATACAACCATTGTTATCAGTAGCGACCACCTGATAGGTTGTTGTAATGGCAGGTAAAATATTTTGGCTTCCACCCGAGGTGCTAATGCCGGAACCCATATCGGTTAGCGCATAAATAACAGGTGGAGCACCATCCAAAGAAGTAAAAGTCATTAAAGAATCATTGCCTTTACATAAATCATAATTACCGATAACATTCACTTGAAAGTTGGGCTGAGTGAGCGTTACAGACAAAGTTTGTGAACAAGCATTTCCGTCGGTTACGGTGACAGTATAAATACCTGCAGATACATTAGACAATTGGTTTGAAAGCACAGGAGGTAGCGTGTTCCATGAATAAGAATACCCTGTAGGGGCAACACCACCCGCAGCGTTCACTTCTATGAAACCATTGGAAAATCCATTGCAAACAGGATTGATTTGGCTAACTACATTAATGGAAACTGGTGCAGGTGGTTGTGTTAAAGTAACTTGAATGTCGGCTGTACAATTGTTGGCATCGGAAACCAACACCGTATAAAAACCAGCGGTAAGGTTATTGAATATTCCAGTAGCATTGTTGGTTCCACCGATTGCATAATTGAATGGGATGGTACCATTTGCAGCTGTTACCTCAATAGTTCCGGTATTTCCGCCAAAACACAAAATATCAGTTTGTGCAACCAAGGTTAATTGAACGGGTTGGGCCGGTTGGGTAATCAATGCATTTACAGTAGCCGTGCAACCATTGGCATCTTCAATGGTAAAATTATAGGCACCGGCTGAGAGACCATTGATGGTGGATGAAGCTCCGGTAGCAGTTCCGGTGATGGCATATTGATAAGGCAAAGTTCCTCCATTTCCAGCCAATAAAACACTACCTGTGGCTGCTCCAAAACAAATAACATTTGTTTGATTGACAAGAGAGGCTGATAAGGGGAGCAATGGTTCTGTAATGACCACATTTAAATTAACCGAACAAGCGTTTGCATCAGTTATTAAAACAACATAATTGCCGGCAGACAAACCTGAGAAAACACCACTTGTATTGGTGTTACCATTAAGGGAAAAAGAATAGGGCAAGGTACCACCTAAAGCTCCGGCATTCACTTGACCGTCATTCCCTCCGAAGCAGGAAACGTTGGTTTGAGAAATCAGGTTGGAGCTTAAAATTGCGGGCTGTGTAATATTGACCGGTACCTGTGTGGTACAGTTGTTGGCATCGGTAATCACTACTTGATAATTGCCGGAGGCTAATGAATTAAATACTCCAGTGGCGTTCACCGAGCCTGCCAAATTAAAGGAGTAAGGAGCTGTGCCGCCTGAAGCAGCCATATTGAATCCAGCATCAGCAAGGCCGAAGCAGGAAACACTGGATTGAGAAGAAATACTAGCGGATAAAGCCGAAACAGGTTGAGAAATATTAACCTGTTGGTTTACTGTACAACCATTTTGATCGGTAACCACAACGTTATAAGTGCCCGATGAAAGGGAATTGAATGTTCCGGTTGCATTGGTATTGCCATTGAGCGTAAAGTTGTAAGGACCGGTTCCATTTACTCCGTTAACGGTAAGGGCACCATTGTTACCACCAAAACAAGAAACCGGAGTTTGGCTTATGATTGCTGATGAAAGGGCATTTGGTGAGGTTAAATTTACCGACTGAATAAAGGTGCATCCATTTTGATCAGCAATGGTAACATTGTAATTTCCTGAAGCAAGATTAGAAAAAACCCCGGTAGTGTTAGTAACACCATTGCATGTGAAAGTATAGGGAGGTGTACCGTTGGTTCCTAAAACCTCAAAGGCTCCGGTAGTAGTTCCAGAACATAGCACATTGGTTTGTGAAAGAATAAACCCTCCAAGGGCTGCATTTGGTTGAGAAATATTGACAATTACCTGAACCGTACATCCATTGGCATCTGTTACGGTAACCACATGTGTTCCTGCCAATAATCCGTTGAAGGTACCCGTACCATTGACGGTTGCGCCAAGAGAATAAATATAGGAAGGAGTCCCGTTGGCACCAGAAACGGTCAGTGAGCCGGTTGCAGCACCAAAACATAAAACATTGGTTTGTGAAACTAAAGATGCACTTAAAGCGCTAGAAGGTTGTGTTATGGTTTGGGTAATAGTTGTGGTGCAGCCGTTAGCGTCTTCAATCACAATTGTGTAAGTTCCCGCAAATAGATTTGAAAAAACGGGGTTTGGAGAAAACGGGGCACCACCCACTGAATAAGTATAAGGACCGGTCCCATGCATGGCATTGACGGTCAATCCACCCGTTGCAGCACCAAAACAATCAACAGGAACATTAGATGCGAGAGAAGCAAATAATGGAGCCGAAGGTTGCGTAATATTGATATTGAGGGTGGCTGTGCAATTATTGGCATCGGAAACGATCACCGAATAGTTTCCGGCTGTTAAGTTATTGTAGCTGGTTAGCAGTGATGGTGCTCCGCCATTAAAAGCAAAGGAATAAGGAGCCGTTCCGCCGGAAGCGGCAAAATCAACCGATCCTGTATTATTTCCAAAACAATCTACATTGACCTGGTTAATAATACTCAAAGAAAGTAGGGTTGGTTCGGTAATTGTTACATTGATATTGGCCGTACAACCGGAGGCATCAGTAACATTGACTACGTAATTTCCTGCGGTTAAAGCATTGAAGTTGGTTGCGGTTGATTGCGGACCGTTGTTGATACCGAACTGATAGGGAAGAACACCATTGGAGGCCGCAACATCGACCGTACCGCTGGCATTTCCATTACAATCAACATTGGTTTGGCTAACAATGTTCCCTGTTAACCCGGTTGCCGGCTGGGTAATGGTAACGGGTACATTGACCGTACATCCTGCTGCATCCTGAACAGTTACGGTATAATTACCAGCAGCCAGATTTGAAAAAGTGCCATTGGCAGAAAACGCTCCACCATTGATGTTAAATTGGTAAGGGGCAGTTCCTAAGGCCCCGCCAATGGTGGCTGAGCCAGTTGAGGCACCAAAACATGACACATTGGTTTGCGCTGTTACTGAACCGGTGAGGGTGCAGGCCCCTCCAACAACAATGGCAGGAGGCGTGGGATAGGTGTAGGTTACTCCATCGCAGGCAGTACTTTGATAATTTGCAGCCACCCCATCAGATAAAGGAGCAACCCCAACACTTAAAGAAGCCCCAACAACGTTACCAACTGTGATGTTAAAGCAAAAAGTCCAATTGCAACTTCCTGCATCTCCAAAATCATCACCGGCAATTCCATTGCCATTATTATCAAAAAAATAACCAGGTCCGAAGGTTTGAATAGGAGCTATGGTTGAAGTGGAAGAATTCAGCCAAACCCAATTCCCACCACCTCCATTACAATTAGCAGGAGGAGAAACCGGAGTAATAGAACCAGCCAACCAACCGGGACCAAGATTGAGGTCAAAACCTTCGAGCCAATTTAAATTGGCCTGGGTATAACCATTCATTGTAAAACAATAATTGACAACAGTACCCGGAGCATAGGTTCCATTAACAGGTGCAGGGCCAACAGTAAAAGAAATTGCTCCTGCACAATTAGGTTGTGCAAGAGCAATCATTTTGGTGATCAGCAAAAAGAAAAAAGCAAGGAAGCCTTTCCTCATTTAATAAAATGCTAACGAATTACTGTTAGTTGGCCATTGTATTTAAACAATTTACCTTGAGTATCTTTCATCCGAATGGCATACACATAAACGCCATCGGGCACATCTCTAGCGTCCCATTTAATTCTTTCGTAAGAGGCATCCTGAAACACTTGTTTACCCCAGCGATCGAAAATGGTAATGTTATATTCACCAATGTATTGGCCGTAAATTTCAAAGATATCATTTACGCCATCTCCATTAGGAGTGAATGCTGTAGGAATGTAGAAAGTATAAAAGGGGTCAACAAAAACATAATTAGAAACCGAATCCATACAACCATTGTCGGTAAGGGCCACCAATTTCACCTTGAAAAGACCAGTATCTTTATAAGTGTGCATTGGGGAGAAATCATCGGAAGAAAGACTATTGTCACCGAAAGTCCATTCATAGGTGATGGCACCCGCTGTTTGGTTATTAAATGTTACCTCTGGTTTCATGATGTCCACTTTCTCGGGACTTGAAGTAAAAGCAACGGTGGGTTTTGGGTGAACGGTGATATATTTTTCTTTGGTAAGTGTTCTTTTGCAATTTTTATCGGTTGTGATGGTAAGCGTAACATCGTAAACACCGGGATTCAAATAACAATATTCAAGATTTGGGACCTTAGCAGTTTGGTTGTTTCCGAAATCCCATTCTGTACCAACAATAGCGGAGTTTACAGGTGCCTGGGTAAGGTTTTCAAAAAGGGCGCAAAAAGTTTCACAACCTATTTGGTTTGAGGCACTGAAGAAAACTTCAGGGTTAGAAAATACATTGATATTTACATCATCAGTAACCAGACAATTATTGGCATCGGTAACAGTAATGGTGTAGGTTGCGGTGGAAGTTGGTTCAACAAAAATGGTATCATTTTGCATTCCATTATCCCAAGAATAGTTGAGATTACCTGTACCACCGGCTGCAAAAGCAACCAATTCAATTCCGGAACCCTCGCAAATATCTGCATCTGCAGGAGCAGTAACAGTTAACGGTTGTGGTTCGGTAATGATAGTGGTGGCAAATGCCGTACAATTGTTTACATCTGTAACCACTACTTGAAAAGTATCCGCATACAAATTAATTGCGTTGGCACCATTTTGAACAGGAGTTGAATTCCAACTATAGTTGTAGGGTTGGGTGCCCCCGGTTACGGCAGTGGTTGCCGCACCATCAATCCCTCCTGCACATGAAATATTTGTAGAGGATGTAATGATAATTGCGAGGGGATTGGGCTGACGAATTGTATCAGCGATGAATGCATAACAACCTTTTGCATCGGTAACTGAAAGTAAATAATTGCCGGGAGATAGATTAGGGAACAAACCACTAGCATTGGTAGTTACACCATTGCTATAACTCAAAGGCGGAGTACCGCCGGTGGCTGCAATTTCATAAGACCCATTGGCCTGATCATAACAAAGTGCATCTTGTCTGTTAACGATGGAAAGTTGCAAAGGCTGGGCAGGCTCATTGATGGTAACGGGCTGAATGGCGGTACAGCCTCCGGAATCAATAACGGCAACATTGTGAATACCAGCAGGCAGATTAGAAAAAATACCAACCAAACTGGTGTCTCCATTCAAAACATAAAGATAAGGAGCAATAGCTCCGGTTCCTTCCACCTGAAGGTTTCCAGTTGATTCACCATGGCAAGGAACGTCTATGGTTCCTATGATTGAAGTAACCAAATTTCCTTGTTGGGTAATGGTTTCATTGGCTTGAACAATGCAACCATTGGCATCTGTAAGCGTAACGGTATAGGTTCCGGGCACCAAATTAAAGACACTATCAGCATTGGACGGAGGAACGGTATTCCAAGACCAAGTAACAGGAAGGGCAGCGCCAGTCACATCGGCCCAGGCAGAGCCACCGGTACCGGATTGACAACCGGCATTGAGGTGATTGGTGGTTAAAACCGGATTTGAAATAAAAACCTGCATGGTGTCTCTTGCTGTTAGACCGGTGCAGGAATTTCCACTCGCTAATTCAACCACATATTCAGTATTTTGCGTAGGATTTACGTTAATACTTACCCCGGTTCCTATAAGAACTCCATTTTCGTACCAGTTAACGGTAGGATTTACACCACCCGGAATCCAACGATATCCCTCAAGATTAACCGTAAAAGGAGTATTGTTTCTTCCCGGCACAGCATCGGCCCAGTTTCCAGCAGCATTGTGCAAAGCATGAACTGCATTACCTCCATTCCATGCGCAAAACTGACGACTTTGAATGTGGGATTCTATCATTCCAGTTGTTTCGAAAAGTTTAATTTGGCTGGTGTATAAAATACCGGTACACGAGAACATCGGAACTTGGTACCAGCTTATGGAAATGTGACGATAAGGAGCGGTGCCATAAACCTGGTATCTAATAGTTCCACCTACTCCAGGATTAATATCTTGCCAAGGACCCAAGACAGAATTCAAAACTTCAGCAGGTGTTGTTGTTGGAACAGGGACGGTTACCCAAGGTGAATATGCACTTGCATTAGCTAAATTAAAAGTAACATAATTGTTAGAGGAAATAACCAAACTGTTATAGGTGTTACCCAAAAAACAAAAGTTAAAACCGATTGGAATTACCGGGCCATGAACATCGTCTGTGTACCCACCTACAATGGTCCCGGTAGTGTATGGATCGGGCGCATAGGCAATTGGGGCCTGAGGGATTATCGTGGCAGTTAAGGTAAGGTTGCCACTAGAACAAATGGTTGTATCAGGTCCTGCGTAAATGGTAGGCTGAGCAAAGGTATTACCTAGCGCCAAAACCATCATTGAAAGACAGAGTTTTGCTGCAAGATTATTGATAAAATTTCCCATGACAGGTTCTTTTTTTAGGGTTTCAAAAAGTAAATATAATAACTTTCTGATTATCAAGCAAGGGGTAAAAAATAATAACCAAGCCCAATAATCCAGAATCTTATCGGAAAGTTTTTAATATATTGATTTTTAGTCATTTAAAAAATAATTAACCTAGCCATTATCTTAAAAAATGAAGAAAATTGTTTATAAAATTCGCAGAAAGCGCCTTAAAAAAGATGGGTTAGGTTGGAAAACGTAAAAACTGGCGGTTCAAGAAACACTAATCTTTTGATAATCAAATTGTAAGAAAAGCAATGAGGAAATCATATTCCTCAAAAAAAGCTTGATAATCGTTCAAAAACGACTCACTAAAACTTACCAATTTCCTGTAACCGAATCCAGCCTTTGGTTCCATTGGGAAAACGAGCATTGATCCAACCCGGTTGCTCTTCCAAAACCTCACCTGCCGCCCCTTCATGAATCATAAATAACTTGGTGGAATTGGTGGTTGGAGCGCTGTGAACATTGGCTGAATTAGCGGTAACCACAAAAGAATTTTGGTGCTGAGTTCGCGCATAAGCTGCATAAGAAACGCAAAAACTTACAAGAAATATACCGACGGAAACAAAAAATAAAACGAGGTAAACCGACCTCCTTTGAGGCTGAGAAGCCATCCAAAACATGACCAAAAAAAACGATGAAACAATGGTTAAAAAAATGCTTAGGTAGGCCCAATAATCTGGATGCAGCCAAGAAACAAAAGAGTCCCACCACCGCAGAAGAAAAAAGCGGGGAAAGGATTCCATTTTATCGATGGTATTGGCGTTCACCAGCTGAAGGTTAAAAGCAATGTCCTCATCGAATGGTTTATTTTTCAAAGCCCTTTGCAAATACAGCGAGGCTTTACCAATGGAATCGAGTTTGAAATAGGTAGTACCCAAATTGTAATTTAGGTTGGGAGAAGAAAAACCCAAATTTTCAATTTCCCGGTAACATGCAAGGGCAAGGTTGTATTTCTTTTCTTTGAAATAATTATTTCCCTCCAACAACAATTGATCAGGGTTTTTATCTTTTGCCAAAGAAATAAAAGTCCCTAAAAGGGATAAAAAAATCAATGAAATCAAGTTTTTCATACCGTTTTAAATTTTTCGAGGTAAGAAATAATTTCCACGGAGGCATTGTAGGCCTGGTTCATAGCGTCTGGGTTTCTGGCAGGACTAAAGCGAGCCAATTCACAAACATCCATAAGGTCCATTAATTTTTTTAAATGCTCGGCATCAACTCCCCTATCCAACAAAATACCAGATATTTTTTCACGATTCATTTCGGCTTTTGCAATTTGAAAACCATCACTCAAATAGCCATTTATGGTTTTAAAAATTTCTTCAAAAAATGCCTGATAGTGCTGTGGCTCGTTCAGTGATGCTGCATGCTTCAGTCGGGCTTTCGCGATGGACTGGGCTTTCCTGCTAAGCAAAACAGAGGTAGCTACAGGATTGTTTTTGCTCCGATGCAAACTAAAACCAACAAAAGCAGCAACTGCCATCGGTAAAAACAAAAACAGCCAAAACAACACTGAGCCAAAAAAGAGTTGATTACTACAAAAATTGCCGGAATCAGATTTTACAAAACGTACATCTTTGCCGAGGATTTTCACCTCCCTTTTGTTTGTTTCATTGCCTACCAAAACCTGTGCCTCATCACCACTTCCCTTTTCTATTTCAAAATCAACAGCATTACCATGAATGGTCACGTATTTCTGCAATTCGGGATTAAAATAAGAGAATTGAATTGGCGGCAACGAATAATTTCCGGCAGCTCTTGGGATGAATAAATATTCAACCGATTTGGATCCGTTTATTCCTTGGATAGTGACGTTAAACTTTTCTGAAGTTTTTGGATCATAGGTCTCAAAATCGGGTGGAAATTCGGGCAACGGAAACTCAAGCAAATTTAAATTGCCGGATCCATTCAAGGATAGTGTGAGCGTTGAACTCTCACCGGTTTTTAACATATTGCGACTTACTTTGGATGAAAAATTAAACTGACCAACTGCACCATTAAAGTCAGCAGGTTTATTTTTCTCAGGCAATGGAAGTACATTTATTTTTACCGGTTTGGTCTTCATGGTAACCTTTACGTCCTGCATTCTGGGACCAAAAGCCTGTTCTAGAAAACTATTGCCCCTACTCTTTCCTCTCACCCTAACAATAAAATCCATTTCTAGTGGGTCAATGGTCAGGTTTCCGCTCCTTTGCGGTATTAAAACAGATTTCTTTAGCTCGCCAACGTTAAAAATTATACCATCCACATTCTCCTCATACAAATCAATATTTCGTTTTTGGTTTGGAATATCCTCAGACCAAAAGCCATTGAGAGCGGGAGTTTTACTTATACCATTATCGATAATATTGACCCTGGTATAAACTTTTAATGTTAGCACAAAAGATTCACCTTGATAGACGGTAGATTTGCTGACCGAAGCTTTCAAAAACAAATTGTCGTTGATTTCGCGTGTTAAATCATCCTGGCCGGAAGAATGGTTTGATGGTCGCTGAGCGCCTTGTCGTTGGCCCTGGGTTGTTCCTTTGACCACCTCAACGTTTAAGGATTGAGAAGAATACTTTTTCCCATTGGCGACAATACTGGCAGGACCGATATTGAACTTTCCCTCTTGTTTGGCTGAAACAAAAAAATAGATGGTTAGGCTTTGTGACATACGTCCATTGTTAGACACAAAATTCACACTTTGGCTTGGTCCTTGAATAATGTTGAAAGACGACAAATCAGGTCCTTTAAAACCAGCACCCATGGTGCTTAAAGAATAAATTATCTGAAAGGTTTCACCCACCGCCACTCTGTTTTTATTCAGGGAAGCTGTGAAGGTGACATCTTGTGCGTTCGTCTGGAATGAACAGAAAACCATGGATAACAAGCACAATACCCTTAGGGGAGCGAAACAAAATTTTAGTTTTTCGGTGAACATCATTTTACCAATCTTTATCAATATTTGCTTTGGCCTTTGCTCCTGATTTTTTCTTTTGCATTTTCTTGTGCAAATCTTTCTCCTGCTTATTCATGGCGTTCAATAAGCGAGCGGCATCCTCTTTCGAAATCTCCTGCTTCTTTTTGTTCTTGTTGTCTTTTGAATTTTGGGCCTCTTTATTTTGTTCCCCTTTGTCCTTATTTTGTTTTTGGTCTTTACCTCCTTCCTGCTTCTGCTTATTTTCCTTATTCTCCTTCTTTTGGTTCTTGTCGTTCTTATCGTTTTTTTGCTGTTCTTTTTTCTGCTGTTCTTTTCTCATCATGGCTTTTGCGTATGCCAGGTTATAGCGAGACTGTTCATCGGCAGGATTCAATTTCAGGGCATCGGAAAAAGCCTTTGCTGATTCGGGATATTTTTTCTGACTAAGCAGTGAATTTCCTAAATTGTGGAGCGAAGAAGATTTCAATTTCCTGTCCTTGGTATTTTCTGCTATTCGTTTGAATTGTTCGGCTGCTTCTTCAAACTTTCCGCTCATGTAATCGGCATCGGCTGCATTAAACATGGCTTTTTCAGATTTAGAGTCCTTTTTCAGCGCTTGCTGATAGGCTTGTTTGGCCTTTTCATACTCTTTTGCCTTGTAATGATCATTCCCTGAGCGAATGGACTGATTAGGATGTTGTGCTAAAACATTAGTACAATGTACAAATACCACTAAAAGCCCTAGAATTAACCTATTCAGGAGCAAGTAAAATCGGGGGGAGGCAAAAAATACTGGCATTAGGAAGTACTTTGGGTTAGTTTTCTCCACCAATCGGATTGTTTCTCTGAAATTAATCTTTCAAGAATAAAACAAATTAGAGACCCGAAAATAAAGTATTGAAAGCGGCTCTCGTAATCTGTAAATTTTTTCGTGCCAAGGTCGGCTTTTTGCATATTCTCTAACTGATCTAATACCCTGTCGAGGCCGATTTGGCTTGAGGAGGCTTTCACAAAAATTCCTTTTCCGGCAGCAGCTACCTCTTGAAGCAGATCAACATTTAATTTAGTAACGACATTGTTGCCTTCCTTATCTGTTCGGTAGCCTTGCATCCTACCGTTGTTAATGAAAGGAATCGGAACGCCCTCTTCGGAACCAAGTCCAATGGTATGAACCAGCATACCTTTTGAAACTGCTTCGGCCGCAAACTCCTGAGGATTGTCTTCATGGTTTTCACCATCAGAAATAACAACAATCGACTTACCGGCTTTTGATTTCGGATCAAAGGAAGCCATTGCCAATTCAATGGCCGACCCGATGGCAGTTCCTTGTGTGCCGATCATATCCGTTTCAATGTTTTCGAGAAATAGTTTTGCAGTAGCGTAATCTGCAGTTAGGGGAAGTTGCACATAACTTTCACCGGCAAAAACAATGAGACCGATTCTGTCGTCTTTCAGCCGATTAATCATTTGTGCAATGGAGCGCTTAGCCGCAGACAAACGATTGGGAGAAAAATCCTGGGCCAACATGCTGTTTGAAACATCCAAACAAACAATAATTTCGGTTCCCTGTCTCTTTACCTCTTCCATTCTGGAACCAAATTGAGGATTCGCAATGGCAAGAACAAGAAAAGCAAAACCGGCAAACCAAAGAAAGTACTTCAAGAAGGTTCTGACCGGACTCCACAGGGGCATTAAATTTTCTATTAAATGGGCATCAGCTAGCAATTGAATCGATTTTTTCTTCCACATAAAGTAGTATATGAAAAGTACCAACATGGGTACAATGAGCAGCAATGCATAGAGCCATATTTTCTCTTCAAATCTAAACATCACAAAAGAGGGGTTGCAGATTTAAAAACACTCAAGCGTAACAAAAAATCAATCAAGAGCAAAGCGGCAGCGAATAAAGCAAGAGGACGAAAAAGCTCAGTTCTTTTTGAGTATTGCTTTTCTTCTACAATTGTTTTTTCCATTTTGTCTATTTCCGCATAAATTTTCTTTAAAGAATTGTTGTTGGTTGCTCGAAAATACTTTCCCCCGGTGAGGGAGGCAATTTGGTTAAGAACCTTTTCATCAATTTCAACCTTTACATAATCGTAGATATATTCACCATTGGGATAAACACGAACAGGCGCATAGGCGGATCCTCTGGAACCAACGCCAATGGTGTAAACCCTGATGTTGTAAGGCTTGGCCAATTCTGCGGCCAATAAGGGGGAAACAGCTCCTGCATTGTTTACGCCATCGGTTAATAAAATTACCACTTTGCTTTTGGCTTTACTATCTTTCAAACGGTTGATGGCAGAAGCCAGCCCCATTCCAATGGCCGTTCCATCCTCAAGCACACCGGTTCTTACTTGAGAAAATAAATTTACGAGCACAGAATGATCAGACGTTAAGGGGCACTGGGTAAAACTTTCACCACTAAAAATAACCAAACCAAGACGGTCATCCGGTCTGTTTGCGATAAAATCAGTTGCCACATTTTTAGCAGCTTCCAGGCGGTTTGGTTTAAGATCTTTCGCCAGCATACTAGCCGAAACATCTATACCCATCATTATATCAATTCCTTCGGTATGCAAATCCTGCCAACTACTTTTTGATTGAGGCCGGGCAAGGGAAACCACTAACAAGGAAAAAGCCAGCATTCTTAAAACAAAAGGAAGATGCCTTAGTCGAACTTTCCACGAAAGCTTGCTATGAAAGAAACCCGAGAGCGAAGGAAGCTGCACGAGTGGTTTTCTTTTGATCGCATTGAAAACATAAATTGCGGTAAACAAAAGAATCAGCCATAGGCCATGCAGGAATAGTGGATAGGCGAACAGAACGTCACGCATGGCCAACCTCCTTTATCGTATCCACTGAACCGGTATCCTTGGTCTGATGAACAAATTCCATGATAGAACTCCAACAGAATTCATGCTCCCCTGCCATTGGATTGGCTTTGGCAAACTTCACCAAATCAGAAATTCGGAGTGATTCAATGAATGCGGAAGATTCCCTTGCGCCAATTTGTAAACCTGAAAGGCTAAAAATAATTTCATCCGTTGTTTTTTCAGGGGCATGAAATCCAAAACGATTAAACAAATATTGGCGTGCGATTTCGGAGAGCAAAACATGATACAATTTAATGTTCCCTTTTTGCCATAATTGTTGCTCCTTCAAATCCTGAAGAGCCTTGATAGCAATAACATGGGCAGGAATCACCGGTTCTGTAACAACAAATGTTTTTTGGGTTGCGGGCTTTCTTTTTCTCCACCAATAAATGAAGGCCATGAGCGCTAACAAAATAGCAGACGCAATAGAAATCTCACGGTAAATTTCGGCAATCGTCCATGGAGCGTCTAAGGGTTGTTTAATGGCTTTAAAGGCGGCAGCCGTGTCAACGGCAACGGTTTTAACGGTTAGCAAAGTAGCAGGGGATTCCCATGAAGAATCACCATTGACGGTAAATCGAAAAGGTGGAATGGGAAAAAAACCTGAGTCAAAAGCAGTCACGATATAGGATCTAGAAATCTTCCAACTTGTATTTTGGTTTACTTGTTGGGTATCAATTTTTCCAAGGGAAACCACTTCAACAGAGGGTGCAATAGAATCACCAATAACAGGGAACTGAATCTTTGCACCAGCAGGCACAATCAGAGAAAAATCAAGAGAGGTTTGTTCCCCAATTCTAATTTCCTTTTTTTTCAGGTCGGCATTCACCACATTTTGGGCATGCGACAAATCCGCAAAAAGAAGTATTGCGAAAGCAGAAATAAGCAGAAAAAAACAGGACTTCAAACTAGCAACTGATTTCATTTTTTTTCTCTCATTTTGAACAAATTCAACAATGGTCTAACGTAGGGTTCACCTGTTTGAAGATTGGTAAAATCAACGCCAGACTTTCTGAATAAGGCGGTCAGATCATCCCTTCTTCGGAGGGCATTGCCTTTATAGTTTAGGCGAACGGCAGCGCTGGAGGTATCCACCCATTGTGTACGTCCGGTTTCAGCATCTGCAAAACAAACCAGTCCGATGTTAGGAATTTCATTTTCACGTTGATCGAAAATATTGAGGGCAATAAGGTCATGCTTTCTTGCGGCTATCTTTAGCGGTTTTTGAAAATCGCTATCAAAAAAATCGCTAATTAAAAATGCTGTACAGCGCTTTTTAATCATGTTTGTAAAATACTGCAATGCCACAGAAACATTGGTGCCTTTTTCTTTGGGATTAAAATCTAAAAGTTCACGAATGATTCGCAGGATGTGTGATTTGCCTTTTTTGGGAGGAATGAATTTTTCGATAACGGAGGAAAAAAATATTACACCGATTTTATCATTATTTTGCAGGGCACTGAATGCGATTACGGCACACAATTCTGCCACCAACTCCATTTTTAGCTGGCTCTTGGTGCCAAACAATTCTGATGCACTCACATCCACCAACAGCATCACCGTGAGCTCACGCTCCTCCTCAAAAACCTTTACAAAGGGATGGTTGAATCGGGCAGTAACATTCCAATCAATGGAGCGTACATCATCTCCGGGCATATACTCTCTCACTTCAGAGAAAGCCATACCTCTGCCTTTAAAAGCACTATGGTATTCTCCGGAGAAAATCTGATTGGATAATCCCCGAGATTTGATTTCAATTTTTCTGACCTTTTTCAGCAGATCTGAAGTGGAAGATTTCATTTTTTGCAAAAAAAAATCAAGGCACCTCTACAACATTAATGATTTCAGAAATAACAGATTCAACAGAAATATTTTCCGCCTCTGCTTCGTAGGTTAAACCAACCCGGTGGCGCAAAACATCGTGGCAAATGGCACGCACATCTTCAGGCACCACATAACCTCTTCTTTTAATGAAGGCATACGCTTTTGCAGCTAGTGCAAGATTGATGCTGGCACGCGGAGAAGCGCCAAAAGAAATCAGCGATTGGAATTTTCCCAAACGGTAATCGGAAGGAAATCTTGTAGCAAAAACGATATCCACAATGTACTGCTCAATTTTTTCATCCATGTAAACCTCTCTCACCAATTTACGGGCATTGAGGATATCTTCGGGACGAATAATTTTGTTTACCACCTGTGGTATTTGTGCAAGATTTTGACGAATAATTTTTTTCTCTTCTTCTTTGGAAGGATAGCCAATCATAACCTTGAGCATAAAACGATCGACCTGTGCTTCTGGCAAGGGATAAGTACCTTCTTGCTCAATTGGGTTTTGGGTTGCCAGAACAAGAAATGGTTCGGGCAATGAAAAAGTTTGATCACCAATGGTTACCTGTTTTTCCTGCATCGCTTCCAATAAGGCTGATTGCACTTTTGCAGGGGCACGATTAATTTCATCGGCCAAAATAAAATTAGCAAACACAGGCCCTTTCCGAATGGTGAACTCCTCTTTTTTTTGGTTATAAATCATTGTCCCGATTAAATCTGCAGGAAGTAAATCAGGCGTAAACTGAATACGAGAAAATTGGGCCTGAATAGCTGAAGAAAGCGATTTAATCGCCAAGGTTTTGGCCAGGCCAGGCACACCTTCCAGCAGAATATGTCCGTTGGTCAGCAATCCAATCAACAATCTGTCAATCATAAACTTCTGACCTACAATAACCTTGTCCATTTCAAGATTGATCAGGTCGATGAAAGAACTCTCTCTCTGAATCCTTTCATTGAGCTCTCTAATATCGGCAACAGGAGTTAATTCCATTGAAATTTTATTTAGGGATACAAAAATACCACGATGTAAAGAGCAGCCTACTAAAAGCCTGTTAAATTATGTTAATCAAAACATTCTGAAAACCTTATCCACCAAGGGATTCAGCGGTTTTCAAAGTTCAGAAAAAGAGATAAAAAAAGTCAATAAAATGCTTTTAACGCAAGCGATTTTTGATTCCAGACAAATGCCGGGGCAGGAATTTTAAGCAAACAAAAAACGGTGGTCAAATTGCGATACCATTTTTTTCGAATAGGAACTTTTGTGAGATCAATGTCGAGGCTCAATAAAAATTCTCTTTCTCTAGGAATATGGCTGTAGTCGAAATCAACTCCCTGCGAAACGAATTTATTCTCTATGGCGCCCAGCATTCCTCTTCCTCCATAACCAAGGGCAATGCAGGCCCACGACCATTTCTTTAGTTTTTCGCGTTTACAAAAATTAAAGGGAGAGAAAGACAACCAATACGTTTGGGAACTATAGTCCTTAAACAATCTTTGGGGCAAAGAGGCACCGAGCACATTGGGTCTCAAGGGTGCAAGGTGATGGTTGTGATAAGAAAACTTTACCTTGATTTTTTGCTCATCCCAAATCAAGCTTTGTGAAGTTGCGAAAAGGGATCCGCCCAGATTGGCAAGCATATCACCTGTAGAAAATCCCCAATTTGAAGAAAATCCATCCAAAACCTCAATGGTTGTTAAGTAGATGAGGCCTGCACCTCCCCCAATCAAAATTTCCTGTCTTTTGGGTGCATCCAACCCTCTTAAAAAGTGCATACCAAGCATGCTCAAATACCAGGAAGAACCAAAATGTCCAACTTTATCCACTTGT
Organism: Bacteroidia bacterium; assembly: GCA_044370375.1. Taxonomy (GTDB): domain Bacteria; phylum Bacteroidota; class Bacteroidia; order UBA4408; family UBA4408; genus JBILVQ01. Next base: position 16,190 of record JBILVQ010000036.1, read on the forward strand.
AGCCATTCACGGTTGTCATTAAAAGAATGAAAGGAGGACCTGGGATAATCTTTGTACCACAACTCATTGAGCAAAAACATGGAGCCCAAATAGGATGCCCCCATTCCAGAATAAACCAGCGTTAATTTCCGTGATAGCGAAGGGCCGGTGAGGGAATCTGGAGAGAATTCCCTTTTTTCTTTTGCCCATAAATTGGAGGCCGATAGCAGGAGAAAACAAAAAAGTAGCACCCTGCTGCAACGAAAAAAAAAGGAAAACAAAACCATGAACATATCTGCAAAATTATCATTAGTTTTATGGCTTTAAACAAAACTTTGAAAATGAAGAGAATTTTCCTTTTCCTTTTTGCCCTAATTAGCTATCCGATGATAGCACAGGATTTACCCAATGGTTTAACCGATGAGGAACTTCGAATGCTTCCTACTTACCGGTTTCCCGGTCAAAACAACAAGGCCATTACAAGTCCTCCCGGTGGCTCGATCAGGGCAATGGCAGAATGGGAAGAAGTTTCCGGTTTGGTTATTTCCTGGAGAAGTTCCTATGCAAGTACCTTAAGAGAAATAGTGCGCTACGGAAGACTTGAAACTCGGGTTATTATTATTTGTGCAGACTCCAATGCGGTTAAAACCAGTTTAACAAATGCTAACATTCCGCTTAGCAATATTACCTACTTAGAAGAAGCATCCAATTCCGTTTGGATGCGGGATTATGGCGCCAATCCGATTTACCGAAATGATGTGGACTCTTTATTTTTGGTTGACTGGATTTACAATCGACCACGTCCGGATGATGATGTAGTTCCTTCCGCCCTGGGTGCTTACTTGAATCTTCCGGTTTACACCACCACTGCCGCTCCGAATGATTTGGTTCATACAGGAGGGAATTACATGAGTGATGGAGCCGGTACGGCATTTTCAAGCAAATTAGTTTTGGATGAAAATGGACCCGCAGGAACCTTCAATGTAACGGTAAAGACAGAGGCTGAGATTGATAGCATTATGAAAAATTTCATGGGAATTACCCGTTATATTAAAATGGAAACCCTACCCTATGATGGAATTCATCATATTGATATGCACATGAAGCTTTTGGATGAGGAAACCTTGCTGATTGGAGAATATCCTGCCGGTGTTGCCGATGGTCCACAGATTGAGGCTAATTTACAATACGTGCTTTCAAACTTCAATTCTATGTTTGGTACCCCCTACAAAGTAATAAGAGTTGTAATGCCTCCGGAAACGAATGGAAGTTACCCCAACACAGGAGGCGATTACCTAACTTTTACCAATAGTGTTTTTGTCAACAAAACGGTTTTAATGCCCGTTTACCGACCGGAGTTTGATACCACTGCCTTGCGCATCATGAAAAGCGCCCTACCCGGTTATAATGTTGTAGGGATTAACTGCAACAGCATTATCCAGCAAAGCGGTGCAATCCATTGCATCACCCACACCGTTGGCGTAAGCGATCCACTTCGAATTGTTCATCAACCACTTACAGATACTTACAACACCACCAATCCTTATACCGTCAATGGTACTTTTCAGCACCGAAGTGGTATATCAACAGCTCAATTGTATTTCACCACCGACACCACTCAGCCCTACGTGGTTGTGCCTATGACCATGACCAATCCTGCAACCAACACATGGAGTGGTGATATTCCGGCACAGGTCGCAGGTACTGAGATTTTCTATTATCTAGAAGGAACTTCCAACAGCGGCAAAATTCAGGTAAGACCAATGCCGGCACCGGAAGGATATTGGAAATTTAAGGTCCTTGATTCAACTACCTCTTTGAATGAAAAAGAAATTAGCAGTTTCCTAAACAACCCATTTCCTAACCCAGGAAGGGCCATTACCTGCATTCCCTTTAATAACGGGGTTGGCGGAAGAGTAGAGGTTCAATTAATAGATGCTTTGGGAAGAAGTCTTCAAACCATTTTTGAAGGAAATATCGAACCCGGAAAAAAGAATTTCTTTGTTGATTGTTCGCAGTTCGAGGCTGGATTGTATTTCGTTCAAGTTAAAAATTTACAAGGACAATACACCAAGCCCTTAATGGTCAAATAATTTTAAAAGTCTCATCTTCCTAAAAACTTACAAAGGAATTGTATTCGCTGCTTCGCGGTCTTTTATTCTTGCTCCCAGCAGAGCGTGCCCATCATTTCACCATGAGCATGATGAGGGTTCTTTTTTCGGTTCCGGGTGCGGGTAAAATTTTTGAAACATTTTTCAAAACAAAAACAAGCCATTCCGCCATCCAACTATGGGGGCTCAACTTCCCAAACCGGGTTGGTTTGGCAGCAGGATTTGACAAAGATGCACTGTTGGGACATCATTGGAGCAACCTTGGATTTGGATTCATTGAGGTAGGAACCGTAACGCCAAAACCACAGCCGGGGAACGACCAACCCAGATTGTTCCGGCTAAAAAAAGATCAGGCCATTCAAAACAGGATGGGTTTCAACAATGAGGGGGTTGACGCGATGGTTGAAAGAATCCGGCAGCAACACCCCCGTTTAATAATTGGCGGTAACATTGGTAAAAATAAAAACACAAGCAATGAGCATGCCGCTGATGATTACATTATTTGTTTCAGGGCCCTTCACTTATTTGTAGATTTTTTTACTGTAAATGTAAGCTCACCCAACACACCAGGGTTAAGGGAATTACAAGAAAAAGAGCCATTGAAAAGATTATTAAAATCTATCATGGAAGAAAGAAAAAAACTGGCATGTGAAAAGCCGGTTTTATTAAAAATTGCCCCAGACCTCAGCCATGAGCAGTTGAATGATATTATTGAAATTGTTTTTGAGACCGGGATTCACGGATTAATTGCTACCAATACCACCCTTGATAGAAGTGTATTAAAGCAAGATGCAGCACTGGCCGAAAAAAATGGAGCAGGAGGAATTAGTGGCAAACCGCTTAAAGAAAAGTCGACCGAGGTTATCCGTTATCTTTACCAAAAGAGTGGAGGAAAGATTCCTATTATTGGTGTTGGAGGGATTCATTCGGCAGAAGATGCGCTTGAAAAAATTAAAGCCGGAGCCAGTTTGGTCCAATTGTATTCAGGGTTTATTTATGAAGGCCCCGCATTAACAAAAAAGATCAACCTTAGCTTCGAAAAATATTATAACAATGGAAAATAAGACCATACACATCACTGAATGTCCGAGAGATGCCATGCAGGGTTTGCATGATTTTATTCCTACCGAAAAAAAAATAGCCTACCTGAATCTTTTGCTAAAGGTTGGCTTTGGCCGTTTGGATTTTGGAAGTTTTGTTTCTCCTAAAGCCATACCGCAATTAAGAGACACGGCTGAAGTATTGAAAAACCTGGATT
>JBILVQ010000190.1:0-5804 GCA_044370375.1 Bacteroidia bacterium
GCTTTTTGACTGTTTTGCTTTAATCGCTTTTATTTTTAAATCAAAGAAAGTTGGAATTGTCTGGCTTACCAATTGTCTATATTGGTTTGTGCTCAATTCACGATAATTGATTGCTGTATCTTTCGTATTAAGTGGAAATGGAGAAATATCAACAACTAGCAAACCAATTTCATTGCAAACTTTAATAAAATCTGCCTTGTCAATAATATTTCTATTTAGAATTTCAGCTAAGTCGCTACGATAGAAAAACTGTGAGTTATTAGTTTCGGAGTTATAAATATATTTTTTTACTTGTCCCCAAAGCGGAGCTTCTGCAATCATTAAATATTTTACTGTCTTAATTTGGTTAAGGTTGTCAAGCCAAATTTTAGTAATGTCCTTAAACGCTGTTTCCAAATACTTGTTGTCCTTTTCAAAATTTGCCGTCAATCCGTTTTGGTCGTAAAATGATTTTAGAATTTTTTTATTGTCTGTGTAGTTTATTTTTGTCATCTGTTTGAATGTTTGTAGGGTTGTCCTAAGTTTACGTCTAACTTCCTTATTTTTTCCTTCAAAAATACATTTTTATCGCTATTTTTTTTCAAAGATAAGCAAAGACCTTGAAAACCAAATGCCCCATAAGCGTTTGGAATCCCTTCCAAACTACTTTTTCCTTAAAGCATTGTGATCGGTTTGTAATTCTGGTTTAAGGGTAGTCAGATACGCCCCCTTACAAATCTTAATTGGTTCTGGCCGGACCCGCCATGCCCAGGTTCCTGTGGATACGGAATGGTTGAGGATGCTTCCCCCTAATTGATGAAGGTTTTTGTTAACGTTTATTCCAAAATGATAGATCCCCTGCCATAAGGTTCTTTCAAGACTTTTTTGTTTGGCTTGCTTACTGATTATGGTTCTTTGGCTTTTTATTTTTGTTCCTTGTTTCTTGTTATCTAAATGATTAACAGCTTTTATCCTGATTGCCTGTTCGTTATTGTTAGAGCATATTCATTTTGTCTTTTTAAGTGTTTCGGAGTGTTTTTGAATGTCGATTTTGATTGGCTTTATTGGCTTGCTTTTATCACTAAATTCGTATAGGATTTTCATTTGAATATTTTTCGTTTTTTTCAAACCCATCCCCCCATCTTTCCATCCTTTCCGTTATTCTGTGCAATAGCTAAATTTTTTTCGCAAATTTTGCAGGCTTTGTTTTTGTTTCTACTTTTTGTTCAGCGGGTGTATTGGTTTGTCCTTTGCAGGAAGTTAAACAAATCAAAATGAAAAGTAACGAATAAAGGGGCTTGCATAGGATGTTGGAGAGCATGGTTTTGTTTTTTCAAAGATAATATTTGTTTTTTTTGTTTCATTCAATTTTTTGACCACCCTTGAGCTACCTTATTTTAATGATTTTTTATTGTTTTGCCTTTGCCATTCATCGATGAGAATTCTTTGCACTTATTTTTTCTTTACTTTATTTTCTTTCCTTAACTTTACAAAAAATGTCTTTTGTTTGCCATCATCGACATAGAAACAACCGGTGGAAGACCTCAGGGCGATAAGATTACCGAAATCTGTATTCTTATCCATGATGGACTGACCGTGGTGGATGAGTTTACGACCCTCATCAATCCTGAATGCCGTATTTCTTCGCAAATTACCCGTCTCACCGGTATTACCAACGAGATGGTGGCCGATGCACCAAGGTTTTTTGAGGTGGCCAAGAAAATTGTTGAAATCACCAAAGATTGCGTCTTTGTTGCCCATAATGTTCAGTTCGATTATGGTTTTGTGAAGGCCGAATTCAAGGCACTCGGTTACGACTATAAACGCGATACGCTCTGCACCGTGCGCCTTAGTCGCAAATTAATTCCCGGTAAGATTTCGTATAGCCTGGGTCGCCTTTGCGATAGCCTTGGTATTGTAATTCAAGACCGCCACCGGGCTGCCGGAGATGCCCGCGCTACTGCCATTCTCTTCGATCTGCTCTTGCGTTTAAAAAGCGATAATCCTCAATACAGACGACAAGACATTACCGAAATTAATACCACAAGGGTTGATAAAATTAAGACCTACATTCTAAAGAAATTGCCCGAAGAAACCGGTGTCTACTATTTCCTAGACAAAGAGGGGAATATCCTTTATATTGGCAAAAGCAATAACATGTACAGTCGCGCCCTCAGCCATTTTAACACCAAGGAGCAAAAGGGCAAACGCTTGTTGAATCAGTTGATGAATGTCGATTTCGTTCTTACCGGTGCAGAGTTACCTGCCTTGCTCTTTGAATCGGAGGAAATCAAAAAGCATTTTCCACCTTTTAACCGTGCCAGAAAAAATAGTTCTTTCACTCATTTCATTGAATCTTTTGTTGAGGAGGATGTTATTCGTTTTCGATTGGTTACCGAAGAGGAAACTGTTTCTCCGCTCGAAGGTTTTACTTCTTACGCTGCCGCCCGCGAGCGCCTTGATTATTTTGTTGAACAATTTAGTTTATGTCTTCGCTATTGCGGATTAACGGATGATGAAAGCATTTGTTTTAATCATCAAATCAAGAAGTGTTACGGTATTTGTGAGGACAAAGAACCTGTGGCAGATTACAATGAACGCGCTGCTAAAATATTGGCTTCCTATCAATTGCCCCACGAAAATTTTATCTTGCTCGATAAGGGCAGAAAGGCCGGTGAGCAGTCTTTTGTTTGGGTGAAGAATGGTCGCTATGCAGGTTTTGGGTTCTTGGATGAATTTGCCAGCATTACGCATGCCGGTGATTTGAAGGATTATTTGTTTGCCTCCAAATATTTTCCGGATGCCGATAATTTGATTCGTACTTTTATCCGCCAGGGCAAGGGCAAGTTGCAAGCGCTGCCTGAAGTGGGAAACCATAGCGATGTTTTTTACAGCGATATTCAACACAATGATTAATCAAGCAATGTTGCCATGAGCAATCAAGAGGAAGTAAAAAGACTAAAGGCTGAAATTGCATCCTTGAAGAAGGAAGTGGCTTTGTTGCGCAAAGGAAAAAATACTGCTGCCAAAAAAAGAAAAACCGTTATTGTTCCTCCTGATTTAAAAGGTATTTTTGATGAGGCCGAAATCAATGTAGGGCGTTATCATGATTCTTTGATCCTTGATCCGGGAAAGGCTTCCATCACTATTTCCGGACAGCGGTATTTGCTTGTTCGTGCCTCCGCTTTGTCGATAGAGTTTTTAGAAGGCATCATGAATTATTATCGCGATAGAGGCGATAAGGAAGCGCTCAGCATTGGCAAAAATATTTTGTTTGATCTGGCCCACCTCATTGGCGTTGAGGATGCCCATAATTTTAGTAAACTAATGGGACTAACCGATCCCATTGAAATGCTTTCTGCCGGTCCGGTCCACTTTGCCTACACCGGTTGGGCCCAGGTAAAGATTTTGCCCGATAGTCATCCCAGTCCGGACAAGAATTTCATTTTGCATTATTCACATCCTTATTCTTTTGAAGCGGATAGTTGGTTGCATGCAGGTAAAAAGTCTGATTATCCTGTTTGTGTAATGAATTCAGGTTATTCCAGCGGTTGGTGTTCGCATAGCTTCGGTCTTAAATTAACTTCTGTTGAAGTTACCTGTCGTGCCCGTGGCGATGAGGAATGTACTTTCGTAATGGCACCTCCTGATAAGATTCAGAAGTATTTAAAGCTGCATCCTGAAATCAATAAGAACAATCCTGAAGTGCCTACCTTTTTGCAAAGAAAGGTGATGGAGGAGAAATTGGCCGATTCACTGGCCGAGAAGGAATTGTTGTTGAAGGAAGTGCACCACCGGGTGAAGAATAATTTGCAAATTATTTCTAGTTTATTGAATCTGCAATTGCATACCATTGATGATCCCATCATTCATGTTAAGTTCAAGGAGAGCGTCAACCGCATCAGGGCCATGGCGGCTTTGCACGATTTATTGTATCGCTCCAAGAATTTTTCGAGCATACCCGTTAGCAAGTATTTTCCTTCTTTGGTGAATACCCTGAAGGATTCTTATTTTCTACGAAAGGAAATTAAGATAGATCTGGATATTTCGGTCAAGCAAGATAAGTTGGATATCGACAAGGCTATTCCCTGTGGCTTGATATTGAATGAAACCATTTCCAATGCCTTGAAATATGCCTTTGAAGGACGAAAGGAGGGAAGAATATGGATTTCACTGGCCGATAAACCCAAAAGCTATGGCAAGAAACACCGTTTAAGCGTGGTAGATGATGGCATAGGCTTTCGTTTACCGCCTGATTTGCGCGATGCACAAACCCTTGGCATGCAATTGATTCATGCCCTGGTATTGCAGTTAGACGGAGAAATCAACATTACTTCCGATCAAGGCACGCGTATCGATATTGATTTTTAGTACAAGGTACTAGGCCGTTCCGCAGTATTTTTTGAAATTGTTGAGGATGGCTTGCCAACCCGCTTTTTGCATCTCTAAAGAATTTTCATTTTCAGCATCAAAAGTTTCTATTACCCTTGTTAGATCTCCTTCTTCCTTGAATTGGGTGAGTACTTTTCTTTGGTCGGCCAGGATGTATTCAATCAGTTGATGTTGTTCCAAACGCGTATAAACACCTTCAAAATCAAAACCAAAACTTTGGTCTTTTGCTTCCATGCGCGTTAAGAATTTTCCGCCCACTTTCAGGTCGTTTTCTGCTTTAGGTGCATGCCAACTTTCATCGGCAAAATACCAGTTGCAAATATGCTTTGGTTGTGTCCGATAGTCCCAAACTTTCGCCAATGGTGCATTAATAATTGTTTCAATGGTTATGGGCGATGTGAGCGTTGATTCCATGATTAGGAAATGAATAGGGTTTGTTTCTTTTTTCAAAGAAAAACAATTTTCTTTTCATGACGAAATCGATTATATAATTCCTCGGTATTGACCGCCAATGGCCCCTAATTTAGCAGGGTTCTTTCTCTGAAATTTTCCAAGGTCAGCCGGGATAGTAAGTGACTGATGGTGGATTCAGCGCCCTGGTTCAGGTTCACATTGTTTTCTTCCAATCCGTCGAAACAGCCTCCTGTGCAAGGGTTATAAATGATTTGTTGCAAATGGTTTTTTCCTAAAAACCAACTGTAAGCGATTTTCATTTTCAACAGATAATCAGGATTTTTTATGGTCTTATAAAATTGGTTGAGCGCGAGAATGGTATAAGCAACATCGATGGGTTGTTCACCGTAAGAATGGCTATTCTTGCCCTTTTGTCTCCATCCCTGATTGGAAACTACTTTTATTTCTTCATTTTTAAAGGTTTGCGAACACAAAAAATCAAATGATTCAAGGGCTGTTTGTTTAAATTCATTTTCTCCTGAATCGAGGTAAGCCAAGAGCATGGCCTCCGATAAGGTACTGTTTGCATAGGTTAAATAGCTCTCGAACCAATTCCAATGTCTTTCTGATTCGTGCTGGTACATCTTGTACAAACGATTCGCCAACAAGATAATCAAGGCTGATTTTTCTTTTGTTTTTTTGTACAAATTGGCATAGTACAAACCTTTGATGCTGAAAGCCATCGCTCTTGTAGAGCGCATTTTTTCAATACTTTCCAATGCAGCCTCCAGAATGTTTTCTGCTTGTTGGATGAATACGCCCGGTAATATCAAATGCAAACTACACAAATAGCCGAGGGCCCAAATAGCCCTTCCATTGGAATCGGAAAGATTGGTGATTTCGTTTTGATGGGTAAAGTTTCCATCTTCATCCATATAGTTTAAAAAGTCTCCTCCATTTAACTGAAAGGTTTCTATCAGATTCAGGTAGATTTGAATATAGCGTAAGTCTTGTCTAGAGCGACTATTCTCATAATTCAT
>JBILVQ010000191.1:0-5788 GCA_044370375.1 Bacteroidia bacterium
CTATTGCAGATAACGTAGGAGATAACGTAGGTGATGTTGCCGGTATGGGTGCAGATTTATTTGGATCCTATGTAGCAACCATCCTCGCAACCATGGTGCTGGGTCGTGAAGTTATTTCTCATGATGATTTTGGTGGCATTGCACCTATTTTATTGCCCATGCTTATCGCAGGTTTAGGGATAATTTTTTCTATCATGGGAATGTGGTTTGTAAAAATTAAGGATGAAAAAGGAAGTGTTCAAAACGCTTTAAATCTTGGTAACTGGAGTTCCATTGTAATTACCGGAATCGTTTCTTATTTTCTTGTAGACTGGATGCTTCCTGAAACCATGACTTGGGTGAACCCTGCCCGTGGCGCTGAATTCACTAAAATGGGTGTGTTTGGTGCTATCATTGTTGGCCTTGTGGTTGGAACATTGATGAGCATAATTACTGAATACTACACCGCAATGGGAAAACGTCCGGTGCTCTCTATTGTTAGACAATCGGGTACCGGTCATGCCACCAACATTATTGGTGGTTTATCCGTTGGAATGGAATCAACCGTTTTACCTATTCTGGTGCTGGCCATCGGAATTGTAGGTTCTTATGCTTTGGCCGGAATCTATGGTGTGGCCATTGCAGCAGCGGGTATGATGGCCACTACCGCCATGCAGTTGGCTATTGATGCCTTTGGACCGATTGCTGATAATGCCGGTGGTATTGCCGAAATGAGCCAGTTACCTGAGGAAGTTCGTGGTAGAACAGACAATTTGGATGCTGTTGGAAATACTACTGCTGCTACAGGAAAAGGTTTTGCCATTGCCTCCGCAGCTTTAACTTCATTGGCCCTTTTTGCAGCATTTGTTGGAATTGCCGGTATTACCGCCATTGATATCTACAAAGCGCCTGTATTGGCTGCATTGTTTGTTGGAGGAATGATTCCTTTTATTTTCTCTTCTTTAGCCATTGCTGCCGTGGGTAGAGCCGCTATGGATATGGTAAACGAAGTACGCAGACAGTTTAGAGAAATTCCAGGCATCATGGAATACAAAGCCAAACCTGAATACGAAAAATGTGTTGCCATTTCTACCAAAGCCTCCATTCGTGAAATGCTAATGCCAGGTGCTATTGCACTTTTGGTTCCCATTATTGTTGGCTTTGGCTTAAAGGGAGTATTTGCAGAAGTTAGCTCGGCAGAAATCTTAGGTGGACTGTTGGCCGGAGTAACTGTTAGCGGAGTTTTGATGGGGATTTTCCAAAGCAATGCAGGTGGAGCATGGGATAATGCAAAAAAATCTTTTGAAAAAGGGGTGGATATTGATGGTCAGATTTACTACAAAAAATCTGAGCCGCATAAGGCTTCTGTAACAGGTGATACTGTTGGTGATCCATTCAAGGATACTTCCGGCCCTTCCATGAACATTTTGATTAAATTAATGTCGATCGTTTCTCTGGTAATTGCCCCTCATATCGCTGTTACATCTCACCATGGAGAACACTCGCCTAACAATGGAACACAATTGGAACAAGGAATGGTTTTGCCTGAGGGAAGTTTCTTTATCGACACTCCATCCAAAGCAATCTGGAAGGCAAGCAAAACTGCCGGAGAGCATACAGGAAGTATTTTAATTACTGAAGGAAATTTTGTGGTTACCAACGGAGTTTTGCAAGGTGGTTTTGCTATTGATATGAATAGCATTATTGTTGAGGATGTTGAGGATGCTGAAGATAATAGCGACCTGACCCAACACTTAAAAAGTGAAGATTTTTTCTCCTCACAAAATTACCCCATGTCAAAACTTGAAATAATTTCTGCCCAAAAAACTGAAGGAGCTAATTATCAGGTGAAAGCCAATCTGACCATCAAAGGTAAAAGCATGCCGGTTGATTTTATAGCCGAAGTAACAGGCACTGAAAACAGACTAAGAGCAACCGCGGATATAAAAGTAAACCGAGCCAATTATGGCATTAAATTCAAATCAAAAACCTTTTTTCCTGATTTAGGAGACAATTTCATCCATGATGATTTTTTCGTTAAGGTTTCCCTTGATTTACCCAAACAAAACGGATAAAAAAAAGCCCCATTAGGGGCTTTTTTTTTGAGGAAGCGCTAATATTTTTTTCAGAAGTATTTGTGCCATTTTTAGATTGCTTTGGTGGCTCCAGCCAGCAATATGCGGACTTAAAACAACATCATTACGCGCAATTAATTGCTGCCAGTCAGGGTTTTTGTTTAGTGTTTGCAAAGACTCAAAATTGGATTCTTCAAAATCAAGTACATCCAAACAAGCCCCGCGAATAATACCGCAGGAAAAGCCGTTTAACAATGCACTGGTTTGAACAACTGGTCCTCTGCTTGAGTTGATTAAGATAATCGGGTTTTTAAAGCGCATCAAATAATCTCGATTTACCAGTCCTAAAGTTTCCTCATTCAGGGGAACATGATAAGAAACAACATCAGCCTTCTCGAAAATTTCATCCATCAAAACTTGCCTGAAAAAGCTTGACGGAAAGGTAAGGTCCGTTTTATTGGGGTCATGAACCAAAACTTCGCAATCAAATCCTGATAAGCGTTTGGCAAAAGCTGAGCCCATATTACCATAACCAATAATGGCCACTTTCAATGAACCCAGTTCGGTTCCCCTGTTTTCTTCTCTTTGCCAAATGCCGTTTCGAACGTCTTCGTTAACAAGATGTAATTTATTAAGCAACATCAATAACATTCCAAGGCAATGATCGCCTAAGGCATCACGATTACCTTCAGGAGAAGAAAGACAATGTATTCCAAGTGTGCTTGCACAAGCCAAATCTATATGCTCCATGCCAGAACCAAAACGGGCAATAAACTTAAGTCCTCTGGCGCTAAGTAACCATTGCCGATCTAAGTTAAATCTTCCACGAATTACTAGCCCGCCTTCATGGCTAAGAAAAAAATCGGCACATTCCTCGAGGGTTAAATCATACCCTTCATGAATGACATAACCATTTTTAGAAAGTGACTCTTTTAAAAATGGGTGAACAGTATCGATAAAAAGGACATGCATAATGAATGTCCGAGGACTTAAATTTTTCTATACTTCTTGGCTCCGGAAACAGTTCTTGCACCGGTATTTTTTTCGGTAGTTTCTTCAACTAGCCAAAGATATTCTCCCTCAAACTCATAATCATAGCGATGTTCTATATGTTTCTTTAATCCTAAATTGTATTCAATATAAATCTGTCCATCATTTGAATACAAACTACTTTTGGTATTTACGTCAGAGGTAAGCCCTTGTTGACAAACCTCAAAATAATTGTCATTGAACAATAAATCGCATCCCGAGGGAAGAGATTTTGCGTTGGCAGGAATATCCTCGGTCCAACGACCATTCAAGCGCACATCCCAAGTCCTGCTTTCTTTGGAGCAAGAAGAGAAAAAGATAAATCCTACAAGGACCATCCCCAAGCACAAGAAATAAATGCGAAGTTTCATTTACACAAAATTAAGCAAAAATGTAAACGAAAAATTAATTTTCGATTTCCTTGATTGCCTGCCCGATGAATCCTTCAATTTCACCTGCAAGCAAAGAATGATGGCTTTTTTGTTGCACCGCAAGTTGAGCCGAGCGCCCATGCAAATAATTCCCTAAACAGACCGATTCGGTGGAAGAAAGTCCGGTACATAACAATGCACCGATTACACCACTCAAAACATCACCTGTGCCGGCTTTAGACAAAGCAGGAATGCCACTGGAATTAAAGAAAAACCGGCCCGAAGGTGTAATTAAACAAGAATAGGTGCTTTTTAAATTAATAAAAATGGAATGCTTTTGTGCCAATTCCACTGCTGAATTCATCAAATCGAAAAAGGTTCCAGAATAGTTCCTTGTAAGTCTACGCAACTCCAATGGATGTGGGGTTAACACAGCTCCTTGCGGAAGCCAATTAAGCCAGGTTGGATTTTCTGACAATATATTTAAACCATCGGCATCCACCAACAAGGGACCTTTCCAATCTTGAAGCAACCTTTTTAAAACCCTTTGCGCTCCCTCTCCTGTTCCAAGTCCGGGCCCTATGGCGATGGCATTATAATCCTTAAGATCTGGCAAATCATCTACGGTCGCAATTCCTGCAGTCCATGTCATGGCTTCAGGAAGATAAACATTCAATGCATCCAGGGTCTTCTGATCAGCACAAAGGGTGAGTTTCCCGCAGCCTGTTCTCATGGCCGCTCTGGAAGCAAGCAATGCAGCCCCAGACTTACCTGCACTTCCTGCAATTAGTAACAAATGCCCATAATTACCCTTGTGCGAAAATTTTGCCCTGGGCATTATACAACCCATCAAATCATCAGTTCCTGTATATAGGTAGGGCGAGTTCGTGCTTGCAATAAAATCCTCGCTTAGACCAATGTTCAATATCCGCCATGTTCCTGCATAAGGGCCTGTTTCAGGGTAAAAAAAACAAAGCTTCGGCATTTCAAAGGTGAGGGTAATGGCGGCTTTAATCATGACAGCGTTCTTCCAGCGATCAAAATCACGAATCCCGTCAGCCGGCATCCCGCTGGGCAAATCAATCGAAACAATCCTGCATTGAGTATGATTCAAATGATTTATCAACTGATGCAAAAGTCCTTCTGCAGGGCGCGAAGCTCCCGTACCCATCAAGGCATCAATAACCAAACAATGATGAATGTCCGGAAAATCTTTTGGTTCTTTTAATAGATTAATTTCTATTTGATCAATGGCATACAATCGGCTCAGATTTTGACTAAAATCAGGGGTCGCTTGCAATAAAAATTCAAGAATAAAAACCTTTACGCTATAGCCTTCGGAATGCAACATCCTTGCAATGGCCAGTCCATCACCTCCATTGTTGCCGTTTCCACAAAAAACAAAAAGACAGTCATCAGGCTGAACCAATTTTTTTATTTCAATGGTGCAAGCCAACGAAGCCCGCTCCATTAATTCTAAGGAAGTAATACCTTGACTTTTAACAGTCGCCTCATCGACCCTCCTGATTTGTTCTGCCTCAAAAATTTTCATTGGCTATGTCTTCAAGGATTTGGTGATGTATAGAATGGATTAAAGGAACAATCAGTTGTTTTTCATCATTCGCAATAATGAAGCTTGCTTTGGCCACCAAGGAATCTTCGGTCCACTGATGCCTGATTCTATTCAATATTTCAGCTTCACTAATAGCATCTCTTTCTTTAACTCTTTGAACACGCAGGGGTTCAGGAGCAGTTACAACAATTACCTTTTTGATAAAATCGTTCAGCCCAGACTCAAAAAAGATAGCGGCCTCCTTCAATCCATAAACCGATTTCTGATGGAGTTGCTCCCATTCTTTGAATTTTAGGGCAACAGCAGGATGAATTATGCTATTCAATTGAGCCAACAAATATTTATCAGAAAAGACTTTGGCGGCAACAAATTGCCGATTCAATTCACCATTGGCAAAATAACTTTCATTACCCAAAAGAGAAAGCACTTTATCTTTAACATTGGGATTGGCATAAAGAAACTTTGCCTGTTGGTCTGCATTAAAAACAGGCACCCCAAAAGCATCAAAAACCTTTGCTACGGTGGATTTGCCGGAACCAATTCCTCCTGTCAATCCGATGGTTTTCATTAGTCTTTATGTAAAATAAATTCTACTTTTTTATTCACCAATCTGGGGTTGGATACAAGACCAGGATGTTTTACTAATTTAACAGTGAGCTTAGATGCGTTTCTATTTTCCGGAGCATCGCAGTCGGCTACCACCTCAAACATAGGCGACTTAATTTGGCCATATTGACTAAGAGCAACATTGTATTTCACTT